>NZ_JANUFB010000006.1:0-420721 GCF_024809055.1 Citrobacter sp. JUb117
GACTTGGTATTCATTTTTCGTCTTGCGACGTTAAGAATCCGTATCTTCGAGTGCCCACACAGATTGTCTGATAAATTGTTAAAGAGCAGTGCAACGCGGCTTTCGCTCACCGTTGCGAGGTCCCGTATAATACGTTTTCCTCATTCAGAGTCAAGCATTTCTTTCCGCTTTTCTCCGCAGGGTTCTCAGTGGAACCCCGCTGACCCGGCGGCTTGTAATCCGTTGTTCCGTGTCAGTGGAGGCGCATTATAGGGAGTTATTTCAGGCTGACAAGAGGAAATTTAAAATAACTTTCTGAGTGCGCGTTATTTCACCAAAACTGTCTTTAACATGCCATAAAATAAGCAATCTGCCGTTTTTGCAACCGCAATCACACTTCCTGATGGCATACTAATGAATAAGAGAAAGAGTAAGGAAGAACATTCATGCCTTTAAATGCCCAACAGCTAGCCGCACAGAAAAACCTTTCCTATGTTCTGGCCGAAAAGCTGGCTCAGCGAATATTAAAAGGTGAGTACGCGCCAGGCGCCATCCTACCAGGTGAAATAGAACTGGGCAGCCAGTTCGGTGTGAGCCGTACAGCGGTAAGGGAAGCGGTAAAGACATTAACGGCAAAAGGTATGGTATTACCGCGCCCGCGTATTGGTACTCGCGTTATGCCACAAGCAAACTGGAACTTTCTCGATCAGGAACTGCTCACCTGGTGGATGACGGAAGATAATTTCCCTCAGGTCATCAAACATTTTCTGGTGATGCGCATTAGCCTGGAGCCTCAAGCCTGTTTACTGGCGGCGACTATCGGCACAGCAGAACAAAAAGCACATCTGACTACGTTAATGGAAGAGATGGTCGAGCTGAAAAGGAACTTTAAGCGCGAGCGCTGGATTGAGGTTGATATCGCCTGGCATGAGCACATCTATGAAATGAGTGCGAATCCATTTCTGATCTCCTTTGCCTCGTTATTCCATTCCGTCTACCAGACCTATTTTACCTCTATTACCTATAACGACGTAGTAAAGCTGGATTTGCATCAGGCTATTGTCGATGCCATAGAGGAGAGCGATGGCGATCGCGCCTTCACCGCCTGTCAGGCATTGCTGATAGCTCCTAACGATCTCCCGGATAAATAACATGCCTGAAAAGAAATCGCGCAGTATGGCCGGACTGCCATGGATCGCAGCCATGGCCTTTTTTATGCAGGCATTAGACGCCACCATCCTTAATACTGCGTTACCCGCCATCGCGCACAGCCTCAACCGCTCCCCACTCGCCATGCAGTCTGCCATTATCAGCTACACCCTGACGGTAGCGATGTTGATCCCGGTAAGTGGCTGGCTGGCTGACCGCTTCGGCACCCGACGTATCTTTATGATTGCCGTGAGTCTGTTTACTCTGGGTTCACTTGCCTGTGCACTCTCCGGCTCTTTAACCCAACTGGTTATTTTCCGCGTGATACAAGGCATTGGTGGTGCAATGATGATGCCGGTTGCCCGCCTGGCGCTATTACGCGCCTACCCGCGCAGTGAGCTGCTCCCGGTCCTTAACTTCGTGACTATGCCGGGACTGGTGGGACCCATTTTAGGTCCGGTCCTGGGCGGAGTACTGGTCACGTGGGCCAGCTGGCATTGGATCTTCTTGATTAATATTCCGATTGGCATCGCCGGCATCTTCTACGCCCGCAAATATATGCCTAACTTCACGACGCCGCGCCGCCGTTTTGATATGACTGGCTTCTTTCTCTTTGGTCTGAGTCTGGTACTGTTCTCCAGCGGCGTGGAGTTGTTCGGTGAAAAGCTTGTCGCCAGTTGGGTCGCCCTCAGCATTATTCTTGGTAGCATTTTGCTGCTGCTCGCTTACATCCGCCACGCGCGCCGCCATCCCACACCGTTAATTTCTCTGCCAATCTTTAAGACCCGCACCTTCTCGGTCGGTATCGCGGGAAACCTTGCCACACGTCTGGGAACGGGGTGTGTCCCTTTCTTAATGCCGCTGATGTTGCAGGTAGGCTTTGGCTACCCGGCGCTAATAGCCGGTTGCATGATGGCGCCGACGGCGCTGGGATCTATTCTGGCGAAATCGATGGTGACGCAGGTTCTGCGTCGTCTTGGCTACCGCACCACGCTGGTCGGCGTCACGGTATTTATCGGCCTGATGATTGCGCAGTTCTCTTTGCAATCTCCCGCGATGCCAGTCTGGATGCTGATCCTGCCGCTGTTCATTTTAGGTATGGGAATGTCCACCCAGTTTACTTCAATGAATACCATTACCCTTGCGGATCTAACCGATGATAATGCCAGTAGCGGCAACAGCGTGTTAGCCGTCACGCAGCAGCTGTCAATCAGCTTAGGGGTAGCGATTAGTGCCGCCGTACTGCGTGTCTATGAAGGCATGGAAGGAACCAATACGGTAGAACAGTTCCACTATACCTTTATTACGATGGGCGCGATTACGGTGATATCAGCGCTGATGTTCATGCTGCTAAAAGCCAAAGATGGCCGCAACCTGATCAATGATCGGCATAAGTCTAAACCGACCCCCGCACCATCAGAACAGGAGTAAGCTGCAGGCGCTGTTGCTGTAAAGCGGGCTGCGCCATGCGGTGGATTAATACGTCGATGGCTAGCTCACCCAGTTCATCTTTCGGTTGATGAATTGTGGTGAGCGGCGGCGTCATGTAGCGCGCCAGTTCGATATCATCATAGCCCACGACCGCCATATCCTGCGGAATGCGCAATCCTGACTGATACAGAGCCTGATACGCCCCCACAGCCATTGCATCATTGCCCGCAAAAACAGCCTGTGGTCGCTGGTTATGTAACAACAGCGTTTGCATGGCTTCAAACCCACCGCCGAACTCAAAATCACCGGTGATCTCATAGCCCTGAGGAATATCCAGCCCTGCACGCTTCATCGCTTCCCGGTATCCCTCCAGCCGCAAACGTGCCGGCGTTTTATCCAGTGGACCGGTAATACAAGCTATGCGCGTAAAACCCTTATCAATGAGATGCTGAGTTGCCAGATCGCCACCCAGCAGGGAATTGTCCTGAATCAGGTCACTTTCCCCTTCAAAGGGTGACCAGTCCATCATCACGGTGGGAATAGAAGGGTAGCGCTGCATGATCTCCATGGAAGGCTGATGGGTTTCAGTGCAGAGCAGCAGTAAGCCGTCCACCCGCTTTTGCATCAGCGTCTCCAGATTACGATTCATGCGCTGTTCATCGCCTTCGGTGTTGCACAAAACCAGACTGTAGCCGCGCTCAAAACAGCTACGCTCAACGCCGCGTACCAGTTCTGAATAGAAGGGGTTGGTACTGGCTGTGATTAACATGCCAATGGTGCGAGTCTGATTCAACTTGAGGCTACGCGCCAGCGCGGAAGGCGCGTAGTTAAGCTTTTTAATCGCAGCGTCAACTTTGCCGGTGATAGCCTCGCTGACAAAGCGATCTTTATTAATGACGTGAGAAACCGTCGACGTGGAAACACCCGCCAGGCGGGCAACGTCCTTCATTGTAGCCAAGCGTTACCTCTGCTGACCTAAAAACGCCTCAATTTCTTCGCGCCACGGAACGGAAGGTTGTGCACCTTTACGCGTTACCGCAATCGCCGCGGCCGCATGCGCAAAGCGAATCGCCTCAGGCAACGGTGTATCTTCCAGTAACGCGGTAATTAACGCACCGTTAAAGGTATCACCGGCAGCGATGGTATCAACGGCGTCCACTTTAAAACCAGGAACACGATGACCTTCACCGTTTACGCTAGCCCACACACCACGACTTCCTAAGGTAATCAGTACGGTGTGAATTCCCTTTGCGTGCAGCGCCAGCGCTGCTTTAGCGGCATCTTCATCGTTTTCTACCCGGATCCCGGTCAGCTTTTCAGCTTCCGTTTCATTCGGGGTAATGATATCTACCAGCGACAGCAGTTCGTCAGGGAGTTCACGAGCCGGAGCCGGATTAAGCGCGACCGTCGTATTATGTCGACGCGCAATTTTTGCCGCAGCCAGTACGCTTTCAATGGGCGACTCTAACTGCATCAGTAAGGCCGAGGCCTGCGCAATACGGTCATGTTGAGCTTCCACTAACGCAGGAGAAAGTGCGGCATTCGCCCCGGCATGAATAGCGATAACGTTCTCGCCTTCCGCATTAACAAAAATCAGCGCCACGCCGGTCGCTTCGCCAGAAATCACGCTAACAGGCGCAATATCGATGTTATCGCTGGCTAATTGTTTACGTACACGCTCACCAATATCGTCATCTCCTGTACAGGCAATGAAGGCGATATTCGCACCACTACGACCCGCAGCAACCGCCTGGTTCGCGCCTTTTCCGCCAAATGCGACCTGATAGTGGCTACCGGTTACGGTTTCGCCAGGTGTCGGAAAAGAGTTAAGGTTAAGGATGTGATCGGCATTAATGCTGCCAAGTACAACGAGGTTGCCTGCGGTTTTCATGTTCGGAATTCCAAGTCAAAGTGCGCCACCGGGTTAGGGTGGCGCGTGCCCTGCTTTTCTTTTTACGCTTTCATCTTCAACGCTCTGAGGATGGCGTATTTATGTCACCATCAGGTCGCGAGCGGCCTGAATCGCTATTACTGCTTGATGACCAGCTTCAGGTCAACCGGATATTTAGCCTGAACCTTCTCGCCCTTCAGTACCTTATCCGCAATATCAACGCCTTTCGCGCCAATCTGATCCGGTAACTGAGCGATGGTCGCAGCCAGTTTGCCATCATTTACCGCTTTTTCGCCATCAGGCGTGCCGTCAAATCCAACCACCATCACATCAGATTTACCCGCCGTTTGCAGAGCACGCAGCGCGCCCAGTGCCATTTCATCGTTCTGAGCAAATACGGCCTGCACATCAGGATGCGCGGTCAGCAGGTTCTGCATAACGTTCAGACCTTTGGTACGGTCGAAATCTGCCGGCTGGCTAGCCAGCACGTTAAATTTGTGTGCCGCAACGGCCTGCTGGAAACCTTCGCCACGCTCACGCGCCGCCGATGTTCCGGCAATACCCTGCAGTTCGATAACTTTCGCACCTTCGCCTGCTTTCTTCGCGATGTAGTCACCGGCAATTTTACCGCCCAGCACGTTATCAGACGCAATATGGCTGACAACGTCCCCTTTGGTTGCCTGACGGTCCAGGGTGATCACCGGAATTTTCGCCTGGTTAGCCATCTTCACGGCATTACCCACGGCATCGGAGTCGGTTGGGTTAATCAGCAGAATTTTGGTTCCACGCACGGTTAAGTCCTGAACGTTCGCCAACTCTTTCGCCGGGTTGTTCTGCGAGTCCAGAATCACCAGGTTATAACCCAGCTTATCGGCTTCTTTTTGCGCCCCATCCTTCAGAGAGACAAAGAACGGGTTGTTAAGGGTAGAGACCACCAGCGCAATGGTATCTTTTGCCATCGCATTCGCGCTCACGGTGGCACTCAGCGCAACAGCAGAAACCAGGGTAGCCAGTTTTTTCATGTTCATATTTAAGATGTCCTGTAGTCGTTGTTACTGCTTTTTGTTGTCTACCAGTACCGCCAGCAAAATGACCACTGCTTTAACGATCATCTGGTAATAGGAGGAAACACCTAACAAATTCAAACCATTATTGAGGAAACCGAGAATCAGTGCGCCGATCAGCGTACCAACAATACGTCCTTTACCGCCCGCAAGGCTGGTGCCGCCTAATACCACCGCCGCGATAGCATCCAGCTCATAGCCGGTACCCGCCGTCGGTTGCGCTGAGGAGAGACGCGCCACTTCGATGATGCCTGCCAGCGATGCCAGCAGCCCACAGAGTGAATAAACGATAATTTTGATCTTATTGACGCTGATACCGGACAGACGCGTTGCCGCTTCGTTACCGCCCAGCGCATAAATATATCGACCCAGACGGGTATGGTGCAGCATGTACCACGCGGCCAGGAAGACAATCCCCATGATCCATACTGGCGTAGGGACGCCTAACGGACGACCAATACCAAACCAGCCAAACAGATCGGCATTGTCGGTAAAGCCGGTGTTTACCGGACTGCCGTTGGTGTACACCATGGTGACGCCGCGCAGCAGCAGCATCATCACCAGCGTGGCGATAAACGCCTGCACGCGGCCTTTTGCCACAATAACGCCAGTCACGGCACCAACTGCCGCACCTAACGCCAGCGCAGCGGCAACGGCCACCAACGCGTTGACTTCAAGACCCACAATCGAAGCAGCAACGGCACCGGTAAGCGCCAGTAGCGAACCCACAGACAGATCGATACCCGACGTCAGAATAACCAGCGTCATACCAACGGCCATGATGGCGTTAACCGACGTTTGCTGGAGAATGTTGAACAGGTTATTAACGGTAAAAAAGTTGGGGCTCATGGTGGAAACAATCGCGATCAGCACTAACAGAGCGATGAGCGACTTTTGCTCCAGAAGCCATGCTTTAGTGAAATAACGGCGACCAGAAACAGCCTGGGTAGTCATCTTTTTTACTCCTGATTCACGCGATTAAGCTTGCCCACAGCGGCAGCCATTAATACTTCCTGAGTGGCCTGCTCGCGAGTGAATTCACCGCCGAGATGCCCTTCATGCATGACGATAATGCGATCGCTCATGCCCAATACTTCTGGCATCTCCGAAGAGACCAGAATGATGCTCAGCCCATCAGCCTTAAACTGGTTGATTAGCTGGTAAATCTCTTTTTTAGCCCCAACATCCACGCCGCGCGTGGGTTCATCGAGGATCAGCACTTTGGGCCGGGTCATCAAACCACGCGCAATCGCCACTTTTTGCTGATTGCCACCGGAGAGCAGGCCGATTGCCTGTTCCATCGAGGGCGTTTTCACATTGAACAGACGGATAAAATCGCCCACCGCCTGCTGCTCATCTTTGTGTTTCAGACTGCCGCCCGCACGGCTGAAGTAACGCAATGCGGTCAACGACATGTTCTCTTTCACCGACATGCCCAGCACTAAGCCGTCGCGTTTGCGGTCTTCAGAAATATAGACGATGCCGTTGGCCAGCCCATCCTGTTCAGAACGCGTAACCACTTCATGCCCGTCAAGCGTGACGTAACCACTGGTGCGCGGCAGCGCGCCGTATAGCACTTTCATCAATTCGGTACGTCCGGCACCCATCAGACCCGACACGCCAAGGATCTCACCTTTACGCAGCGTGAATGACACATCATGCACTCCAGGGCCGCACAAGTTATCGACCTTCAGGCGCACATCGCCAGGTGCTTTATCCAGCCGCGGGTACTGATCTTCCAGCTTACGTCCCACCATCATTTCAATGAGTGAATCTTCGGTCAGTGAGGCCACTTCACGTTCGGCAATAAACTGCCCATCACGGAACACCGTCACAT
Organism: Citrobacter sp. JUb117; assembly: GCF_024809055.1. NCBI lineage: Bacteria > Pseudomonadati > Pseudomonadota > Gammaproteobacteria > Enterobacterales > Enterobacteriaceae > Citrobacter > Citrobacter sp. JUb117. The sequence goes on from NZ_JANUFB010000006.1 coordinate 7,352, forward strand.
CATCACAAATTTCGAAAATCTCTTTCATGCGGTGAGAAATATAGACAATGCCGCGTCCCTGAGATTTAAGTTCACGGATCACGCGGAACAGGGATTCGGTTTCGGTATCCGTCAACGCATCCGTCGGTTCATCCATAATGATGACCCGGGATTCAAAGCTCAGCACTTTGGCGATTTCAACCATCTGCTGATCGCCAATCGATAGCTCACCGACCAGCTTGTCGCTTTTAAAACGCAGATTAAGTTTAGCCAGCAACTGGTCTGCTTCGGCATACATCTTCTTCCAGTCGATTTTGCCAAAGCGATTCACAAACTCACGGCCGAGGAAAATGTTCTCGGCGATGGTGAGTTGCGGGATCAGGTTCAGTTCCTGGTGAATGATGCCGATCCCTGCTTCCTGAGAGGATTTAGGACCGTTAAAGGTGGTTTCTTTCCCCAGCCACAATAACGAACCGGCATCACGAGTGTAGATACCAGTCAGGACTTTCATCATGGTGGATTTGCCCGCGCCGTTTTCGCCCACCAGCGCCATAACGCGGCCGGAGTAAACATTCAACGCGGCGCCGGATAGCGCTTTAACGCCCGGGAACGCTTTATCGATCCCTTTGAGTTGCAGTAGTGCGTTCATGATGGCCTCAGAACGTGACGCCAGCACAAAGAATGATATTCGCATACGGAGAACATTCTCCGCTGCGAATTACCGCCTGACTGTCTGCGGTTTGTTTTTTGAATTGTTCATGCGTGGTGTAACGAATTTCTATGGTATTTCCCTGGTGTTGTTGCAGTTGCTCAATGTGGCTGAGCAACGTTTCGTGGAGTTGCGGATTATGTTGTTTGATTTCCGTCGCGAGAATGGCCGACTCGACCTGCATTTCACGCGTGACCACGTCCAGTACCTGCATAAAAGAAGGTACGCCCTGGGTTAATGCCATATCGATACGCGTAGTACTATTTGGGATGGGTAAACCCGCATCACACACCACCAGCGTATCGGTATGCCCCAGACGGGAGATCACCGATGAAATTTCAGAGTTGAGTACCGTGCCTTTCTTCATTTTCTTTCCCCACTAGCGAAACGTTTCGCTGGTGATAAGTTTAGTCTGAAGAATGCACATAAAACCACCATGACGTTACGAAAATGTGATCGTCATCGAAACGTTTCGCAAGCCGTATCATCAGAAGAAAGGAAAATGTGAGGGGGAAAACAAAACGCCCCCTTTCATGAAGAAAGAGGGCGTCGGTAACGTTAAATCTCGACCTGCGTCCCGAGCTCAATCACCCGGTTAGGTGGGATCTCAAACTGGTCCGGTGCACGTAGCGCATTGCGCTGCAACAGCAGATACAATTTGCCGCGCAGGCGTAAATACCACGGACGTTTGCCGACAATCAGCGACTCGTGCGACATGAAGAACGAGGTTTCCATCATCCGACAGCTTAGGCCTTCCAGCCCGCAGCGATGGAACACTTCCTCTACGTTTGGTGTTTCGCGCCAGCCGTAGCTGGCCACCACGCGCCAGAAGGTCGGCGACAGCTGCTCAATTTGCACCCTACGCACATTATGAACATACGGCGCATCTTCTGTACGCAGAGTCAGCAGGATCACGCGTTCATGCAGCACCTTGTTATGTTTGAGGTTATGCAGAAGCGCAAACGGGATGACATTCATGGCACGGGACATATACACCGCTGTGCCAGGCACGCGTACCGGCGGCGATTTCTCCAGAGAAGCAATCATCGCCTCCAGAGAATTACCGTGTTCATGCATACGACGCAGCAGACGGAAGCGCTCGCTTTTCCAGGTGGTCATGATGGTGAACATCACCAGACCCAGCGTCAGCGGCAGCCAACCACCAGAAATCAGCTTATCAAGGTTCGCGGAGAACAGCGGAATATCAATGCACAGGAAGGCCACCAGAATCAGGAACACAAAGTATTTATTCCAGTGCCAGTTTTTGCGCGCCACGGTTGTCGACAGAATAGACGTCAGCACCATCGTCCCCGTCACCGCAATACCGTACGCGGCGGCCAGGTTACTGGAGTGCTCAAAGCTGACAATCACAATCACCACGGCGATGTACAGCATCCAGTTGACGAACGGAATATAGATTTGCCCTGACTCCATCTCTGAAGTATGGATGATACGCATCGGCGACAGATATCCCAGACGTACCGCCTGCCGCGTCAATGAGAATACACCAGAGATCACCGCCTGCGAGGCAATAACCGTGGCCAGCGCGGCAAGGATCAGCAGGGGAATCAATGCCCAGTCCGGAGCCAGCAGGAAGAACGGGTTTTTGATCGCTTCCGGATGTTTTAACAGCAATGCACCCTGGCCAAAATAGTTCAGCACCAGCGAAGGTAACACTACAGAAAACCACGCCAGGCGAATGGGGAACTTACCAAAGTGGCCCATATCCGCGTACAGCGCTTCAACGCCGGTGATCGACAGCACCACCGCGCCCAGCGCAATAAACGACAGCGTTTTATATTCGAGGAAGAAATGCACCGCCCACATTGGGTTTAACGCCTGCAGCACTTCCGGGTTAGCAATAATGCTACGTACGCCCAACACCGCCAGCACCAGGAACCAAACCAGCATAATAGGTGCAAAAAGCTTACCCACGGTACCAGTACCGTGCTTTTGAATCATAAACAGCAGTGTCAGGACAATAATAGAGAGCGGAACAATCCAGGTATCCAGTTGCGGTGCCACGATCTCCAGACCTTCGATCGCCGACATCACCGAAATAGCCGGCGTAATCACCACCTCACCATAGAAGAAGCTGCCGCCTATCAACCCCATAATGACCAGCATTGAGGTCGTTCGCGCCGACGTATTACGCCCGGCCAGTGACATTAGCGTCAGGATCCCGCCTTCTCCGGCGTTATCCGCACGCATGACAAACGTCAGGTACTTGATGGAGACAACAAAGATCAGCAACCAGAAAATCAGCGAGAGAAAACCAAACACGGCATCACGTTCAACGCCAAAACCGAACTGCCCAGACAAACATTCACGGAGTGTATAAAGTGGGCTGGTACCAATATCACCGTAGACAACCCCAATAGCTGCAAGGGTAATCGCAGACAATGATTGCTTATTATCAGTGCTCATAGACTCGTCTTTCGTTTATACACGTCATTCTTCAGGCCGCTTCCATTGGCTTCACTCGTTATTCCGCCCATCCCAGGAGATAACTCATTTACCGTCTTCGTGCAGCTTGATTGATTTGGTGTATATATAAGAAATGTGTGCGTAGTCCCTTGGCCCACAAAAAGGCGCACAGTATGCACGATTAATCGCAAAATCGTACCCCTAAATGAGACCAGATTAATCTGGCTCAAAGAAAAATAAGCGCACCTTCAGTCTATTACTGCACTGGTGTGAAGCATCTATACTCGCAGTTTACGCAGTACATTTGGCGAAAGGACGCCACTTCATTATGGCTCACCCACATTTATTAGCGGAAAGAATTTCCCGTCTGAGCAATGCGCTGGAAAAGGGACTCTATGAACGTAGCCACGCCATTCGTCTGTGCCTGCTGGCGGCGCTTAGCGGTGAGAGTGTGTTCTTACTCGGCCCGCCAGGGATCGCAAAAAGCTTAATTGCACGTCGGCTGAAGTTTGCGTTTAAAAATGCGCGCGCTTTCGAATATTTGATGACGCGCTTCTCCACGCCAGAAGAAGTCTTCGGCCCGCTATCTATTCAGGCCCTGAAAGATGAAGGGCGCTATGAGCGCTTAACGGCGGGTTATCTTCCCGAAGCTGAAATCGTTTTTCTGGATGAAATCTGGAAGGCGGGCCCGGCCATCCTCAACACCCTGCTGACCGCCATTAACGAACGCCACTTCCGCAACGGCGCGTTTGAGGAAAAAATCCCGATGCGTCTGCTGGTGGCGGCCTCTAACGAACTGCCTGAAGCAGACAGCAGCCTGGAAGCACTGTACGACCGTATGCTAATTCGCCTGTGGCTGGACAAGGTGCAGGACAAGGCCAACTTCCGCTCCATGTTGTTAAGCCAGCAGGATGAAAGCGACACCCCTGTTCCGGCAACGTTACAGGTGACCGATGAAGAGTATTACCAGTGGCAAAAAGATATCGGCACCATCACGCTTCCCGATCGCGTCTTTGAGTTGGTCTATACGCTGCGCCAGCAGTTGGATGCACTACCGAACGCTCCTTACGTCTCTGACCGTCGCTGGAAAAAAGCGATCCGCCTGTTGCAGGCCAGCGCCTTCTTTAGCGGACGTGATGCGGTTGCGCCTATCGATCTTATCCTGTTGAAAGATTGCCTGTGGTACGACGCACAAAGCCTGAATCTGATGCAGCAGCAGATTGAAATATTGATGACCGGACACGCCTGGCAGCAGCAATCAATGCTAACGCGCCTCGGCGCGATTGTGCAGCGCCGCCTCCAGTTACAGCAGCAACAGAGCGATAAAACCGCCTTTACCGTTATTCGCCAGGGTGGGATGTTCAGCCGTCGTCCACATTATGATTTACCTGCAGACGTTAATACGGCGGTAGTGACGTTGCTGCTACAAAAGCCTTTAAAACTGCATGATATGGACGTTATTCATATTGCGTTTGAGCGTAGCGCGCTGGAGCAGTGGCTGACCAAAGGCAGTGAGATCCGCGGCAAGCTAAACGGCATAGGCTTTGCCCAGATGCTGAATATGGAAGTCGACAGCGACCAGCACCTGGTCGTGCGCGACGTCAGCTTACAAGGCTCCCGCCTGGCACTTCCGGGTTCATCGAAAGAGAATATGCCCAGCGAGATAAAAGAGCAGCTTGAGGCGCTCGATACCGAGTGGCACCAGCAGCACCGCGGGTTTAGCGAACAGCAAAAATGTCTGTTTATCCATAGCGACTGGTTAGGCCGGATTGAAGCCAGCCTGCAAGACGTTGGCGAGCAGATCCGCCAGGCACAGCAATGCTGACGCTTGATACGCTGAATATCATGTTGGCGGTAAGCGAAGAGGGGATGATCGAAGAGATGATCCTCGCGCTGCTGGCCTCCCCACAGCTGGCGGTTTTTTTTGAAAAATTCCCCCGGCTAAAGAAGGCGATAGCCAACGATCTTCCCCGCTGGCGCGAGGCATTACGCAACCGTCTGAAAGATACCCGCGTACCGCCGGAACTGACGGAAGAAGTGATGTGCTACCAGCAAAGTCAGCTCCTTTCCACCCCGCAGTTTATCGTCCAGTTACCGCAAATATTAACGCTACTGCACCGGTTACATTCCCCCTATGCCGGGCAAGCCCAACAATTGGTTGATGGCAACAGTACATTCACTCCCGCGCTGCACACGCTGTTTTTACAACGCTGGCGTTTAAGCCTGGTGATTCAAACCACCACGCTGAATCACCAGTTGCTGGAAGAAGAACGCGAACAGTTGCTCAGTGAAGTTCAGGAACGTATGACGCTGAGCGGACAGCTGGATCCGGTGCTGGCGGAAAACGACACCGCCGCAGGCCGTTTATGGGACATGAGCGCCGGTCAAATCAAGCGCGGCGATTACCAGTTGATCGTGAAGTACGGTGATTTCCTGACGCAGCAGCCCGAACTCCAACGCTTAGCCGAACAGTTGGGACGCTCCCGGGAAGCCAAATCGGTTCCGCGGAAAGATGCGCCAATGGAAACCTTTCGCACGCTGGTACGCGAACCCGCCACCGTCCCGGAGCAGGTTGATGGCATCCAACAAAGCGACGATATTCTGCGTTTACTCCCTCCGGAGCTGGCGACCCTTGGCATCACCGAACTGGAATATGAGTTCTATCGGCGGCTGGTGGAAAAACAGCTGCTGACATACCGCCTGCATGGCGAAGCCTGGCGTGAAAAAGTCACCGAGCGCCCGGTCGTGCATCAGGATTTTGACGAGCAGCCTCGCGGACCATTTATTGTCTGCGTGGATACGTCGGGTTCAATGGGAGGATTTAATGAGCAGTGCGCGAAAGCCTTTTGTCTGGCGCTAATGCGCGTAGCCCTTGCCGATAACCGTCGCTGCTACATCATGTTATTTTCGACTGAAGTTGTGCGCTACGAACTGTCTGGTCCACAGGGCATTGAGCAGGCGATCCGTTTCTTAAGCCAGCGTTTTCGCGGCGGTACGGATATTGCCAGCTGTTTTCGCGCCATTATTGAAAGGATGCAGGGACGGGAGTGGTTTGATGCTGACGCGGTCGTGATTTCGGATTTTATCGCTCAGCGATTGCCTGATGAAGTAGTGAGTAAAGTTGGGGAGTTACAGCGGGTGCATCAACACCGTTTTCATGCGGTTGCGATGTCAGCCCATGGCAAACCCGGCATCATGCGCATTTTCGATCATATCTGGCGCTTTGATACCGGGATGCGAAGCCGCCTGCTCAGACGCTGGCAGCGTTAATACTTACAGCAGGGAGTCGACGCTTTCACGGACCTGCGCCGGCCATACGCCGCACTGTACCTGACCAATATGCGGCAACTGCAGCAACAACATGGTCAAACGTGACTGACCAATACCGCCGCCAATGGTCTGCGGCATTTCGCCACGCAGCAGCGCCTGGTGCCATTCCAGACTCAGGCGATCTTCGTCGCCCGTCAGGGAAAGCTGGTGTTTCAACGCATCGGCATCCACACGGATCCCCATGGAAGACAGTTCAAACGCATCTTCAAGAACCGGGTTCCAGACCAGAATATCGCCGTTCAGACCGGCGTAACCCAGCTCGGAAGCCGAACTCCAGTCATCATAATCCGGCGCACGTACGTCATGACGATGACCATCGCTGAGCTTGCCGCCGATCCCCACCAAGAATACCGCACCCAGATCTTTCGCGATGGCGCGTTCACGCCCTTTGGCATCAAGATCCGGATAACGCGCTAACAACTCCTGGCTGTGAACAAAATGGATCTGCTCTGGCAGGAACGGTGCCAGACCAAATTCTTTGCTTACCGCCGCTTCGGTCGCCTTAATTCCCGCCCAGATAGCCTCTACCGTGCTTTTCAGGGTGGAGAATTGACGCTCACCATCGCCCATTACGCGCTCCCAGTCCCACTGGTCCACATAGACCGAGTGAAGCGGAGAGAGACGGTCTTCATCCGGGCGCAGGGCTTTCATGTGCGTGTACAGCCCCTCACCCGCGCTGAAGTCGTGTTGTCCCAGCGTTTGACGCTTCCACTTCGCCAGTGAATGCACCACTTCGAACTGGGCGTCTGGCAAAGCTTTCACTTTCACCTGCACCGCTTTTTCACAGCCCGACAAGTTATCCTGCGTGCCATCTCCTACACGGCTCAGGATCGGTGCCTGGACTTCAATCAGCCCCAGACGCTCTTCCAGTTGGCGAGAAAAGTGAGATTTCACGAAGCTAATTTGACGTTGTTTGGCAATGTAAGCGGTTTTCATTATGTTTACTCCTGTGTCCTGTTGCCTATGATTAAGCAACAGAATGCGGTCAATATTCAATAATCAACAAACAAAAAGCCTCATTAGATTTTAATTCGTTAAAATAAACCGCTAAAATAGAGCGAATCATCAATCTACATAAGAAAAACCTATGGAAAATTATCAGATCGACAATCTGGACCGCGGCATTCTCGACGCCCTAATGGAAAATGCCCGTACAGCCTACGCTGAACTGGCTAAACAGTTTGGTGTCAGCCCGGGGACGATCCACGTGCGCGTAGAGAAGATGAAACAGGCTGGGATCATTACCGGGGCGCGCATTGACGTCAGCCCCAAACAGTTGGGCTATGACGTTGGCTGTTTTATCGGCATCATCCTGAAAAGCGCGAAGGACTATCCGTCCGCATTGGCCAGACTGGAAAGCCTTGATGAAGTAACCGAAGCGTATTACACCACCGGGCACTACAGCATCTTTATTAAGGTCATGTGCCGATCCATCGACGCCTTACAGCAGGTACTTATCAACAAGATCCAAACAATCGATGAAATTCAGTCCACTGAAACCTTGATCGTCCTGCAGAACCCGATTATGCGTACTATTCGTCCATAATCGTTTTTTTTAATCCCCTATTTTTCCACAGGTAGATCCCAGCTCGCTCACAGCGTACAATACGCACTCTTTATAGAGGTGGGCGAGCATGGCAGACATTACTCTTATCAGCGGCAGTACCCTTGGCGGTGCTGAATACGTTGCAGAACATCTGGCTGAAAAGCTGGAGGATGCAGGTTTTTCAACCGAAACCTTGCACGGCCCGCAGGTCGAGGAGCTTTCAAGCTGTGGCATTTGGCTGGTGATCAGCTCAACGCACGGTGCGGGAGACATTCCGGACAACCTGCTTCCCTTCTATAACGATCTTCAGTCTCAGAAACCCGACCTTTCCCAGGTTCGTTTTGGTGCAATCGGCATTGGCAGTTGCGAATATGACACCTTCTGTGGCGCGATCGATAAATTACAGACTGAACTGACCGCGTCTGGTGCAAAACAGATAGGCGAAACACTCAAGATCAACGTCCTCGAACACGACATTCCGGAAGATCCAGCAGAAGTTTGGCTCGGATCCTGGATTAATTTACTCAAAAACGTGTAAAGATCGTGCGATCGAGTGTGGATAACTCTGGTAGTAAGCTTGGATCAACCGGTAGTTATCCAAAGAACAACCGTTGTTCAGTTTTTGAGTTGTGTATAACCCTTCATTTTGATCCCAGCTTATACGGACCAGGATCACCGATCATTCACAGTTAATGATCCTCAGCAACGTGTTGATCTTATTCAGAGGATCGCCCTTATCCACAGAACATCGCGATCCTAATAAGAGATCACAATAAAACAGATCTCTAAATAAAAAGATCTTCTTTTTAATACCCAGGATCCAAGGTCTTTCTCGATCGACTAAAGTTGAGTAGAATCCACGGCCCGGGCTTCAATCCATTTTCACACCGCGTTATGCGAGGCAATTACCATGTTTTATCAGGATCCTTTTGACGTCATCATCATTGGCGGGGGTCATGCAGGCACCGAGGCCGCGATGGCCGCGGCGCGAATGGGTCAACAGACCCTGCTGTTGACACACAATATCGACACTCTGGGACAGATGAGCTGCAACCCGGCGATCGGCGGTATTGGGAAAGGACACCTGGTAAAAGAAGTGGATGCGCTCGGTGGGCTGATGGCCAAAGCGATCGACCATGCAGGCATTCAGTTTAGGATACTAAACGCGAGCAAAGGACCGGCGGTGCGCGCCACCCGTGCTCAGGCAGACCGCGTGCTGTATCGCCAGGCCGTTCGTACTGCTCTGGAGAATCAGCCAAACCTGATGATCTTCCAGCAGGCGGTTGAAGATCTGATTGTGGAAAACGATCGTGTTGTCGGGGCAGTGACCCAAATGGGACTGAAGTTCCGTGCCAAAGCCGTAGTCTTAACGGTCGGAACCTTCCTCGACGGTAAAATTCATATCGGTCTGGACAACTACAGCGGTGGCCGTGCAGGCGATCCGCCGTCTATTCCGCTGTCACGCCGCCTGCGCGAACTGCCGCTACGCGTCAGCCGCCTGAAAACAGGTACACCACCGCGAATTGATGCGCGTACTATCGATTTCAGCGTGCTGGGTCAGCAGAACAGCGATAACCCCATGCCGGTCTTCTCGTTCCTTGGCGACGTCTCTCAACACCCGCGCCAGATGCCGTGTTATATCACGTATACCAACGAGAAAACCCATGACGTGATCCGCAATAACCTCGATCGTAGCCCGATGTATGCTGGCGTGATCGAAGGGATCGGCCCACGCTACTGCCCGTCGATCGAAGACAAAGTGATGCGCTTTGCCGACAGGAACCAGCATCAGATTTTCCTCGAGCCGGAAGGACTGACGTCCAACGAAATTTACCCGAACGGTATCTCCACCAGCCTACCGTTTGATGTGCAGATGCAAATTGTCCGCTCAATGCAGGGGATGGAAAACGCCCGAATCGTCCGCCCTGGCTACGCGATTGAGTATGATTTCTTCGATCCGCGCGACCTAAAACCGACTCTGGAAAGCAAATTTATTCAGGGCCTGTTCTTTGCCGGACAAATCAACGGTACAACGGGTTACGAAGAAGCCGCTGCGCAAGGTTTACTTGCGGGCCTCAACGCTGCTCGCCTGTCAGCCGACAAAGAAGGCTGGGCGCCTGCGCGTTCTCAGGCCTATCTCGGCGTGCTGGTGGACGATCTCTGCACGCTGGGTACCAAAGAACCGTACCGCATGTTTACCTCACGAGCGGAATACCGTTTGATGCTGCGTGAGGACAATGCCGATCTCCGTCTGACCGAAAAAGGACGCGAGCTGGGTCTGGTGGATGATGCACGCTGGGCGCGCTTCAATGAAAAACTGGAGCGCATTGAACAAGAACGTCAGCGTCTGAAATCGACTTGGGTGAACCCATTAGCCGAGACTGCTGCAGAAGTGAACGCTTACCTGGCGACCCCGTTGTCACGTGAGGCCAGCGGTGAAGATCTTCTGCGTCGCCCGGACGTAACCTACGCGCAACTGACGTCGTTGTCAGCGTTTGCACCAGGCCTTGACGATGCTCAGGCCGCTGAACAGGTTGAGATTCAAGTTAAGTACGAAGGCTATATCGCTCGCCAGCAGGACGAGATCGAAAGACACCAGCGTAATGAAAACACCCTGTTGCCTGCGACCCTGGATTATCGCCAGGTATCCGGCTTGTCGAATGAAGTCATTGCCAAGCTGAACGATCACAAACCGGTGTCTATCGGTCAGGCATCGCGCATATCTGGCGTTACGCCTGCCGCCATCTCCATTTTGCTGGTATGGCTGAAAAAACAAGGTATGCTGCGCCGCAGCGCTTAATGACACACTATTTTGGCGGGGGCGCTTTGCTTGCCCGCCCTACAAATTTGTAGGCCCGGTCAGCGTTAGTGCCATCGGGCAAATTATCATCAACAGGTAACGACCGTGCTCAACAAACTCTCTCGTCTGCTGGCCGATGCCGGTATATCTCTTACCGATCACCAGAAAAATCAGCTGATAGCGTATGTCGATATGCTGCATAAATGGAACAAAGCGTACAACCTGACGTCGGTGCGTGATCCCAACGACATGCTGGTACGTCATATTCTGGACAGCATTGTCGTTGCGCCACATCTGCAGGGAGAACGTTTTATTGACGTTGGTACGGGTCCTGGGCTGCCGGGTATTCCGCTCTCCATTGTACGTCCAGATGCGCATTTCACTCTGTTAGACAGTTTGGGGAAACGCGTACGCTTCTTGCGTCAGGTGCAGCATGAACTCAAGCTGGAAAACATCACCCCGGTACAAAGTCGGGTTGAGGATTTTCCTTCGGAACCGCCTTTTGATGGCGTGATCAGCCGCGCTTTCGCTTCGCTGAACGATATGGTGACCTGGTGCCATCATTTACCGGGTCAAAACGGACGCTTTTACGCGTTGAAGGGGCAGTTGCCTGAGGATGAAATTGCCTCTTTGCCTGCTGAGTTCAGCGTCGAGTCGGTTGAAAAATTACGCGTTCCACAACTGGATGGCGAACGTCATCTGGTGGTGATTAAGCCAAACAAAATTTAATATTTGTCAAAAAAAATAGAAATAAAACGGTGCGTCAGGCGTTAAAAAATAGGGGTGATCGTGTGGTTAAATGTTGTTACATTTCACCGGTGACTTACTGTTTTGCATCATAACTATAACGTACCGTTTTTTGTTAAAAGTGAAACAAGTCAACTGTGAAAATATCAGGCTGCTAAAAATAGAACCTAACAATCATCGGTGTGTGTTAATTTTTTATTATAAATGTCAATGAGTGGTGTTTTTGTTGTTAGGCGCTATTTTTAAAAGAGTGATGATTTTTAGGCTTAAATATCAAAAAGATGAAAAGGCATCATTTGCCACGCAATTTAATTATGCGAAGGTGAATATGTTCAATATGTGATCTGCCGCACGCTTTTCAGCCAGTGTTTACGCGGTATTTGCAGTTTTGCATGATCGTTCACAGTTTGCCAAAAAGTAATAAATGTGGCCCAGAGAAAAATATTTAAACATTTATTCACTTTTTAGCTACTTATTGTTTGAAATCACGAAGGCGCACCGTATAATTTGTCCGCTTTTTGATGCTTGACTCTAAGCCATAAAGAACGTTTTATACGACACGCGGCGTACCTCGAAGGGAGCAGGAGTAAAAACGTGATGTCTATGTCGCTCTTGAGTCGAAACGTTGCACGTAAGCTTTTGCTCACACAGCTTCTGGTGGTAATGGCAAGTGGATTGCTGTTTAGCCTCAAAGACCCTTTCTGGGGCATCTCCGCATTGTGCGGTGGATTGGCAGTGTTACTGCCTAATATGTTGTTTATGATATTTGCCTGGCGTCACCAGGCACATACACCAGCAAGAGGTCGAGTGGCCTGGTCGTTCGCCTTCGGCGAAGCCTTCAAGGTGTTAGCGATGCTGGTTTTGCTGGTGGTGGCGTTGGCGGTTTTGAAGGCGGTATTTACGCCGCTGATCGTTACGTGGGTTTTGGTGCTGGTGGTTCAGATACTGGCACCGGCTGTAATTAACAACAAAGGGTAAAGGCATCATGGCTTCAGAAAATATGACGCCGCAGGATTACATAGGACACCATCTGAATAACCTTCAGTTGGACCTACGTACATTCTCGCTGGTGGATCCGCACAACCCCCCAGCCACCTTCTGGACGCTCAATATTGACTCCATGTTTTTCTCGGTGGTTCTGGGTCTGTTGTTCCTGCTTGTGTTCCGTAGCGTGGCCAAAAAGGCAACCAGCGGCGTACCGGGTAAATTTCAGACCGCGATTGAGCTGGTAATCGGCTTTGTACATGGTAGCGTGAAAGACATGTACCATGGCAAAAGCAAGCTGATTGCTCCGCTGGCCCTGACGATTTTCGTCTGGGTATTCCTGATGAACCTGATGGATTTACTGCCTATCGACCTGCTGCCGTACATCGGCGAGCATATCTTTGGCCTGCCGGCTCTGCGTGTGGTTCCGTCTGCTGACGTGAACATCACCCTGTCGATGGCACTGGGCGTATTTATCCTCATTCTGTTCTACAGCATCAAAATGAAAGGCATCGGTGGCTTCACGAAAGAGTTGACGCTGCAGCCGTTCAATCACTGGGCGTTCATTCCTGTCAACTTAATCCTTGAAGGGGTAAGCCTGCTGTCCAAACCAATCTCTCTTGGTTTACGACTGTTCGGTAACATGTATGCCGGTGAGCTGATTTTCATTCTGATTGCTGGTCTGTTGCCGTGGTGGTCACAGTGGATCCTGAATGTGCCATGGGCCATTTTCCACATACTGATTATCACGCTGCAAGCCTTCATCTTCATGGTTCTGACGATTGTCTATCTGTCGATGGCGTCTGAAGAGCATTAATTTACCAACACTACTACGTTTTAACTGAAACAAACTGGAGACTGTCATGGAAAACCTGAATATGGATCTGCTGTACATGGCTGCCGCTGTGATGATGGGTCTGGCGGCAATCGGTGCTGCGATCGGTATCGGCATCCTCGGGGGTAAATTCCTGGAAGGCGCAGCGCGTCAACCTGATCTGATTCCTCTGCTGCGTACTCAGTTCTTTATCGTTATGGGTCTGGTGGATGCTATCCCGATGATCGCTGTAGGTCTGGGTCTGTACGTGATGTTCGCTGTCGCGTAGTAAGCGTTGCTTGAATTAAGAGCAATATCAGAACGTTAACTAGATAGAGGCATTGTGCTGTGAATCTTAACGCAACAATCCTCGGCCAGGCCATCGCGTTTGTCCTGTTCGTTCTGTTCTGCATGAAGTACGTATGGCCGCCATTAATGGCAGCCATCGAAAAACGTCAGAAAGAAATTGCTGACGGTCTTGCTTCTGCGGAACGAGCACATAAGGATCTTGACCTTGCAAAGGCCAGCGCGACCGACCAGCTGAAAAAAGCGAAGGCGGAAGCTCAGGTAATCATTGAGCAGGCGAACAAACGTCGCGCTCAGATCCTGGACGAAGCCAAAACTGAAGCAGAGCAGGAACGTACTAAAATCGTGGCACAAGCGCAGGCGGAAATTGACGCCGAACGTAAACGTGCTCGCGAAGAACTGCGTAAGCAAGTCGCTATCCTGGCTGTTGCTGGCGCCGAGAAGATCATCGAACGTTCCGTGGATGAAGCTGCTAACAGCGACATCGTGGACAAACTTGTCGCTGAACTGTAAGGAGGGAGGGGCTGATGTCTGAATTTATTACGGTAGCTCGCCCCTACGCCAAAGCAGCTTTTGACTTTGCCGTTGAGCACCAGAGCGTTGACCGTTGGCAGGATATGCTGACGTTCGCCGCTGAGGTGACGAAGAACGAACAAATGGCAGAGCTTCTCTCTGGCGCGCTGGCGCCGGAAACGCTCGCTGAGTCGTTTATCGCAGTCTGCGGTGAGCAGCTGGACGAAAGCGGCCAAAACCTGATTAAGGTAATGGCTGAAAATAACCGTCTGAATGCGCTCCCGGATGTTCTTGAGCAGTTTATTCACCTGCGTGCAGCCAGTGAGGCTATCTCTGAGGTAGAAGTCACTTCTGCCAATGCACTGAGTGATGAGCAGCTTGCGAAGATCAGCGCCGCGATGGAAAAACGTCTGTCACGCAAAGTTAAGCTGAATTGCAAAATCGATAAGTCTGTAATGGCGGGCGTAATCATCCGTGCGGGTGATATGGTCATTGATGGCAGCGTACGCGGCCGTCTTGAGCGCCTTGCAGACGTCTTGCAGTCTTAAGGGGACTGGAGCATGCAACTGAATTCCACCGAAATCAGCGAACTGATCAAGCAGCGCATTGCTCAGTTCAGTGTTGTGAGCGAAGCTCATAACGAAGGTACTATTGTTTCTGTAAGTGACGGTGTTATCCGCATCCACGGCCTTGCCGATTGTATGCAGGGTGAGATGATTTCCCTGCCGGGTAACCGTTACGCTATCGCACTGAACCTGGAGCGCGACTCCGTAGGTGCAGTTGTGATGGGTCCATACGCTGACCTCGCCGAAGGCATGAAGGTTAAGTGTACGGGTCGTATCCTTGAAGTTCCGGTAGGCCGTGGCCTGCTGGGTCGTGTGGTGAACACTCTGGGTTCCCCAATCGACGGTAAAGGTCCGGTTGATAACGATGGCTTCTCGCCAATCGAAGTTATCGCACCGGGCGTAATCGAACGTCAGTCCGTCGATCAGCCGGTACAGACCGGTTATAAATCCGTTGATGCCATGATCCCAATCGGACGTGGTCAGCGTGAGCTGATCATCGGTGACCGTCAGACCGGTAAAACCGCGATGGCTATCGATGCGATCATCAACCAACGTGACTCCGGCATCAAATGTGTGTACGTGGCTATCGGCCAGAAAGCGTCCACCATTTCTAACGTGGTTCGTAAACTGGAAGAGCACGGCGCACTGTCCAACACTATCGTTGTTGTGGCTACCGCGTCTGAATCTGCTGCACTGCAATATCTGGCACCGTATGCTGGTTGCGCAATGGGCGAATACTTCCGTGACCGCGGTGAAGATGCACTGATCGTTTACGATGACCTGTCCAAACAGGCTGTTGCTTACCGTCAGGTTTCCCTGCTGCTGCGTCGTCCGCCAGGACGTGAAGCATTCCCAGGCGATGTATTTTACCTCCACTCCCGTCTGCTGGAGCGCGCATCCCGCGTTAACGCTGAATACGTTGAGAAGTTCACCAATGGTGAAGTTAAAGGTAAAACCGGCTCCCTGACCGCTCTGCCGATTATCGAAACCCAGGCGGGTGACGTTTCTGCGTTCGTTCCGACCAACGTAATCTCAATTACCGATGGTCAGATCTTCCTGGAAACCAACCTGTTTAACTCCGGTATTCGTCCGGCGGTTAACCCAGGTATCTCCGTATCGCGTGTAGGTGGTGCAGCGCAGACCAAGATCATCAAGAAACTGTCCGGTGGTATTCGTACCGCGCTGGCACAGTATCGTGAACTGGCCGCGTTTTCTCAGTTCGCTTCCGACCTGGATGAAGCTACGCGTAAGCAGCTGAGCCATGGTCAGAAAGTCACTGAGCTGCTGAAGCAGAAACAGTATGCCCCAATGTCTGTTGCACAACAGGGTGTGGTGTTGTTTGCGGCTGAACGCGGTTACCTCGAAGATGTGGAACTGGCGAAAATCGGTAGCTTTGAAGCCGCTCTGCTGGCTTACGTCGACCGTGATCACGCTCCGCTGATGCAAGAGATTAACCAGTCCGGTGGCTATAACGATGAAATCGAAGGCAAGCTGAAAGCTATCCTCGATTCCTTCAAAGCAACCCAGTCCTGGTAACGTCTGGCGGTCTGTCCTAGGGCGGACCGCAAGGCATTGAGGAGAAGCTCATGGCCGGCGCAAAAGAGATACGTAGTAAGATCGCAAGCGTCCAGAACACGCAGAAGATCACTAAAGCGATGGAGATGGTCGCCGCTTCCAAAATGCGTAAATCGCAGGATCGCATGGCGGCCAGCCGTCCTTATGCAGAGACCATGCGCAAAGTGATTGGTCACCTTGCGAATGGTAATCTGGAATATAAGCACCCTTACCTGGAAGAACGCGACGTTAAACGCGTGGGCTACCTGGTGGTGTCGACCGACCGTGGTCTGTGCGGCGGCTTGAACATTAACCTGTTCAAAAAACTGTTGGCGGATATGAAAGCATGGTCCGATAAAGGCGTTCAGTGCGATATCGCAATGATCGGCTCTAAGGGCGTGTCTTTCTTTAACTCTGTTGGCGGTAACGTGGTTGCTCAGGTAACCGGTATGGGGGATAACCCTTCCCTGTCCGAACTGATCGGTCCGGTTAAAGTGATGCTGCAGGCCTACGATGAAGGCCGTCTGGACAGACTGTACGTTGTCAGCAACAAATTTATTAACACCATGTCACAGGTTCCGACCCTGACTCAGATGTTGCCATTACCGGCATCAGAAGATGAAGAGTTGAAACAAAAAGCCTGGGATTACCTGTATGAACCAGACCCGAAACCGCTGCTGGATACCCTGCTGCGTCGTTACGTTGAATCTCAGGTTTATCAGGGCGTGGTAGAAAACCTGGCCAGCGAGCAGGCCGCACGTATGGTGGCGATGAAAGCCGCGACCGACAATGGCGGCAGCCTGATTAAAGAGCTGCAGTTGGTATACAACAAAGCTCGTCAGGCCAGCATTACTCAGGAACTCACCGAGATTGTCGGTGGTGCATCCGCGGTATAACCAGGTTAATTCGTAGAGGATTCAAGATGGCTACTGGAAAAATTGTCCAGGTAATCGGCGCCGTAGTTGACGTCGAATTCCCTCAGGATGCCGTACCGCGTGTGTACGAAGCCCTTGAGGTTCAGAATGGTAATGAAGTTCTGGTGCTGGAAGTTCAGCAGCAGCTCGGCGGCGGTATCGTACGTACCATCGCCATGGGTTCTTCCGACGGTCTGCGTCGTGGTCTGGAAGTAAAAGACCTCGAGCACCCGATCGAAGTCCCGGTAGGTAAAGCAACACTGGGTCGTATCATGAACGTATTGGGTCACCCGATCGACATGAAAGGCGACATCGGTGAAGAAGAGCGTTGGGCTATCCACCGCGCGGCACCGTCCTATGAAGAGCTGTCCAGCTCTCAGGAACTGCTGGAAACCGGCATTAAAGTTATCGACCTGATGTGTCCGTTCGCGAAGGGCGGTAAAGTCGGTCTGTTCGGTGGTGCGGGTGTAGGTAAAACCGTAAACATGATGGAGCTGATCCGTAACATCGCGATCGAGCACTCCGGTTATTCTGTGTTTGCGGGTGTAGGTGAACGTACTCGTGAGGGTAACGACTTCTACCACGAAATGACCGATTCCAACGTTCTGGACAAAGTATCCCTGGTATATGGCCAGATGAACGAGCCGCCGGGAAACCGTCTGCGCGTTGCACTGACCGGCCTGACCATGGCTGAGAAATTCCGTGACGAAGGTCGTGACGTACTGCTGTTCGTTGATAACATCTACCGTTACACCCTGGCCGGTACGGAAGTATCCGCACTGCTGGGTCGTATGCCATCAGCGGTAGGCTATCAGCCGACTCTGGCGGAAGAGATGGGTGTTCTTCAGGAACGTATCACCTCGACCAAAACCGGTTCTATCACCTCCGTTCAGGCGGTATACGTACCTGCGGATGACTTGACTGACCCATCCCCAGCCACCACCTTTGCTCACTTAGATGCAACCGTGGTACTGAGCCGTCAGATCGCATCCCTGGGTATCTACCCGGCCGTTGACCCGCTGGACTCCACCAGCCGTCAGCTGGATCCGCTGGTTGTTGGTCAGGAACACTACGACACCGCGCGTGGCGTACAGTCCCTGCTGCAGCGTTACCAGGAACTGAAAGACATCATCGCCATCCTGGGTATGGATGAACTGTCTGAAGAAGACAAACTGGTGGTAGCACGTGCGCGTAAGATCCAGCGCTTCCTGTCCCAGCCGTTCTTCGTTGCGGAAGTATTTACCGGTTCTCCGGGTAAATACGTTTCCCTGAAAGACACCATCCGTGGCTTTAAAGGCATCATGGAAGGCGAATATGACCACCTGCCAGAGCAAGCGTTCTACATGGTTGGTTCTATCGACGAAGCCGTGGAAAAAGCGAAAAAACTTTAACGCCTTAATCGGAGGGTGATATGGCAATGACTTACCACCTGGACGTCGTCAGCGCAGAGCAACAAATGTTCTCTGGTCTGGTCGAAAAAATCCAGGTAACGGGCAGTGAAGGTGAACTGGGTATTTTCCCGGGACACGCACCGCTGCTCACCGCCATTAAGCCTGGTATGATCCGCATCGTTAAACAGTTCGGTCATGAAGAGTTTATCTATCTGTCCGGCGGCATTCTTGAAGTGCAGCCTGGCAACGTGACCGTACTGGCTGATACCGCGATTCGCGGGCAGGATCTCGATGAAGCGAGAGCCCTGGAAGCGAAACGTAAGGCAGAAGAGCACATTAAGAGCTCTCATGGTGACGTGGATTACGCTCAGGCATCTGCGGAACTGGCCAAAGCGATCGCCAAACTGCGCGTTATCGAGTTGACCAAAAAAGCGATGTAACACCGGCTTGAAACACAAAAACCAGTCTGATTTCAGGCTGGTTTTTTTATGCCTGTGTTTTAGTTAATTTTAAACTGAAAAGGTATTTTAAATTTTATGTGATATTCATCACATAAATATTGATCGATTAAAAAATGAAGCGTAGACTCTTTTTTGTGATGAGTGTCACATAATTAACTCAGATAAAAACGGGATACCAACATGAAACTGATCAACAAAATCATCGCCCTTTTCAGCAGCATGAACGTCTCTTTCGGCACGTTCAACCTGTAATACCTGCTTTAATATGGCGCTATGCTTTGCGTAATTTATAAGCTAGCGCCATCTGTTCTCCTGTCGTTTTCGCACTATCCCCCGCCTCGATCCACTCCTTCTATTACCCCCTGAATTCGATAAATAAAATTGAGTCCGGACACTGAATTCTTTATTCATGGGGAAAAAAAATAGCAAAAACATTAACCTAAGGCTTTAATAAGAGCAGCCTCCTGTTTTTGGGAAGACAAAAGGCGTAGATATCGACGAAAATAGTGGGCTAAACGATAGGTATTTTCCCCTATTGAGCGTTTTATCTTCGGCCCATTTCACGATGAAAAAAATGTAGTATTTTCAATGTGAAACGGTATAAATTCGTTCTTAAATTACAGTCAGGACGTGTATGTTGAATAGTGCTATGAGCGTCGTGATCCTTGCCGCAGGCAAAGGCACACGTATGTATTCCGATCTTCCTAAAGTGCTGCATACCCTCGCGGGCAAATCGATGGTCCAGCATGTCATTGATGCTGCTAATGAATTAGGCGCAACTCGCGTACATCTGGTCTACGGACACGGTGGCGATCTGCTTAAACAAACGCTGAAAGATGACAACCTGAACTGGGTTCTGCAAGCAGAGCAGTTGGGTACCGGTCATGCTATGCAGCAGGCGGCGCCATTCTTTGGTGATGACGAAGACATTTTGATGCTTTATGGCGATGTTCCGCTCATCTCCACCGACACCTTACAGCGTCTGCGCGATGCAAAACCGCAGGGTGGCATCGGCCTGTTAACGGTGAAACTGGATGACCCAACCGGCTACGGGCGTATTACGCGTGAAAACGGCGTGGTTACTGGCATCGTTGAGCATAAAGATGCCACCGACGAGCAGCGTCAGATTCAGGAAATCAATACCGGTATTCTGGTGGCTAACGGTGCAGACATGAAGCGCTGGCTGGCAAAACTCACCAACAACAATGCGCAGGGTGAATACTACATCACCGATATCATTGCGATGGCCTATCATGAAGGACGTGAGATTGCCGCAGTACATCCGGCGCGTATTAGCGAAACGGAAGGCGTCAATAATCGTCTGCAGCTTTCCCGCCTGGAGCGCGTTTATCAGTCCGAGCAGGCAGAAAAACTGCTGCTGGCTGGCGTGATGCTGCGCGATCCGGCGCGTTTTGATCTACGCGGTACGCTTATTCACGGGCGCGATGTTGAAATTGATACTAACGTTATCATTGAAGGTCACGTGACCCTCGGCGATCGCGTCAAGATTGGCGCAGGTTGCGTCATCAAGAACAGCGTGATTGGTGATGACTGTGAGCTTAGCCCATACAGCGTTGTGGAAGATGCACGCCTCGATGCGGCATGTACTATCGGTCCGTTTGCACGTTTACGTCCCGGCGCTGAGCTGCAGGAAGGCGCACACGTGGGTAACTTCGTCGAAATGAAAAAAGCGCGTCTGGGTAAAGGCTCTAAAGCCGGTCATCTGACGTATCTGGGCGATGCAGAAATTGGCGATAACGTGAACATCGGCGCAGGGACGATTACCTGCAACTACGATGGTGCCAATAAGTTTAAAACCATTATTGGCGACGATGTGTTTGTTGGTTCTGATACTCAGTTGGTGGCGCCTGTCTCCGTGGGTAAAGGCGCGACTATTGCCGCCGGGACCACCGTAACGCGTGATGTCGCGGATAACGAACTGGTTATCAGCCGGGTACCGCAGGTCCATAAACAGGGCTGGAAGCGTCCGGTGAAGAAGAAGTAATTAATTTTTGCTGGATGGCGACTTTGCCTTATCTGACCTACGTGCGGTGACGTTCAGTAGGCCTGATAAACGTGATTGCCATCAGGCAGACAAGAGATGAGGGGATAATATAATCCTCCGCTCAACACGCAGTACCATAAAAATAACCCCACTCTCTACAAGGCTCGGGGCGCCCGGAATACGGGTATCAGGTTGACCGACAACGACAGGCACAATGCCTAAATTCGGAATCTAAAAATATGTGTGGAATTGTTGGCGCTATCGCGCAGCGTGATGTTGCTGAAATCCTTCTCGAAGGTTTACGTCGTCTGGAATATCGTGGTTATGACTCTGCCGGTCTGGCAGTTGTCGATGCTGAAGGCAAAATGACCCGTCTGCGTCGTCTGGGCAAAGTACAGATGCTTACCGCGGCTGCGGAAGATCATCCGTTACATGGCGGCACCGGTATTGCTCACACGCGTTGGGCAACGCACGGCGAACCTTCAGAAGCGAACGCGCATCCGCATGTTTCTGATCACATTGTGGTGGTGCATAACGGCATCATCGAAAACCATGAACCGCTGCGTGAAATGCTGAAAACACGTGGCTACACTTTCGTGTCAGAAACCGACACCGAAGTGATTGCTCACCTGGTGCACTGGGAGCTGGAGCAGGGCGGTACTCTGCGTGAGGCCGTACTGCGGACTATCCCGCAGCTGCGCGGTGCATACGGTACGGTGATCATGGATACCCGTAACCCTGAAATCCTGCTGGCGGCGCGTTCTGGTAGCCCGCTGGTAATTGGTTTGGGCATGGGTGAGAACTTTATCGCTTCCGATCAGCTGGCGCTGCTGCCGGTAACCCGTCGCTTTATCTTCCTGGAAGAAGGCGATATTGCGGAAGTGACTCGTCGTTCAGTGACCATTTTCGACAAGTCTGGCGTGGAAGTTAAACGTCAGGATATTGAATCCAGTCTGCAATATGACGCGGGCGAAAAAGGTATCTATCGCCACTACATGCAGAAAGAGATCTACGAACAGCCGAATGCGATCAAAAATACGCTGACCGGGCGCATCAGCCACGGTGAGGTGGATTTAAGCGAGCTGGGTCCGCATGCCAACGAGATGCTGTCTCAGGTGGAGCATATTCAGATCATCGCCTGTGGTACGTCGTACAACTCCGGTATGGTGTCTCGCTACTGGTTTGAGTCGCTGGCGGGTATTCCGTGTGATGTAGAAATCGCCTCTGAATTCCGTTACCGCAAATCAGCGGTGCGTCGCAACAGCCTGATGATCACCCTGTCCCAGTCTGGTGAAACGGCGGATACCCTGGCGGGTCTGCGCTTATCAAAAGAGCTGGGTTATCTGGGTTCGCTGGCGATTTGTAACGTACCGGGTTCTTCTCTGGTGCGTGAATCCGACCTGGCGATGATGACCAACGCCGGTACCGAAATCGGCGTGGCCTCCACGAAAGCATTTACCACCCAACTGACTGTACTGCTGATGCTGGTGGCGAAACTGTCACGTCTTAAAGGCCTGGATGCGTCTATTGAGCATGACATCGTTCACGGTCTGCAGGCGCTGCCGAACCGTATTGAGCAGATGCTGTCTCAGGACAAACGCATTGCTGCCCTGGCAGAAGATTTCTCTGACAAACACCATGCGCTGTTCCTCGGCCGTGGCGATCAGTATCCGATTGCGCTGGAAGGCGCGCTGAAGCTGAAAGAGATCTCTTATATTCACGCGGAAGCCTACGCAGCTGGCGAGCTGAAACACGGCCCGCTGGCGCTGATTGATGCGGATATGCCGGTTATCGTCGTGGCACCGAACAACGAACTGTTGGAAAAACTGAAATCCAACATTGAAGAAGTTCGTGCCCGTGGCGGCCAACTGTACGTCTTCGCCGATCAAGATGCGGGCTTTACCAGCAACGAAAACATGCACATCATTGAGATGCCGCATGTGGAAGAGGTGATTGCTCCGATCTTCTATACCGTTCCGCTGCAACTGCTGGCGTATCACGTGGCGCTGATTAAAGGCACCGATGTCGATCAGCCGCGCAACCTGGCGAAGTCAGTTACCGTAGAGTAACGCGCCACGCGATTTATCGCGGAGATAGCGCTAAAAATCCGGCGTGCTGTTACGGCACTCCGGATTTTTTTATGTCTAAAATCAGTATATTAAATGAGGCAGAAGATGACGCAGGACTATCGTAAGTCGGTGTTCAGGGCAATGGACTACATCAGCCAGCATCTGGATCTTAATCCAACTCTGGAAGAGGTCTCGCGTGAGGTCGCTGTGTCCTGCTATCACTTTCATCGCATCTTCAAAGCACAGGTTGGCGAAACGGTCGCTGAATTTACCCGTCGTCTGCGGATGGAAAAGGCCGCTATGAGCCTGATTGACGCACCGCATAGCGATATTACCGGGCTGGCATTACAGGTCGGATTTTCCAGTTCGCAAAACTTTGCCCGGGCATTTCGCCGTCATTTTTCCGTATCGCCAGGCGAATTTCGTCGCTCCCTTCGGGAGGCAATAAAAAGCAAGACAGGACACGTCTCTCAGCAAAAAAGCACCTATTCTCAGTGCGATACTACCCAAGCACACTGGCATACAGCAGGCTTTTTGGGTGCAAAAGTCATTGCGCTCCCCACGCGTAGGGTCGCATTTATGCGCCGATTTGGACCATACGGTAAAGAGACCTGCCAACAAACGCATCAGGACTTGTTGACCTCGTTGCCCGCCAGAACGCCGTTACAGCCTGCCGGAATGCTATGTGTTTACTGGGATCCGCCAGATGTGACGGCAGAACAGCATTGCCGCACGGATGTTGGTTTTGAACTCAGCGAGGGGGAGCAGGTCAGTCGACATATTGCCGTGCAGACAATAGCCGCCGGAAATTATCTGGTATGCAAGTGCGCAGCTTGGGGAGATCAGGTTGATAACACCTGGGCGCTCGCCTTTGCCTGGATGCGAACGAAAGGGCTGATGAAAAGCGGTAAACTTTGCTACGAAATATATTACAACGAAACCAATGCCGCGCATGATTATTATGTCTATGACATTTGCATCCCTTTGAATTAACGCCAGAAAAAAG
Organism: Citrobacter sp. JUb117; assembly: GCF_024809055.1. Taxonomy (NCBI): domain Bacteria; kingdom Pseudomonadati; phylum Pseudomonadota; class Gammaproteobacteria; order Enterobacterales; family Enterobacteriaceae; genus Citrobacter; species Citrobacter sp. JUb117. The sequence goes on from NZ_JANUFB010000006.1 coordinate 31,473, forward strand.
CTATCTACACAGCAACGAATACGTTTATTCGCAACGCAATGGAGTTAATTTTTCATGAGAATTTCAATGCTCTTTCTGGCATGTTCACTGGCCGTCACGTCTTCCACGGTCTCTGCTCTGGAAGGTAATAAAATGATTATCTTTGGCGGGGAAATCTACAGCGCCGATCCAAATAATCCCTCTCCACAAGCCATCGCTATTGAAGGCAAAAAAATCATTGCCGTGGGAACGTTCAACGATGTGCTGAAGAAGGCCGGTTCTGATGCTATTCGCATTGATTTGCAGGGTAATTACCTGATGCCGGGGTTGATCGACAGCCACGCCCATGTTGCTGATGGCGGTTTTAAAACGATCACCGTCGAATTTCCTGAAGGGATGACAAAAGCGGCAGCGATTAGAGCGTTTGTCGATAAAAATAAGCGTAACCCTCAGCGCGATCTCCATGGCGTCCAGTTTTACAGCAATGTATCCCTGGATTACTGGGACAATATTAGCCTGCTGGATAGCGTATTTAATGCGCCAGAATATCAGGATACGCCGGTGGTGCTGGCTGGATCGGATGCCCATACCGGCTGGGTTAATAACGCCATGTTACGTAAAGCCAAGTTGGATCCCCAGGCCATTGCTGACGCTGGCAACAGTATAAGAACCAATGTTGGGCTAACCCCCAATGGAAAACTCAACGGCTTTGTCTCCGAAGGCGCATGGGATCGGGTGCTCGGTGCCATTCCTCCCGTCAATAACGACAAAATTGCGCAGTCGATTATCGCTGGATCAAAGGTGATGAACCGCTATGGTATCACCGCCTGGATGGAGCCGCTGAGCAACCTGCGCCCGCTGGCACTGTCATTTGATGCTCACCCGGGACGCAACGATGAAGGGCTACTTCCGGCGTACAGTTCTCTGGCGAAGGACGGAAAACTCACCGCCCACGTAACCGGTCTGGCATTGGTCAATATTAACGCTTCTCCAGCAGCCATTGATGACGTAGTGGCTATCAGGGATAAATATGCCGGAATACCCGATATCAAGCTGGCTGGGATTAAAATCTTTCAGGACGGAGTGATTGAATATCCGTCCCAGACGGCGAAGTTGAGTCAGTCATACCTGAATCGACTTGGCTACAGTGGTAGTAACTCGCTGGATAAAGTGACGTTCTGTTCGCTGGTGGCCAAAGCGGATGCTGAAAAGTTGATTGCCCACTTTCATGCTATCGGCGATCGCGCCGTGCAGGAGTCACTGGATGCGGTTGCCTGTGCGCGCGAAAAGAATGGCAACAGCGGCATATTGCACAGCATTACCCACCTGGAAATCGTCAACCCGCAGAGCCTCCCTCAATTTCAGCAGTTGAACGTCGCAGCGTCTATGCAGTTGCTGTGGGCGGGTAAAGACGGTGCAACGACAACTCTGCTGGATGGCAAAGTGCCAGCGCCGTTACTCCAACACCTTTATCCTGCTGGCGATCTGTTCCGCCATCACGCGCTGATTGCGGGGGCCAGCGACTGGCCGGTATCTAGCCCCAACCCGCTGTTTGCCATTTACACGGCAGTTACGCGGATGGGGGAAGAGGGCGAACTGCCACCTGAGAGTGAAAAAATCAGCCGTGCCGCGATGCTACAGGCCTACACCCTGAATGCAGCAAAAGTTATTGGCCGCGATAAAGAAACGGGCTCAATTGCCGTAGGGAAAAGTGCTGACCTGGTGTTGTTCGATCGCAACCTTGAGAAAGTGAGTATTGAAAAGCTACGGGATGCCACGGTGCTTTGGACGATGTTTGCCGGAAAAAAAGTCTATAGCGGGAAGTAAACTGCTGCTGAAAGGCCACCGGGAGGTGGTCTTTTACATTACGATAGCCTGTTTTTTGAGCCGTTAGAAAAGAAATACATCACGGCATTTTGATGAAAAATAGTCATCCTTGGCTACGCTTTTAAGTGTCATAAAAATAAAATTTTCGCGAAATGTTATTGTCATGAAATGCGTTAATAACTTGTTTTTGCAGTATTTTTTAAATTCTGTATTTCACTTTTTTTCATTGTCATAAAACTGTCATATTTCGTACATTTAACTGTCACCTGTTTGTCCTATTTTGCTCACAGTAGCAACTCAAACAATGATTTACGAAAACCGTGCAGGAGACATTATGAAAGTTATGCGTACCACTGTCGCAACTGTTGTCGCCGCGACCTTATCCATGAGCGCGTTCTCTGTATTTGCCGCAGCGAGCCTGACAGGTGCAGGTGCAACTTTTCCTGCGCCAGTGTATGCCAAATGGGCTGATACTTATCAGAAAGAGACCGGTAGTAAAGTCAACTACCAGGGTATCGGCTCCTCCGGTGGTGTAAAACAAATTACGGCAAATACCGTTGATTTCGGCGCTTCTGATGCACCGTTGTCTGATGAGAAACTGGCACAGGAAGGCCTGTTCCAGTTCCCGACAGTGATCGGCGGTGTCGTGCTGGCTGTAAATATCCCTGGCCTGAAATCCGGCGAACTGGTGCTGGACGGTAAGACCCTGGGTGATATCTACCTCGGCAAAATCAAGAAGTGGGATGATGAAGCCATCACCAAACTGAACCCAGGGCTGAAACTGCCTTCGCAGAACATCGCCGTTGTGCGTCGTGCTGATGGTTCCGGTACCTCTTTCGTGTTCACCAGCTACTTGGCAAAAGTGAACGAAGAGTGGAAATCTAAAATTGGTGCAGGCTCTACCGTTAACTGGCCAACCGGTCTGGGTGGTAAAGGTAACGACGGTATCGCCGCGTTCGTACAGCGTCTGCCAGGCTCCATTGGTTACGTTGAATATGCTTACGCTAAGCAGAACAACCTGGCCTATACCAAACTGATTTCTGCTGACGGTAAACCGGTAAGCCCGACCGAAGAAAACTTTGCAAATGCGGCAAAAGGTGCTGACTGGAGCAAAACCTTCGCCCAGGATCTGACTAACCAGAAAGGTGATGAGGCGTGGCCGATTACGTCCACCACATTCATCCTGGTTCACAAAGAGCAGAAGAAACCTGAGCAGGGCGTTGAAGTGCTGAAGTTCTTTGACTGGGCGTATAAAAATGGCGGTAAACAGGCGAATGACCTGGATTACGCCAGCCTGCCGGATAACGTGGTTGAGCAGATTCGTGCTGCATGGAAGACCAACGTGAAAGACAGCAGCGGTAAAGCACTGTACTAATAGAATATCTTTGACGAATTGGCGGATGGCGCTACGCTTATCCGCCCTACGGTTTCTACCGTAGGCCCAGAGTGTAGGCCGGATAAGCGTAGCGCCATCCGGCATGGGCAACTGAGTAAACGAGTTTAACTTAAAGAGTGATTTATGGCTGCAACCAAGCCTGCTTTTAACCCACCGGGTAAAAAGGGTGACATGATATTCAGCGTGCTGGTAAAACTGGCTGCGCTGATTGTGCTATTGATGTTGGGTGGCATTATTGTCTCTCTGATCATCTCCTCCTGGCCAAGCATTCAAAAATTTGGTTTCTCATTTTTGTGGACCAAAGAGTGGGATGCGCCAAACGACATCTACGGTGCGCTGGTACCGATTTACGGTACGCTGGTGACCTCGTTTATCGCCTTGCTGATCGCCGTTCCGGTGAGCTTCGGCATCGCTTTATTTTTGACTGAGTTAGCACCTAACTGGTTACGTCGCCCGCTGGGCATTGCAATTGAACTGCTGGCGGCGATCCCGAGTATTGTTTACGGCATGTGGGGCCTGTTTATTTTTGCCCCGCTGTTTGCAACCTACTTCCAGGAGCCGGTGGGTAACATCCTTTCCAACATTCCGTTTGTGGGTGCCCTGTTTGCGGGTCCGGCCTTTGGTATCGGTATTCTGGCAGCCGGTGTGATCCTGGCCATTATGATCATCCCATACATTGCGGCGGTCATGCGCGATGTGTTCGAACAAACGCCGGTACTGATGAAAGAGTCAGCCTACGGCATCGGCTGTACCACCTGGGAAGTTATCTGGCGCATCGTCCTTCCGTTCACCAAAAATGGGGTGATTGGCGGCGTGATGTTGGGTCTTGGCCGCGCGCTGGGTGAAACCATGGCGGTGACCTTTATCATCGGTAACACCTACCAGCTCGACAGTGCATCGCTGTTTATGCCGGGTAACAGTATTACCTCTGCGTTGGCGAATGAATTTGCCGAAGCGGAATCTGGCCTGCATGTGGCTGCGTTGATGGAACTGGGGCTGATCCTGTTTGTGATTACCTTCATCGTGCTGGCAGCGTCTAAGTTCATGATCATGCGCCTTGCGAAGAACGAGGGGGCACGCTAATGGCTACGCTTGATATGCAAAACACCGCCGCGCTGGCGGAGTCTCGTCGTAAGATGCAGGCGCGTCGCCGCTTGAAAAACCGCATCGCACTGACGCTCTCAATGGGGACGATGGCGTTCGGTCTGTTCTGGTTGGTGTGGATCCTGTTCTCAACGGTGGTTCGCGGTATCGACGGTATGTCGCTGGCGCTGTTCACTGAAATGACGCCGCCGCCGAATACGGCGGGTGGCGGTCTGGCGAATGCCCTGGCGGGCAGCGGGCTGTTGATCCTGTGGGCGACCGTGTTGGGTACGCCGCTCGGTATTATAGCGGGCATCTATCTGGCCGAGTACGGGCGTAAGTCCTGGCTGGCTGAGATTATCCGCTTTATCAACGACATTCTGCTGTCTGCGCCGTCGATTGTTGTGGGTCTGTTCGTTTACACCGTGGTCGTCGCGAAAATGGAGCACTTCTCTGGCTGGGCGGGCGTGATTGCGCTGGCGCTGCTGCAGGTGCCAATCGTGATTCGTACCACCGAAAACATGCTCAAACTGGTGCCGGATAGCCTGCGTGAAGCGGCCTATGCGCTGGGTACGCCGAAGTGGAAGATGATTTCAGCGATCACCCTGAAGGCGTCTGTCTCCGGCATTATCACCGGTGTTTTGCTGGCGATTGCGCGTATTGCCGGTGAAACCGCTCCGCTGCTGTTTACATCGCTCTCCAATCAGTTCTGGAGCACCGACATGATGCAGCCGATAGCCAACCTGCCGGTGACTATCTTTAAGTTTGCGATGAGCCCATTTGTGGAATGGCAGCAACTGGCCTGGGCCGGGGTGCTGATTATTACCCTGTGCGTACTGCTGCTGAACATTCTGGCGCGCGTTATTTTCGCGAAGAAGAAACACGGTTAAGACGAATTGCCGGATGGCGGCGTAAACGCCTTATCCGGCCTACGGTCGAACATATTTGTAGGCCTGATAAGCTGCGCGCCATCAGGCATGATAAGGAATAGATTGAAATGAGTATGGTTGATACTGCCCCAGGTAAGATTCAGGTTCGTGATTTGAACTTCTACTACGGCAAATTCCATGCCCTGAAGAACATCAACCTGGATATCGCTAAAAACCAGGTCACGGCGTTTATCGGGCCATCAGGCTGTGGTAAATCAACGCTTCTGCGTACCTTCAACAAAATGTTTGAACTGTATCCAGAACAGCGTGCGGAAGGTGAAATCCTGCTGGATGGCGACAATATTCTCACCAATACCCAGGATATCGCGCTGCTGCGTGCCAAAGTAGGGATGGTGTTCCAGAAGCCGACGCCGTTCCCGATGTCCATCTACGACAACATCGCGTTTGGTGTCCGTCTGTTTGAAAAACTCTCGCGTGCAGACATGGACGAGCGCGTGCAGTGGGCCTTGACCAAGGCCGCATTATGGAATGAAACCAAAGATAAACTACACCAGAGCGGGTACTCTCTCTCCGGTGGTCAGCAGCAGCGTTTGTGCATTGCGCGTGGTATTGCCATTCGCCCTGAAGTGTTGCTGCTGGATGAGCCGTGTTCGGCGCTCGACCCGATCTCTACCGGGCGTATTGAAGAGCTGATCACCGAGCTGAAAGAGGATTACACCGTCGTTATCGTTACCCACAACATGCAGCAGGCTGCGCGTTGTTCCGACCACACGGCGTTTATGTACCTGGGCGAGTTGATTGAGTTCAGCAACACGGACGATCTGTTCACCAAGCCCGCGAAGAAACAAACAGAAGATTATATCACCGGTCGTTACGGTTGATTCAGGAGCGCGTTATGGACAGTCTGAACCTTAATAAACATATTTCCGGCCAGTTCAACGCAGAACTGGAAAGCATCCGCACCCAGGTAATGACCATGGGCGGCATGGTGGAGCAGCAGCTTTCTGATGCCATTACCGCTATGCACAACCAGGACAGCGAGCTGGCGAAGCGCGTCATTGAGGGCGATAAGAACGTCAATATGATGGAAGTGGCGATTGATGAAGCCTGTGTGCGCATCATTGCCAAGCGTCAGCCGACGGCGAGCGACCTGCGCCTGGTGATGGCAATCATCAAAACTATCGCCGAGCTGGAACGTATTGGTGATGTAGCGGATAAAATTTGCCGTACCGCGCTGGAGAAATTCTCCCTGCAGCATCAGCCGTTGCTGGTAAGCCTGGAATCACTGGGTCGCCATACGGTGCAAATGCTGCATGATGTTCTGGATGCATTTGCGCGGATGGATCTGGACGAAGCGGTGCGTATTTACCGTGAAGACAGGAAAGTTGACCAGGAATATGAGGGCATCGTACGCCAACTGATGACCTATATGATGGAAGACCCGCGCACCATTCCGAGCGTGCTGACCGCACTGTTCTGCGCCCGTTCTATCGAGCGTATCGGTGACCGTTGCCAGAATATTTGCGAATACATCTTCTACTTCGTGAAGGGACAAGATTTCCGTCACGTCGGAGGCGATGAGCTGGATAAGCTGCTGGCGGGTAAAGACCCGAAGGAATAATCGGCTTGTTGCGTTCGCCGGGATCCCCGGCGTCGCTATTGTAGGCCGGATAAGGCGTTACGCCGCATCCGGCATTCTGCGCCATCCGCTTGATGGCGCTTTGCTTATCAGGCCTACTGTTTAATCGACGATATTCCAACCCCGCGCCTTCCACAATGCCGGCAACTGTGCCAGATCGGTAAAGGTCGTCACTTTAGGATGATCGATCGGTTTGTTGTGCGAATCGGCGCAGAAGTAGAACACCTCCATCCCGGCATCAATCCCTGACTGCGCACCCGCTGCAGAATCATCCACCAGAATGCAGTTTTGCGGATTGACGTTCATGGCTTTTGCCGCATGGAACATCAGCGCCGGATCGGGCTTCCAGCGTTGGATATCATAGCCGCTGAACAGTAAATCCGGGAAATGATGCAGCATGCCTAGCTTGCCCAACGAGTGCTGCATTTTGCTGACCGGACCGTTCGACACCACGCACATCGGCACTGCCATGCTATCCAGCAGCGCGTTGGCACCCGCAATCACCTCCAGTTCCGTATCGAACAGGCGTGCGACCTCGGCGCGGTAAATCGGTTCTAGTTCGGCTTTTGCCAGTTCGACACCGTGCTCGTCGTTGATAATGTCGATGATCTCGTAGAGCTTTACCCCCTTGAAGCGTTTAAACGTCTCTTCAAGATCGAGCGTAATGCCAAACGCCTGGAACATGCTGACATACGCGCGAGAACAAATGACTTCACTGTCGACGAGGGTTCCGTCACAGTCAAAAAATACAGCTTCTATCTGGGACATGTCATTTCCGTTTTAACAAGTTTAACGTTTACGTACAGCATTATTGGGCGACGCAATCGTTGCCGTATAAGCAAAATCAATGGAAAAAAATCGCTCATAACCCACCCTATTGTCGCATTTTGGTATAGGATAGCGACGAATTTTCCCTCCTTGTTCGGAAATTGATAATGAGTCAACAACACACAACCCAGGCTTCTGGCCGGGGCATACTGGAACGCGTGTTTAAACTGCGCGAACATGGCACGACGGCACGGACCGAAGTGATCGCCGGTTTCACTACTTTCCTGACGATGGTCTACATCGTTTTCGTCAACCCGCAAATTCTGGGCGTAGCCGGAATGGACACCAGTGCCGTCTTCGTGACCACCTGTCTGATTGCGGCGTTGGGCAGTATCCTGATGGGCGTATTCGCTAACCTGCCGGTGGCGCTGGCGCCAGCGATGGGGCTGAACGCCTTCTTCGCGTTCGTCGTGGTACAGGCAATGGGCCTGCCGTGGCAGGTAGGTATGGGCGCTATCTTCTGGGGTGCGGTGGGTCTGCTGCTGCTGACTATCTTCCGCGTGCGTTACTGGATGATTGCCAACATTCCGGTCAGTCTGCGCGTGGGGATCACCAGCGGTATCGGTCTGTTTATCGGCATGATGGGGCTGAAAAATGCCGGCGTTATCGTGGCGAACAAGGATACGCTGGTTTCCATTGGTAACCTGACTTCTCACAGCGTGCTGCTGGGGGTCTTGGGCTTCTTCATTATCGCTATTCTGGCGTCCCGCAACATTCATGCGGCGGTGCTGGTTTCGATTATCGTCACCACCCTGCTGGGCTGGATGCTGGGCGATGTGCACTATAACGGTATCGTTTCTGCGCCACCGAGCATCACCACCGTTGTGGGCCATGTTGACCTTGCCGGGTCGTTCAACCTGGGGCTGGCGGGGGTGATCTTCTCCTTCATGCTGGTTAACCTGTTCGACTCCTCCGGTACGCTTATCGGTGTGACGGACAAAGCGGGTCTGGCCGATGAAAAAGGCAAGTTTCCGCGCATGAAGCAGGCGCTGTTTGTGGATAGCGTCTCCTCGGTTGCCGGGTCCTTTATCGGTACTTCTTCGGTGACTGCGTATATCGAGTCGTCTTCCGGGGTTTCAGTTGGCGGGCGTACTGGCCTGACGGCTGTCGTGGTGGGGATCCTGTTCCTGCTGGTGATTTTCCTGTCGCCGCTGGCGGGAATGGTGCCGCCTTATGCGGCAGCAGGTGCGCTGATTTATGTCGGTGTGCTGATGACCTCCAGCCTGTCACGCGTGAAGTGGGATGACCTGACCGAAGCGGTCCCGGCGTTTATTACCGCCGTGATGATGCCGTTTAGCTTCTCGATTACCGAAGGTATCGCGCTGGGCTTTATTTCCTACTGTGTAATGAAAATCGGTACCGGACGCTTCCGCGACCTCAGCCCATGCGTGATCGTTGTGGCGCTGCTGTTTGTGCTGAAGATTGTGTTTATCGACGCACACTAAAATATCGGTATTCTCTACAGCCCGCCCGGCATTACTGCTGGCGGGCTTTTTCTTTTATGCTTTTACGCGCTGAATATAATCCCCGAAGGCGGCTAACTGGCCCGTCAGGTGATCCAGCGTGCTTTGATCAATCACTTCGCCGGTTTGTGTATCCACTTTATTCTGAATGACACCGCCCATAAACTCCGGTTTATTCATGACCATGGCGTCAAGGAACACCAGAATCTGGCGCAGATGGTACTGACAGCGGGCACCGCCAATCGCGCCCATTGAGCTGGTCTGGATCAGCACCGGTTTGCCTGCCAGAGGCTGATCGGGCAGACGGGACAGCCAGTCGATGGCGTTCTTCAGTCCACCTGGTACCGAATAGTTATATTCTGGTGTGACAATCACCACGCCATCCGCTTTTCTGATCTGCTCAGCCAGCGCTTCTACGCTTGCCGGAAAACCTTCTTCCTGCTGGAGATCGGCATCGTACAGTGGAATATCGCCAATCGACGGTAATGCGTTGACGTCCATCCCTGCCGGGGCAATTTTTGGCAGCGCACGGGCAACCATTCCATTAAATGAGCCTTTGCGCAGGCTCCCCAGTAACGTAACAACATTCAATGTTTCGGACATGGTTACTCCTGTTTCATCATGAAGGTTAAATCAGTTAAGCGTGTAGTTCTTCGCTGCGGATAATTGAGAGAAGCGGATCAGGCGGCCCGTTGGCGCATTGGCGCGAGTCTGGATATCGGGCAAACTTTTCCAATCCTGCTTACCATCAAACTCCCAAACCTTGAGTTTTTCAATGGCTGGCGTCACCGCGACCGACCACACCAGCACATCTTCCGCATCGCAAATGGCTTCGATCTGCGCCGTATGGGCGCATTTCAGGCGTCCGGCGCCGGGTAACAACTGGAGTTCGCGCGGATCGTCATTGCTCATATCACCGGTAAGTTTGAGTACGCTCTGGCGTAGGGTAATGAGCTGTGCGCGTGCTTCATTCGGATCGCTTTGGTTGTTGATCCACAGGTTTTCGTTGCTGGAAAAGCGCCTGGTGTCCGTCGAATGTGGATAGTTAAACCCACGGATTGCTCGCTGAAGTTCCATATCCAGGCCGCAGCTGCCTTCTGTCGTCAGCGCCACGCCGACGATATTTCCGGCGTAGGAAATGGAAAATCCGGGCAGATTTTTATCGCGAAAGACCGGTTTGCCTTTGGCATGTTGCACGATTTCGGGTAGCGAGCTGGTGCCGTAAAGCATAAACATCAGTTCAGCGAGGAGGCTTCTGGAGGCCAGAAAGCGTGTTCGGCGGTGAGTTGGGAGGCTGTTTGCTTCGATATGACATGGAGAAGGGAGGCGAACTGAAATCAGGTGTCCCTCCGTAAGAATCCCTCTGGCAAAATGTGTCGCCATTTTTCGCTCCGTGATTAATGGTCCGTGATTATTACCAGAGTAACATTTACACGGCGTCCAGGCAGGCTTTGCTGCCTAAAAATCAGGCGAAAACGGGATACATTACGCGACATTTACATTTCTGACACTATCATGGTTAATTTAGCAACAATTTGGGCGCGCAGTGTCAGGACATATCACGATAGAGCGTCTTGATCGTGTCTTTCAGCCAGACGATCTTTGGATTGTGGCTGTTACGTTTATGCCAGAGCAGGGTGAACGGTACGCGCATTTTTTCCAGCTGTGCGGTATCAAAGGGCAGCGGGCGTGCCACCAGTGGAAGCTGGTGGAGTTGATTATAACGCTGACAGTAGACTGGGGCGGTGGCTATCAACGCGTGATCCGGTTGGGCGGCCATAAACAGAGACTGCTCAAACCCCGGTAGGCTCAGGGCGATAGTGCGTTTGCGTCCCATCTCCTGCAGCACATCGTCCAGCGCCCAGGTATCGCTTTGTTCCCAGCTGATGCTGATATGCGGATAGCGCAGGAAGGTCTCCAGGTTCCACTCTTCTCGTAACGCCGGATGATCTTCGCGCAGCCAGACGCAGGGGAGATCGGAAAACAGCACCTCATGGTCGATAGATAACGGCAGCAGGCTCAGCAACTCGCGTGAGCGCGGGTGGCTTTCGCGCCCGGTAAACCCGATATCCACCTCACCGCGAATAATGGCGTCCAGTGAATCGTAATCCCAGTTGCGCACTTTGATGGACGCTTGCGGATAGCGTTGATAAATCTGCTGCGAGAGCGCGTTGAACATGATCATCACCAGCGGCGTCTCGGCCACCAGATCAAACTTCAACCCGCGCGGTGCTTCGTGAAGCGGCTTATCGAGCAACTGATTGCCCATCTGCATCCACTCCGCCAGGCTCTGTTCCATACTGACCATCAACGGCGTCGGCGTCAGCCCCAGCGGAGTGTTTACAAACAGCGGATCGTCAAACCAGGATCTCAGCTTTGCCAAAGATTTACTGACCGCCGACGGCGTGACGTTCATCCGTTTGGCGGTTTTGGTGACGCTGCGCTCCTGCATCAGGAGCTGCAGGCAGAGCAGTAAATTAAGATCGAGACTGCTGAGGGATTTCTTCATGAGTAGGCGCGGACCGGTTAGGAGCAACAGTGATAATCAGCATGATGCTCACTATGCTACAGCCAATCAGAATCCCGATCAGCATATTCAACGCGTCAAGTCCGAGGACAGCCGCCAGCCAAATCCACAGCGATGAGCCACAAACCTGGGCGATGCCTAGCGTTGAGCTGGCGACGCCCGCTCGCAGCGAGAACGGTCCCAGCGCCTGGCTCATGGCAACGCCGAAACCGACCGAGAATCCGGCACAGATTAACGTCAGGCCAAACAGTGTAACTGCATGCGAGCTGGCAAGGGTTAATACCACGCCTGCGCTCAGGAACAGCACCTGTGAGGCCAGCATCAGGGTGCGGGGCTTAAACAGGCTCAGGGCGAACGGCGTGGAGAAAGAGACCGCCATACTGACCCCTGCGGTCATCGCCATGGTCGTGGCGTATTCACCGCGGTCAAAACCCATTACCTCCATCAGTAGCACCGGCGAGGTGTTGACGAAGGTAAGGATCACCGACACGCTGAGCGTGGTAATCGCCAGTCGGCTGAGGAAAAAGCGGTTTACCAGCGATTCGGTGCGCTGCTCAACACCCGCAGACCTTGAGAGCGTCGCTGGGCGCGATTCTCGCAGGATAAACACCGACAGCAGGCAAACTGCCACGCCCATACCAATCATCGTGTAGAACAGGCTCTGCCACGGGTATTTGAGCATAATCAGATGCCCCATTACCGGGGCCAGAACCGGCACGATACAGGTGATACCGTTCAACAGAGACAGCACCTTCGCCCGGCGGCGATCGTCGAGCGTATCGCGCAAAATCGCAAAGGCCACTACATAACAGCAGCCTGCGCCAATTCCCTGAATAAAACGGCCCACCAGGAACGGCGTACCGCTCTCGGCGAATGAACACAGGGCGGAAGCAAAAATAAAGATCAGGGCGCCGACAATCGCGACCGGTTTACGACCCGACTGGTCGGCAATCTTACCGGCGAACAGCATCGCCGCGGCCATTCCGGCCAGATACACCGAAAATGCGATATGCAGCTGTGCTTCGCTGGCGTTAAGGTCGGCGGCAATACGCGGTAACCCCACCAGATACATATCAATACCGGCAGGATAAAGCAGAACCAGAGCAAAACTGCAGATTAAAAAGCGTGTCATAGCGACCTCATGAGGAATGTGGCGCTAAGAATACGGGGAGAGCGTCAGTAGCACGAGTTGCCATTCGGACAACAGTGATTTCCTGTGAGGAAATCACTGTTGCCGGATGGCGACTTTGCCTTATCGGGCCTACGGGTCCTGTAGGCCCGGCAAGCATCGCGCCACCGGGCAACACAACGTTACTTACCGATACAGAAGCTGGAGAAAATCCGTCCCAGCAGATCGTCGGAGGTAAACTCCCCAGTGATCTCACTGAGATTCTGCTGCGCGAGGCGTAGCTCTTCTGCCAGCAATTCTCCGGCCCTGGCGCCCAACAGCTGAGCTTTGCCCTGCTCGAGATGCTCTGCCGCTTCTGCCAGTGCCTGCAGGTGACGACGGCGCGCCAGGAAACCCCCTTCCATATTGGTTTCGAAACCCATGCTCTGCTTGAGGTGGTTGCGTAGCACGTCCACGCCTTCACCTGTACGCGCGGAGAGGCGAACCAGTGAGTGGCCATTTACTTCGCTAAGGCCCAGCGTTTCTCCAGTGATATCCGCTTTGTTGCGTACTACGGTGATGGGTAACTTCGTCGGCAAACGTGCGATAAAATCAGGCCAGATATCGGCCGGGTCGACGGCATCGGTGGTGGTGCCATCCACCATAAACAGCACGCGGTCGGCCTGTTCGATTTCCTGCCAGGCGCGTTCGATACCAATGCGTTCGACTTCGTCACTGGCGTCACGCAGACCGGCGGTGTCGATGATATGCAGCGGCATACCGTCGATATGAATATGTTCGCGCAGCACGTCGCGGGTGGTGCCAGCAATGTCGGTGACAATCGCCGCCTCACGGCCCGCTAAGGCGTTCAGCAGGCTTGATTTCCCGGCGTTAGGACGTCCGGCGATCACCACCTTCATCCCTTCACGCAGCAGGCTACCCTGACGCGCTTCGGCCCGTACGGCATCGAGATCGGCGATGACGTTATTAAGCAGGCCTTCAATTTTACCGTCAGAGAGGAAGTCGATTTCCTCATCCGGAAAATCAATCGCCGCTTCCACGTAGATGCGCAGGTGAGTGAGTGCTTCCACAAGGTGATTTACGCGGGCGGAGAACGCACCCTGCAAGGAGTTCAGCGCGGAACGTGCGGCTTGTTCTGAACTGGCATCGATCAGGTCGGCAATGGCTTCTGCCTGGGCTAAATCGAGTTTATCGTTCAGGAACGCGCGCTCCGAGAACTCACCGGGTCTGGCAATACGCAGGCCGGGAATAGTCAGAATACGTTTTAACAGCAGGTCGAGAATGACCGGGCCGCCGTGGCCCTGCAATTCTAAAACGTCTTCACCGGTAAAGGAGTTTGGACCGGGGAACCACAGGGCAATCCCCTGATCCAGCGTGCTACCATCGGCATCTTTAAACGGCAGGTAGTCGGCATAACGTGGTTTTGGCAGTTTGCCCAGTACGGATTCTGCAACCTCGCGGGCTTTCAGGCCGGAGATGCGCAGAATACCCACACCACCACGTCCCGGTGGGGTGGCCTGAGCGACGATGGTGTCGTTATGGCTCATGATATGTCTCTTAAATACCAATAATAAAAAAGGCGGTCAATCGACCGCCCTTTAATTTATGTTCCGTTTGCCGGATGGCGGCTTCGCCTTATCCGGCCTACAACCGAATCAGGAATTCTTTTTCTCGCGGCTATGCAGGCCACGCTTCTCCAGACCACGGTAAATCAGCTGCTGCTGAATAATGGTTACCAGGTTGCTGACGATATAGTACAGCACCAGACCTGACGGGAACCACAGGAAGAACACGGTGAAGATGACTGGCATAAAGGTCATGATCTTCTGCTGCATCGGGTCGGTCACGGTGGTCGGCGACATCTTCTGAATGAAGAACATCGTTACGCCCATCAGGATCGGCAGGATGTAGTACGGGTCCTGTGCAGACAGGTCATGGATCCACAATGCGAACGGCGCATGGCGCAGTTCAATGGAGCCCATCAGCATGTAGTACAGCGCCAGGAAGATTGGCATCTGGATGATCAGCGGGAAGCAGCCGCCCAGAGGGTTAACCTTCTCAGCTTTGTACAGGGCCATCATTTCCTGGCTCTGACGCTGTTTGTCATCGCCCAGACGCTCACGCATTGCCTGAATCTTCGGCTGCAGCATACGCATCTTCGCCATGGAGGTGTACTGCGCTTTAGTCAGCGGGTACATGATGCCACGAACGATAAAGGTGATAACGATGATAGAGAAGCCCCAGTTACCCAGGAAGCTATGGATCCACTTCAGCAGTTTGAACAGCGGCTGAGAGATGAACCACAACCAACCGTAGTCGACGGTCAGATCCAGGTGCGGTGCAACGGCCGCCATTTTATCCTGAATTTCCGGGCCAACCCACAGGGTGCTGGTCATCGCGTTTGTCTGGCCCGGTTGAACCAGTACCGGCTGAGATTTATAGCCGATAGCGGCAATGCCGTTACCCAGATTTGCGGTATAGAAGTTATTGGTGCCGTCGTTACGCGGAACCCATGCCGTGGCGAAATACTGCTGCAGCATTGCGACCCAGCCGTCTTTAGCGTTGACGTTCAGGTTTTCGTTTTCAGCAATGGTGTCGAACTTGTATTTCTCATACTTCTCATCAGGCGTGGAGTAAGCCGCGCCACGGAAGGTATGCAGCGCAAAGTTGCTGCTACCAGTGTCGAGATGAGAGGGCAGATTGATGGATTGCTTCAGCTGACCAAAGGTGGAGATTTCCAGCGGCTTCTCGCTGGCGTTCTGCACGCTGTAGTTAACGCTTACCGCATACTCACCGCGCTTGAGAACAAACGTTTTGGTAAACGTGTTGCCAGCGGCGTCTGTATAGGTCATCGGGATCTGCAGTTCATTTTGACCGTCAGCCAGTACAAAAGCGTCTTTGTCGACGTTGTACAGCGGACGCGGGCCGTTAGCCGGGTTATCCGGGCCGTCACGACCTGTCAGGCCACTCTGTGCCTGATAGATGAACTGTGGCGTGGTATCCAGTAACTGGAACGGTTCGGTAGAACCGAGTTCTTTCGGGTAAGCTGGCAGTGAAGCCTGTTCCACATCACCACCACGGGTGTTGATGGTCAGATCAAGCACGTCAGTCTTAACCGTAATCAGTTTCCCCTGGCCACTGGCCGGTACGCCCTGGTCGGCGGCGCTACCCGCTGCGGTGGTCGTTGTCTGCGTGGTCTGTTGAGCCTGAGGTTGCGGATTTTTATCCTGCTCCCAGGCTTGCCAGATCATGAAAGACACGAACAGCAAAGCGATGACTAAAAGATTGCGTTGCGAATCCATCGTTAGTGTTCTCTGGTATCAAATGGTCCGGGTGGGACGGGATCGTCACCACCAGGGTGTAAAGGGTGGCATTTTAATACGCGTTTCACCGTCAACCAACTGCCTTTTATCACTCCAAACCTGCGCAATGCCTCAATTCCGTAGCTCGAACAGGTTGGAGTGAAACGGCAATGCGGCCCAAGCAGCGGACTGATCAGGCGTTGATAGACCCGAATGAGGGCTATCAGGACCCGCGAGCCAGGCGACAATGGCGACGCCATAATTTTTCCAACGCTTCCGAGAGAGCACGGTTATCGAGGTCGGCAACCCCTTTTTTAGCCACCACTACGAAATCCATTGCTGGAAGTTCGTGCTGACGTAAACGGAAGCTTTCACGCGTCAGGCGTTTAATCCTGTTGCGTTCATGCGCACGTTTAACATTTTTCTTGGCGACCGTTAGACCGATGCGGGGATGCCCCAGCGAATTTTGGCGGCCGAGAATGGTGATTTGCGGCGTGCCAGCCCGTTGTGGCTGCTGGAAGACGAATGTGAAATGAGTGGGAGTTAACAAACGTAACTCCCTGGGAAATGCGAGCTTAACCACTCAGGGGCTAGCTTTTATTACTTAGAAACGGTCAGACGAGAACGGCCTTTAGCACGACGACGTGCCAAAACCTGACGACCATTTTTATTAGCCATACGAGCACGGAAGCCGTGAGAACGGTTGCGCTTCAGTACAGACGGTTGAAAAGTGCGTTTCATGGCGATTTCTACCTAAACTTGAATAAATTCACTGACTTTTGCGTATACCCGAACGAACTTCGAACGACTTACGCCACAGTGTGGGTGATTAAAGAGGCCGGATTGTAATAATTGTACACTCCGGAGTCAATTCTCTTTCCTTAATTCCCGCTTTTTTCCGCATGGTTTCGCGTAAAAAACAGGCAGCGTTGACGCCGTGAGGCGACCTTTACTCGCTGGGGGTAAGAATTATACGGGCTGGTGGATAAAGCGCAAGGATCGCACGGGATCTTTATTAGATCGTTTTCGCAGTAAAGCATCTTTACTCATTAATTTTTTCAATATGCGCGCGAAAACCTGCAGCACTTCTCCAGGATCGTTTACACTTAGCCGATTCTGGATCATCCTGTGGATAAATCGGGAAGAATCTGTGAGAAACAGAAGATCTCTCGCTCAGTTTAGGCTATGATCCGCGGTCCTGATCGTTTCAATGGATCCTGATCAGGCATATAACCGCAGACAGCGGTTCGCACGTCACCCTCACGCAGGGTCTTTTCGACGTGCGCCAACAATCATGAATGTTTCAGCCTTTGTCATTTATCGACTTTTGTTCGAGTGGAGTCCGCCGTGTCACTTTCGCTTTGGCAGCAGTGTCTTGCCCGATTGCAGGATGAGTTACCAGCCACAGAATTCAGTATGTGGATACGCCCGTTGCAGGCGGAACTGAGCGATAACACGCTGGCTTTGTATGCGCCAAACCGTTTTGTGCTCGATTGGGTAAGGGACAAATACCTTAATAATATTAATGGATTGCTGAATAACTTCTGCGGAGCAGATGCCCCACAGCTACGCTTTGAAGTCGGTACCAAACCCGTCACGCAAACGCTGAAGACGCCGGTTAATCACGTTGTCGCACCTGCGTATGTAGCGCAACAAATTCAGCCGCAACGAGCTGCACCTGCAGCACGTTCGGGTTGGGATAACGTCCCGGCCCCGGCAGAACCAACCTATCGCTCTAACGTCAACGTCAAACACACGTTTGATAACTTCGTTGAAGGTAAATCTAACCAACTGGCGCGCGCGGCGGCTCGTCAGGTGGCGGACAATCCTGGCGGCGCCTACAATCCTCTATTCCTTTATGGCGGCACCGGTCTGGGTAAAACCCACCTGTTGCATGCTGTGGGTAACGGGATTATGGCGCGCAAGCCGAATGCAAAAGTGGTGTATATGCACTCCGAGCGTTTTGTACAGGACATGGTTAAAGCCCTACAAAACAATGCGATCGAAGAGTTTAAACGCTACTACCGTTCGGTTGATGCGTTGCTGATTGACGATATTCAATTCTTTGCTAATAAAGAACGATCCCAGGAAGAGTTTTTCCACACCTTCAATGCCCTGCTGGAAGGTAATCAGCAGATCATCCTGACGTCGGATCGCTATCCGAAGGAGATCAATGGCGTTGAAGATCGTCTGAAATCCCGCTTTGGCTGGGGACTGACCGTCGCGATCGAACCACCTGAACTGGAAACGCGCGTTGCGATCCTGATGAAAAAAGCTGACGAAAACGATATTCGTCTGCCAGGCGAGGTGGCGTTCTTTATTGCCAAGCGTTTACGCTCTAACGTGCGTGAATTGGAAGGCGCACTGAACCGCGTGATTGCTAACGCCAACTTTACTGGCCGGGCGATTACTATCGATTTTGTGCGTGAGGCGCTGCGCGACCTGCTGGCATTACAGGAAAAACTGGTCACCATCGACAATATTCAAAAGACGGTGGCTGAGTATTACAAAATCAAAATTGCGGATCTGCTTTCTAAGCGTCGATCTCGCTCGGTAGCGCGTCCGCGTCAGATGGCGATGGCGCTGGCAAAAGAGCTTACCAACCACAGTTTGCCGGAAATTGGCGACGCCTTTGGCGGGCGTGACCATACTACCGTGCTTCATGCCTGTCGCAAGATTGAACAGTTGCGTGAAGAAAGCCATGATATTAAAGAAGATTTCTCCAATTTAATCAGAACATTATCTTCGTGACGCTATGAAATTTACCGTTGAACGTGAACATTTATTAAAACCGCTTCAGCAGGTCAGCGGCCCGCTGGGTGGTCGTCCTACGCTGCCGATCCTCGGAAACCTGTTACTACAGGTTGCGGATGGAACGCTTTCTCTGACCGGTACCGATCTCGAGATGGAGATGGTGGCACGCGTTGCGCTGATCCAGCCGCATGAACCCGGTGCGACCACCGTCCCGGCGCGTAAATTCTTCGACATTTGTCGTGGTTTGCCGGAAGGTGCGGAAATTGCTGTCCAGTTGGAAGGTGACCGCATGCTGGTGCGTTCTGGCCGCAGCCGTTTCTCGCTGTCCACACTGCCTGCTG
Organism: Citrobacter sp. JUb117; assembly: GCF_024809055.1. Classification (NCBI taxonomy): domain Bacteria; kingdom Pseudomonadati; phylum Pseudomonadota; class Gammaproteobacteria; order Enterobacterales; family Enterobacteriaceae; genus Citrobacter; species Citrobacter sp. JUb117. The sequence goes on from NZ_JANUFB010000006.1 coordinate 50,631, forward strand.
CCGACTTCCCGAATCTGGATGACTGGCAGAGTGAAGTTGAATTCACGCTGCCGCAGGCGACGATGAAGCGTCTGATTGAAGCCACGCAGTTTTCGATGGCTCATCAGGATGTGCGCTATTACTTAAACGGCATGCTGTTTGAAACCGAAGGTGAAGAACTGCGTACCGTGGCGACCGACGGTCACCGCCTGGCGGTGTGCTCTATGCCGGTGGGTCAATCGCTGCCCAGTCATTCGGTGATCGTGCCGCGTAAAGGCGTGATTGAACTGATGCGTATGCTCGACGGCGGCGACAACCCGCTGCGCGTGCAGATTGGCAGCAACAACATCCGTGCGCATGTTGGCGATTTCATCTTTACCTCCAAGCTGGTAGATGGACGTTTCCCGGATTACCGTCGCGTACTGCCGAAGAATCCAGACAAACATCTGGAGGCGGGCTGCGATATCCTTAAGCAGGCGTTTGCCCGTGCGGCCATACTCTCCAATGAGAAATTCCGCGGTGTGCGTCTGTACGTCAGCGAAAACCAGCTCAAAATTACGGCCAACAACCCAGAGCAGGAAGAAGCGGAAGAGATCCTCGATGTCACCTATCCTGGGACTGAAATGGAAATCGGCTTCAATGTTAGCTATGTGCTGGACGTATTGAACGCGCTGAAGTGCGAAAACGTCCGTATTATGCTGACCGATTCCGTATCGAGCGTACAGATTGAAGATGCAGCGTCACAATCCGCAGCCTACGTTGTTATGCCAATGAGACTGTAGTGGAAAATATCGGGCTATCTTACTTGCCATTTTCAACCTGGGCTGTGCTCGCCCCTGTCACGTACTTCGTGTACGCTCCAGGGTCTGCGCGCAGTCCGCGTTGAAACTGGCTGCGCCGATAACGCCCTGGCCCAAAGAACGCTGATATGTCACTGACGCGCTTGCTCATCAAAGATTTCCGCAATATTGAAAATGCGGATCTCACTTTATCTCCCGGCTTTAACTTCCTGGTCGGCGCTAACGGCAGCGGTAAAACCAGCGTGCTGGAAGCTATTTATACGCTCGGTCACGGTCGGGCGTTTCGCAGTGTGCAGATTGGCCGCGTCATTCGCCACGAGCAGGAGTCGTTTGTACTCCACGGGCGTTTGCAGGGCGCCGAGCGTGAAACCTCGATTGGCCTGACCAAAGACAAGCTGGGTGACAGCAAAGTGCGCATTGACGGAACTGACGGTCATAAGGTTGCCGAACTGGCGCACCTGATGCCGATGCAGCTGATAACGCCTGAGGGGTTTACTTTACTCAATGGCGGCCCCAAATACAGAAGAGCATTCCTTGACTGGGGATGCTTTCACAATGAAGCCGGATTCTTTACCGCCTGGAGCAACCTTAAGCGATTGCTAAAGCAGCGCAATGCGGCGCTGCGTCAGGTGAGTCGTTATGAGCAACTGCGCCCGTGGGATCGAGAGTTGATCCCGCTGGCGGAACAAATCAGCACCTGGCGCGCGGAGTACAGCGCCGGTATCGCGCAGGATATGGCGGATACCTGCCAGCAGTTTCTTCCCGAGTTTTCACTCTCTTTCTCTTTCCAGCGTGGCTGGGAGAAAGAGACCGACTACGCTGAGGTGCTGGAACGCAGTTTTGAACGCGATCGCATGTTGACCTACACCGCCCACGGCCCGCACAAAGCGGATTTCCGCATACGTGCCGACGGTGCACCGGTGGAAGATACGTTGTCGCGTGGGCAGTTAAAACTGCTGATGTGCGCCTTACGTCTGGCGCAAGGGGAGTTCCTGACTCGCGAAAGCGGACGGCGCTGCCTGTACCTGATAGATGATTTTGCCTCTGAACTGGATGATGCGCGTCGCGGACTGCTAGCCAGCCGCTTAAAAGCCACGCAATCTCAAGTCTTTGTCAGCGCAATTAGCGCTGAACACGTTATGGACATGTCGGACAAAAATTCGAAGATGTTCACCGTGGAAAAGGGTAAAATAACGGATTAACCCAAGATAAAATGAGCGAGAAACGTTGATGTCGAATTCTTATGACTCCTCCAGTATCAAAGTCCTGAAAGGACTGGATGCGGTGCGTAAGCGCCCGGGTATGTATATCGGCGACACGGATGACGGCACCGGTCTACACCACATGGTATTCGAGGTGGTAGATAACGCTATCGACGAAGCGCTCGCGGGTCACTGTAAAGATATCGTGGTGACAATCCACGCTGACAACTCCGTGTCCGTTACCGATGATGGTCGTGGTATCCCAACCGGTATCCACCCGGAAGAGGGCGTTTCGGCGGCCGAAGTGATCATGACCGTCCTGCACGCAGGCGGTAAATTCGATGATAACTCCTATAAAGTCTCCGGCGGTCTGCACGGCGTAGGTGTTTCCGTGGTTAACGCCCTGTCGCAGAAACTGGAGCTGGTGATTCGCCGCGAAGGTAAAGTGCATCAGCAAACTTACGTGCACGGCGTACCGCAGGCACCACTGGCCGTGACTGGCGAGACTGAAGCGACCGGTACCCAGGTGCGTTTCTGGCCAAGCCATGAAACCTTTACCAATGTCGTTGAGTTTGAATATGAGATTCTGGCGAAACGCCTGCGCGAGCTGTCATTCCTGAACTCCGGCGTATCCATCCGCCTGCGCGACAAGCGCGACGGCAAAGAAGATCATTTCCACTACGAAGGTGGCATCAAGGCGTTTGTTGAATACCTCAACAAAAACAAAACGCCGATCCACCCGAATATCTTCTACTTCTCCACCGAAAAAGACGGTATTGGCGTCGAAGTTGCGCTGCAGTGGAACGATGGTTTCCAGGAAAACATCTACTGCTTCACCAACAACATTCCGCAGCGTGATGGCGGTACTCACCTTGCAGGCTTCCGTGCGGCGATGACCCGTACCCTGAACGCCTACATGGACAAAGAAGGCTACAGCAAAAAAGCGAAAGTCAGCGCCACCGGTGACGATGCCCGTGAAGGCCTGATTGCTGTCGTTTCCGTGAAAGTACCGGATCCGAAGTTCTCCTCCCAGACCAAAGACAAGCTGGTCTCCTCCGAGGTGAAAACCGCAGTAGAACAGCAGATGAACGAACTGCTGAGCGAATACCTGCTGGAAAACCCGTCTGACGCGAAAATCGTCGTCGGCAAAATTATTGATGCGGCACGTGCCCGTGAAGCAGCACGTCGTGCACGTGAAATGACCCGTCGTAAGGGTGCGCTGGACTTAGCTGGCCTGCCGGGCAAACTGGCGGACTGTCAGGAACGCGACCCGGCCCACTCTGAACTGTACCTGGTGGAAGGGGACTCAGCGGGCGGCTCTGCGAAGCAGGGGCGTAACCGTAAGAACCAGGCGATTCTGCCGCTGAAGGGTAAAATCCTTAACGTTGAGAAGGCGCGCTTCGACAAGATGCTCTCTTCTCAGGAAGTGGCAACGCTGATTACCGCGCTCGGCTGCGGTATCGGTCGCGACGAATACAACCCGGATAAACTGCGTTATCACAGCATCATCATCATGACCGATGCGGACGTCGACGGCTCGCACATTCGTACGTTGCTGTTGACCTTCTTCTATCGTCAGATGCCGGAAATCGTTGAACGCGGCCACGTCTACATTGCACAGCCACCGCTGTACAAAGTGAAGAAAGGCAAGCAGGAACAGTACATCAAAGACGATGAAGCGATGGATCAGTACCAGATCTCTATTGCTCTTGATGGCGCCACGCTGCACACCAATGCCCACGCTCCGGCGCTGGCGGGTGAAGCGCTGGAAAAACTGGTATCTGAATACAATGCCACGCAGAAAATGATTGGTCGTATGGAGCGCCGCTTCCCGCGCTCGTTGCTGAAAGAACTGGTTTATCAACCGACGCTGGCCGAAGCTGATTTGGCTGATGAAGAGAAAGTCACGGCCTGGGTTTCCCAGCTGGTGAACGTGCTGAATGAAAACGAAATGCACGGTAGCACCTGGAATAGCTTTGTACGTAAAGACGCCGAGCTGAACCTGTTTGAACCGGTTATCCGCGTGCGTACCCACGGGGTCGATACCGACTATCCTCTGGAGCATGAGTTTGTGACCGGAGGTGAATACCGTCGTCTCTGCACGCTGGGTGAGAAACTGCGTGGCCTGATCGAAGACGATGCGTTTATTGAACGTGGTGAGCGTCGTCAGCCGGTTACCAGCTTCGAGCAGGCGCTGGACTGGCTGGTGAAAGAGTCCCGCCGTGGTCTGTCTATTCAGCGTTATAAAGGCCTGGGCGAAATGAACCCGGATCAGCTGTGGGAAACCACCATGGATCCGGAAAGCCGTCGTATGCTGCGTGTAACGGTGAAAGACGCGATTGCTGCCGACCAGTTGTTCACTACGCTGATGGGCGACGCCGTTGAACCGCGTCGTGCGTTTATCGAAGAGAACGCCCTGAAAGCGGCAAATATCGATATCTAATGTGTAACTCAGGCTTGCTCCTGTAGGCCTGATAAGCGCAACGCCATCAGGCAGTTCGTCAGTTTTTGCCGGATGGCGGCTTAGGCCTTATCCGGCCTACCATCGATTGTCAAAAGGGGGATCCCGGTTCCCCTTCCTATCCCCCTTTTCGTAGCTGTTTTTTGAGCGGAATCGCGTTAGCATGAGGACGGACTCATTTAATCCGGGGAACTCATGGCTATCAAACTTATTGCTATCGACATGGATGGCACACTTCTGCTGCCCGATCACACCATTTCACCTGCAGTCAAAAATGCAATTGCTGCGGCGCGCGCGCGCGGGATAAACGTGGTGCTGACCACTGGCCGTCCGTATGCCGGCGTCCACAGCTACTTGAAAGAACTTCATATGGAACAACCCGGCGACTACTGCATTACCTACAACGGGGCGCTGGTGCAGAAAGCAGGGGATGGCAGCACCGTTGCCCAAACGGCGTTGAGCTATGACGATTATCGTTACCTGGAACAACTCTCCCGGGAAGTCGGTTCACACTTCCACGCCCTCGATCGCAACACGCTGTATACCGCTAACCGAGATATCAGCTACTACACGGTGCATGAATCGTTTATCGCGACCATTCCGCTGGTGTTCTGCGAAGCCGAGAAGATGGACCCGGCGACTCAGTTCCTGAAAGTAATGATGATTGATGAACCAGAAATCCTCGATAAAGCCATCTCACGCATTCCGGCAGAGGTGAAAGAGAAATATACAGTGCTGAAAAGTGCGCCGTACTTCCTCGAAATCCTGGATAAACGCGTCAATAAAGGCACCGGTGTGAAATCGCTGGCCGATGCGCTGGGCATTAAAGCCGAAGAGGTTATGGCGATTGGCGATCAGGAAAACGACATCGCGATGATCGAATATGCCGGTATGGGCGTAGCCATGGATAACGCAATTCCCTCGGTAAAAGAAATCGCCAACTTCGTCACCAAATCTAATCTTGAAGACGGCGTTGCGTATGCCATTGAGAAATTTGCGCTGAATTAAGTCCGCTATGGGCAAATGCCTTGCCGCATTTGCCCAACGTCTTTTTCATCCGTTGTCGTTTTTGATTCAGGGTATTCGGCCTGCGGAATATGCGCCACGCCGCTGCGCATTATCCATTTACGGGAAAATGCGGACGTTAGCGCCCGGCTCTTGAGGATTTTTCCATACAGCTTGATACGCAGCTTGCGGGTTGCTTTGCGATAGGCTTTATTTTTGTCTACCACGTCCTGCAACAGTACGGATTTAAGGATTTCCGCGCTGTCCAGCGCATAGCTAATACCTTCCAGTGAACTGGCGCTAATAAATCCGGCGGCTTCACCAATCAGAAAGGCGTTCTCCTCGCCGCAGACGAAATCCTTCCAGCGTGACGGGAACAGGACTGTACATTTTTCGCTTTTCACCGGTTTGCCAAACTGGAAATGGAACGCTTCCATCCTGGTTTTCAGCATGTCAAAACGTGCCTGACCGTCCTTCATTGGGTAAGCACCCCCGAAGATAAAAAAGCCGTCTTTGCTGATACTCCAGGAATAACAGTCCGTAGCATCGTTATCAAAAATACACGAGTAGAATGGGACAGGGTGTTGTTCCGTAAACCACTGTTGGATAGCAACATATTTGCGGATCTGGTGTTGTGGATAGAGATGACGGCGCACCAGCGAATTCGCCCCGTCGGCACCGATCAGATAGCGAGCCGTAATCTGCTGTTCCCAGCCGTCTGCACGGAATATCACATGCCATTTATCGCCCTCGCGCCAGACTTTACGACACAGGCTGTCATGATAAACCTGCACATCGTCAGGGATGAGTGATTTCATCCATAAATCAAAAGCATGGCGATCGATATTGATATAACTACGCTGGTAGTTTCGGGTCAGAGAGGCGGCCACATCGACCGTTTTAACGCTGAATATCTGCGGATTGGCAATAACATCAACGGGGAGCGTGATCCCGTCGCGGATAAATGAACGTTGGGCGTCAGGAGCCAGTAGGCCTCCGCAGGGTTTGGTGAACCCTTCAGTCCCGCACTGGCGCTTTTTATCCAGAGCAATCACGCGCATTTTTCCGCTCAACTGCCGCGCCAGCGCCGCACCTGCCGGGCCTAAACCGATAATCGCCACGTCAAAATGTTCCATCTTTCTGCCCATAGTAAGTGAGATGAGCATACGCTAAAGCCTGAAAGTGAAGTCCTTGTGAAGTATGATTGCTGAAATTGTCTCGTATCAGGGTATCCCATGAAGCAAGTCACCTTTACGCCGCGTCATCACCAACTGACCAATATCAATACCTGGACCCCGGACAGCCAGTGGCTGGTTTTTGATGTGCGACCCTCCGGCGCATCGTTTACCGGCGAGACCATTGAACGCGTCAATATTCACACTGGCGAGGTGGAAGTAATTTATCGCGCGACGCAGCAGGCACACGTTGGCGTGGTGACCGTTCATCCGAAGTCTGAAAAATACGTGTTCATTCACGGACCTGAAAATCCTGATGAAACATGGCATTACGACTTTCATCACCGTCGCGGAGTCATTGCCGGGCAGGGTGATGTGACGAATCTGGACGCGATGGATATTACTGTCCCGTATACCCCTGGCGCACTGCGCGGCGGCAGCCATGTACATGTTTTTAGCCCGAACGGCGAGTTTGTCAGCTTCACCTATAACGACCATGTGTTGCGTGAGCGTTCCCCGGCGCTGGATTTACGTAACGTTGGCGTGGCTTCGCCGCACGGTCCGGTGACGGTTTCCGTTCAGCATCCGCGCGAGTACAGCGGAAGTCACTGGTGCGTACTGGTAAGCCAGACTACGCCTGCGCCACAGCCGGGTAGCGATCAGATTAACCGTGCCTATGAAGAGGGCTGGGTGGGGAACCACGCGCTGGCGTTTATCGGTGATACGTTGTCAGTCAATGGTGAGAAAGTACCTGAACTGTTTATTGTCGATTTACCGCAGGATGAAAGTGGCTGGAAGCAATCGGGCGATGCACCGCTTGAAGGCAGCGAATCAACAATGCCAGCCCCGCCGGCTGGCGTGGTTCAGCGCCGCCTGACGTTTACTCACGACCGCGCTTTCCCTGGGCTGGTGAATCAGCCGCGTCACTGGGTGCGCAGTCATCCCCTGGCATCAGAGATTGCGTTTTTGATGCGTGATGATCATGGCGTGGTGCAGCTCTGGTTGATTTCACCTCAGGGCGGTGCACCGCGCCAGTTAACTCACAGTTCGAGTGATATTCAGTCCGCCTTTAACTGGCATCCGTCGGGGCAATGGTTGGGATTCGTGCTGGAAAATAGAATTGCCTGCTGTGATGCACAGACGGGAGAGATTGATTTTTTAACGAAAGGTCACGAAGCCCCACCGTCTGCTGATGCGATCGTTTTCTCGCCTGATGGGCAGCAGGTTGCGTGGATGGAGAACGTCGAGGGTTTCCGCCAGCTATGGGTGACAGAAACCGGGCGTTAACTTAAGGGGCTGGCATTGTTGCCGGGGGGATCACGTCGTTAATGGCTTGCGTGCTCTCCTCGCTTCTTTCTACGCGCGATCTTACCGAGCTATCGGTACGGAAGAAATCCCACGGGAGCAGTAGCGTATCCAGCACGGCGGTAAATGGCATATCAAGAATCGCCAGTGACTTGGTTCCCCAGTTGGTATCGCTCTCGCTAATCATCGTGGCGCTGGCACGCGTACCAGGATACGTTCCCTCTTTGCCACCGGTGTGCGACATGACGCTGGAGCACCCGCTCACAACAACCATTCCGCTGCACATCATCAGTGTTAACAACATTTTTCTAATCATCATTTTTTCATCTGTTAAACATCGGTGTTTGCATGGTGAGTTATAGCGATCCGTTGCGAAAAATAACATCACCATTCTGTCGCACTGTGGTGGCTATCGCACTCTAACGATAACAACTGTTCCCCCAGTGTATGCAATAGACAACAAACTGCAAAAAAAGTCGGATGAATACGCTTGAAAAGTTTGTATCAAGACCCATTTTTAGGATGTAGGCAAATGAAGGGCACGCCTGATGGGTGTTCTGGCTACCTGACCTGTCCATGATGGAAGGTCTAACATTCTCGCTGATTTCAGGAGCTATTGATTATGCGTAACTTTGACTTATCCCCGTTATACCGTTCTGCAATTGGTTTTGATCGTCTGTTTAACCTGCTGGAAAGCAATCAGAGCCAGAGTAATGGCGGCTACCCTCCGTATAACGTCGAGCTGGTAGACGAAAACCATTACCGTATTGCGATTGCCGTTGCGGGCTTTGCTGAAAGCGAGCTGGAAATTACCGCCCAGGACAATTTGCTGGTGGTGAAAGGCGCTCATGCAGACGAGCAAAAAGAACGTACTTACCTGTATCAGGGTATTGCCGAGCGCAACTTTGAACGCAAGTTCCAGTTGGCGGAGAACATTCATGTTCGTGGCGCAAACCTGGTGAATGGTCTGCTGTATATCGAGCTTGAGCGCGTGATTCCGGAAGCGAACAAACCGCGCCGTATCGAAATCAACTAATTCAGTGGGCCGCGTCAGGCGGCCCTGCTAAGCAATCAGCTTGCCGTCAGGGAGCTGAAAGGTATTTACTCGCTTCTTAGAAGGAGAAATGAATATGCGTAACTACGATTTATCCCCGCTGCTGCGTCAATGGATCGGTTTTGACAAACTGGCCAATGCACTGCAAAACACCGGCGAAAGCCAGAGCTTCCCACCCTATAACATCGAAAAGAGCGACGATAACCACTATCGCATTACGCTTGCGTTAGCCGGTTTCCGTCAGGAAGATCTGGATATTCAGCTGGAAGGTACGCGTCTGACCGTGAAAGGTACGCCTGAGCAGCCGGAAAAAGAGACCAAGTGGCTGCATCAGGGGCTGGTGACACAATCCTTCAGCCTGAGCTTTACCCTGGCTGAAAATATGGAAGTCTCCGGCGCGAGCTTCACCAATGGTTTGCTGCACATCGATTTAATTCGCAACGAACCTGAAACGGTCCCACCGCAGCGGATCACCATCAGCGAACGTCCCGCATTAAATAGCTAATTAGCTCCTTGCCTTTGCCCCGCCAGAAATGACGGGGCTTTTTTGTGCTTTACCACCCATACATTGCGACTGTACTCTGCCAGAATCCATCTACTTAATAATGTTATTCACAGGGAACAGAAGAATGAGTGATATAGCATTGACGGTCAGCGTTCTGGCATTGGTGGCGGTTGTCGGGTTATGGATCGGCAACATTAAAGTCCGGGGTGTGGGTTTTGGCATCGGAGGCGTGCTGTTTGGCGGTATTATCGTCGGACATTTTGTCGATCAGGCAGGGATGACCCTGAGCGGCGACATGCTGCATTTTATTCAGGAATTCGGTCTGATACTCTTCGTGTACACCATCGGTATCCAGGTGGGTCCGGGATTCTTTGCTTCGCTGCGTGTTTCGGGCCTGCGCCTGAATTTGTTCGCCGTGCTGATTGTCATTATGGGGGGCCTGGTTACCGCTCTCCTGCATAAAATTTTTGCTATACCTCTTCCCGTGGTGCTGGGCATATTCTCCGGTGCCGTCACTAATACTCCGGCGCTGGGTGCTGGACAGCAAATCCTGCGCGATCTGGGTACGCCCATGGATGTCGTGGACCAGATGGGGATGAGCTACGCCATGGCTTATCCTTTTGGTATTTGCGGTATCTTGCTCACGATGTGGTTAATGCGCCTTATCTTCCGCGTTAACGTCGAGGCAGAAGCACAGCAGCACGAATCAACGCGGACCAACGGTCAGGCGCTGATTCAGACCATGAACATCCGCGTTGAAAACCCGAACCTGAATAATATGGCGATTCAGGACGTCCCCATTCTGAACAGCGATAAAATTATCTGCTCGCGTCTGAAGCGGGATGAGACATTGATGGTGCCGTCGCCGGGAACCATTATCCAGATGGGTGACCTGCTCCACCTGGTCGGGCAGCCCGATGACCTGCACAACGCGCTGGTAGTGATCGGTCAGGAAGTTGATACCTCGCTGTCGACGCGAGGCACGGATTTGCGCGTCGAGCGTGTGGTGGTGACCAACGAACAGGTGCTGGGTAAACGGATCCGCGATCTGCATTTCAAAGAACGCTATGACGTTGTTATCTCGCGCCTGAACCGCGCAGGTGTTGAGCTGGTCGCCAGCAGCGACGCCAGCCTGCAGTTTGGTGATATCCTCAATTTGGTGGGGCGGCCCTCGTCCATCGATGCCGTCGCTAATGTTGTCGGCAACGCGCAGCAAAAACTGCAGCAGGTACAGATGCTGCCAGTGTTTATCGGTATCGGACTTGGGGTTTTACTGGGTTCTATTCCGCTGTTTATTCCTGGCTTCCCGGTGGCGTTAAAGCTGGGCCTGGCTGGTGGGCCGCTGATTATGGCGCTGATACTTGGGCGTATTGGCAGCATCGGCAAGCTGTACTGGTTTATGCCGCCGAGCGCTAACCTGGCGTTGCGCGAACTGGGGATTGTGCTCTTTCTCGCGGTGGTTGGCCTGAAATCAGGTGGTGATTTTGTCGATACATTAACCCAGGGCGATGGCTTAAGCTGGGTGGGTTACGGTATTTTCATTACCGCCGTTCCGCTGATCACCGTTGGTTTGCTGGCGCGGCTGCTCACCAAAATGAACTACCTCACGCTGTGCGGAATGCTGGCCGGTTCGATGACTGACCCACCGGCATTGGCTTTTGCCAACAACCTGCACGCTACCAGCGGTGCGGCGGCGCTTTCCTATGCCACTGTCTACCCACTGGTGATGTTCCTGCGCATTATCACCCCCCAACTGCTGGCGGTGATCTTCTGGGGGATGGGTTAACACTGACTTATCCGGCCTGCCTGGTCTGTAGGTCGGATAAGACGCAATTCGGCATTACCCTCCAGCGATACTCTGATTGCATCATTTCTAGCCAAATAATGTGACTGTATTTTGATAAAACGATTAAATCGGCGAACCGCCGCTGAGAAATGAAAATATCATTATAATCAGAATGATGGTGAATATCAGCGCGACGCCAAAGAGCAAGGTATGAAAGACTAGTGTTCCTCCGCCGAAGATAATGGCGCCATAGATACCCCAACGATTTTCTCTGCGCATGCCACCGATAAAAGCACAAACCAGAGCAATGACGGCAAGAGCGATACTACTGTTATTCAGCACCTTATCAATATTGATGGTTTCTTCTTTGTCAGTAACAAGCGGCTTCTCACCCTTCAGCCCAGCAATAATACCTTTTTTGACGGCTGAAACCTTCTCTGCCACCACGTTCTCAAGTCGAGCCTGTGGGGCGTAAAATGGACCGAAAGAGAAATGAAAAATACCAAAAATCAAGGCAATGGCGCCGAAAAGCATTCCTAATGAGCTACATTTGTTTTGCGATATGATGTCCATTTGACCTCCCGGTGCTGGATAGCGTGAAGAATATCAGCAATCTGGCGTTTGAAATTCTGAAAGTGGGCAGGAAAAACGGCTGAACCGCGATAGTTAAAAGGAGCCATAATGAAGATTTCCCGCCTCGGAGAAGCGCCGGATTACCGCTTCTCGCTGGCAAATGAGCGTACGTTTTTGGCGTGGATCCGCACTGCGCTGGGGTTTCTGGCCGCTGGTGTGGGTCTTGATCAACTGGCACCGGATTTCGCCACGCCGGTCATTCGCGAACTGCTGGCGCTACTGCTGTGCCTGTTTGCCGGCGGTCTGGCGATTTATGGCTACCTGCGCTGGTTGCGGAATGAAAAGGCCATGCGCCTGAAAGAGGACCTGCCATACACGCATAGCCTGTTGATAATCAGTCTGATTTTGATGATTGTTGCGGTCATTGTGATGGGCCTGGTGCTGTATGCCGGATAGCCGTAAATCGCGACGTATCGCCGATCCGGGGCTGCAACCTGAACGTACCTCGCTGGCCTGGTTTCGCACCCTGCTGGGTTATGGCGCGTTAATAGTGCTGGCGCTGAAACATAACTGGCATCAGGCCGGCTTTCTGTTTTGGGTGTCAATTGGGGTACTGGCAATTGTGGCGATAATTCTTTGGCGCTATACCCGGAGCCGTAACCTGATGGACGTCACGCATAGTGATTTTTCTGAATCTCGCGCGGTGCGTGACAAATTTATGATCTCCCTCGCGGTGTTATCTCTCGCAATACTGTTTGCTGTAACACACGTTCGCCAACTTATCGTATATCTCGGGAATTTTGTATGACGGAGTGTGAGCACATGGATGTTAGTGAGGGAATGATTAAGGTGGTGGTAGATCGGCTGAAATGCAATCAACCTATTGATTTATATCGCAATATACAAAAATCAGGCGTTCGTTCGGTGCAGTTTATTCCCTTAGTTGAACGCGATGAAAAAGGGTGTCTGACTGCGGGTTCAGTTACAGCGGAAGACTGGGGACATTTTTTAAATACGGTATTTGATATCTGGGTTCGTGAGGATATTACGCGAATATCTATTCCGCTTTTTGATGAAACGTTGAATCGGTGGTGTGGTCGAACGGGACAAACTAATCGACAGACGATTTCACAGATGAGCGCGCGCTGTCAGTCATGTTCCCTGTTGCAATTCTATCGTGGCGATTGCCCTGCATTTTGTGATGATAGCGGCAAGGGTGGACTGTGTGCAGGCTATCAAGCTTTCTTTGACCACACGGCTCCGCATATGCGCGTTATGCGCGACCTGCTGAAGCAGCATCGCTCACCGATGGAACTGATGGCGATGCTGCGTTAAGGTCAACGGCGTTTAGCGCCCTTTCGCCAGGTACTGTGCCATTTCGGCTTCCGGCACCATGCCACCGCCGGTGGCCCACACCAGGTGCGTGGCGTTATTAAGTTGCTCAGCACTGAAACCGTGCATTTGTTGATAGTCAGTTGACGCGCAAACGCGCTGCGGACCGGCCATCCCCGCCAGTGCCGACGGCTCAAGGCGAATCCCTTCCTCCTGCGCCAGCCAGCCCAGCATGTCGTACATGGTCTGGTCATCAAGGGTGTACAAGCCGTCGAGTAGACGCTCCATCGCACGCCCCACAAAACCAGAAGCCCGACCCACCGCCAGGCCATCGGCTGCGGTCAGATTATCAATGCCAATCTCCTGTACAGAGATGTCATCGTGCAGCCCGGTGTAAACCCCGAGCAGCATGCACGGTGAATGGGTCGGCTCTGCAAAGAAGCAGTGTACGTTATCGCCGAACGCCAACTTCAGGCCAAATGCCACGCCGCCAGGGCCGCCGCCGACGCCGCATGGCAGATAAACAAACAACGGATGGTCGGCATCTACCACGCGGCCCTGCTGCGTGAACTGCGCCTTCAAACGCTGCCCGGCAACCGCATAGCCTAAGAACAGCGTGCGGGAATTTTCGTCGTCGATAAAGAAGCAGTTCGGGTCAGACTCCGCCGCCTTGCGGCCCTGTTCAACCGCCACGCCGTAATCTTCTTCATACTCCACTACCGTCACGCCGTGGCTGCGCAGTTTGGCTTTTTTCCAGGCGCGGGCGTCAGCAGACATATGCACCGTCACCTTAAAGCCAATGCAGGCGCTCATGATGCCGATCGACATCCCGAGGTTACCGGTCGAGCCTACCGCGATGCTGTACTGGCTGAAGAACTGCTTGAACTCAGGTGAAAGCAGCACGCTGTAATCATCATCGGTGGTCAGCAGACCGGCTTCCAGCGCCAGTTTTTCGGCGTGAGTCAGTACTTCATAAATACCGCCACGGGCTTTAATCGAGCCGGAAATCGGCAGGTGGCTGTCCTTCTTCAACAGAATTTCGCCACTGATATTCTGGCCAAACTCTTTTTCCAGCCGTTTCTTCATGGCGGGAATGGCGGCCAGCTCAGATTCGATAATACCGCCGGTGGCCGCGGTTTCCGGGAAAGCTTTTGCCAGGTACGGCGCAAAGCGCGCCAGACGGGCGTGAGCATCCTGAACGTCGTCTTCCGTCAGGCCAACATAGGGTAAACCTTCCGCAAGAGAGGTGGTGCCCGGGTTAAACCAGGTCGTTTCTTTCAGTGCGACCAGATCCTCCACTAACGGATACTGGGCGATGAGTTTTTGCATGTTTTCCATAGGACGTCTCTTTGCGCTTAGATGATAAAGGAAAGCAGGAATGTGCACGCGAGTGCAATCACCGACGCGATAAATGTCGCGGTCGTATAGTATTTAAATGTCTCATTCAGGGTAGCGCCGCAGTACTGCTTCACCAGCCAGAAGAGGGAATCGGTGACGATTGTGCAGCCAATCGCGCCGGAACCGATGGCAATGGCAATGATCTCCGGGCTGACGTTGGGATAGAGCGGCAGCATGGGTGCCACAATCGCCGTTGCGCCCATCATCGCCACCGTGGCAGAACCCACCGCAGCGTGCAGGATCAGCGCCACCAGCCAGGCCAGCAGAATCGGGTGCATATGCATGTTTGAAAGAATCAGCGCCAGCGTATCCGCCAGTCCGCTGCTCTTCAGAATGGCGTTGAACGCGCCGCCCGCACCGATAATCAGCAGGATGTTGGCAATGGATCCAAAGCCATTTTCAGTATGGGTCAACAGTGCGCCCATGCCGATATGCTGGCGCAGACCGAGAATGTAATAGGCCACAAACACGGCGATAAACATGGCGGTGATCGGGTTGCCGATAAACTCCAGCAGCGTATACACCGCGCTGCCTTTCGCCATATTCAGTTCAGCGACGGTTTTCATCAGCATCAGGCCAATCGGCAGCAGCACGGTAAACAGCGTGGCACCCAGCGACGGCAGCGTGTTTTCGTCGCGTACCTTCAGGTCGGAAAACTCAGCCGGTACCGGTTTAAACGGCAGACGATTGCCGAGGAATTTCAGGTACAGCGGCCCGCCGATCAGCGACGCCATCAGACCCACCAGTAAACCGTAAACGATCACTGTACCAATATCGGCACCCAACTTGTTCGCCACGAACAGGGCCGCCGGATGTGGTGGGACGACGCAGTGCACCGCCATCAGTGCTGTACACAACGGGATCGCCAGCTTCAGCAGCGAGGTATTGGTTTTTTTGGCGATAGAAAACGCCAGCGGAATCAACAGCACCACGCCGACTTCAACAAACAGCGTGATCCCGCAAATCAGACCGACCAGCACCATAATGACGTCAGCGGAAAGCCAGCGGCAGCGCTGTAGCGTCAGGCCGATGCGTTCTGCCGCGCCGGACACTTCCATCATTTTTCCGAGAATAGTCCCCAGACCGATAACCGCGGCGAGGAAGCCCAGCGTACCGCCGATACCACTCTCAATGGCATTAACCATATCCAGTGGACCCATACCCATCATCGTTCCCACAAAGAAGCTGGCTAACAGCAGCGCCAGAAACGGGTGGAATTTGAACTTCACGATGGTCAAAACGATCAACACGATGCTTATCAACAACGTGCTCACAACCCAGATTTGAGAGTGCATATCTCACCTTGCCCTGTGATTAACCTGACTTTATAGCCTGGGTCTATTGGACAAAAATAAGGCACTCGCTGACAAACGATAAAAATCCTCTTTCACATGAGATAGATTGAATCAAATGGGTGATTTACCTCTAATAATGGCCTAATAATGCGATATGGTTCACTCTGGTTCATCTTTGCGCTGATTTTTACAGCGGTTTTTTTTACACTTCGGGGAAAGATTCAGGATGAAAGAGGTGAGTATGGATCCCGTACGCGAGGTCAGAAATCGGCTGCTCAATGGCTGGCAACTGTCAAAGCTTTATACCTTTGAAGTGGCGGCCAGGCATCAGTCGTTTGCGCTGGCAGCAGACGAACTGTCGTTAAGTCCCAGCGCCGTCAGTCACCGTATTAATCAACTGGAAGAGGAACTGGGCATCCAGCTGTTTGTCCGTTCACATCGCAAAGTCGAACTCACGCACGAAGGCAAGCGGGTGTTCTGGGCGCTGAAATCTTCTCTGGATACGCTTAATCAGGAAATTCTCGATATCAAAAACCAGGAGCTGTCCGGGACGCTTACCGTCTACTCGCGGCCCTCCATCGCCCAGTGCTGGCTGGTTCCCGCGCTCGGCGACTTTACCCGTCGCTATCCGTCGATTTCACTGACCATGCTGACCGGGAATGACAACGTCAATATGCAGCGTGCCGGTATTGACCTGGCCATCTATTTTGATGATGCGCCGTCTGCGCAGCTCACGCATCATTTCCTGATGGACGAAGCGATCTTGCCGGTGTGCAGCCCGGATTATGCCCGCCGCCATGATCTTACCGACGCGCGGGTGAACCTGTCGCACTGCACGTTGCTGCATGACAGGCAGGCGTGGAGTAATGATTCAGGGACCGATGAGTGGCACAGCTGGGCGCAGCATTTTGCAGTGAATTTGCCGACATCATCGGGCATTGGCTTCGATCGTTCCGATTTAGCGGTGATTGCCGCCATGAACCACATCGGTGTGGCGATGGGGCGCAAGCGGTTAGTACAAAAACGCCTCGATAGTGGAGAACTGGTCGCTCCCTTTGGTGATATGGCGCTGAAATGCCATCAGCATTATTACATCACTACGCTACCTGGCCGGCAGTGGCCGAAAATCGAGGCGTTTATTGGCTGGCTGCAGGAGCAGGTAAAATAATCGAGGTGAGCCTCGAATATTTTTACGCTTTCTCTCTACACCCGGCGTCAGAAATCATGCTAAATACGTGAATCACACCTGATGATTTACCTGAGGATCACCGTGTTAAAGCCGCTTGCTTCTCTGTTGCTGCTCGCCAGCGCCACTGTCTATGCGGCACAACCTCCGCTGACGGCAGCACACTACGCCCAACAACTGGGTGTGGGGATGGACGTGGATTGGGCGCGCACCGAACGGGGCATCCGCGAGTTTGACCCGCTGGTGGTAAGAGATTTCCAGGCGAAGGGGCTCGCCCATGTGCGTATTCGCGTGGCCGGAGAACCCACTGAGGCCCGGCTTATTCATCTGCGAAAACTGGTGGAAGCCTGCGAACACTATGGCGTGATCCCAATTATTGCTTATCAGGCGGACGAGTATAAAAAAGACCCCAGCATCAGCAATGAAAAAGAGGTGATTAACTGGTGGGTGGCCGTCGCGCATTACTTTGGTCAAGGGTCGCCGTTACTGGGTTTTGACCTGATCTACGAACCTGCTGATAAGCTCAATCACAATCAGGCGTCGCTCAATCGGGTGTATGACAAAACGATTCGTATGATTCACGCTATCGATCCCCAGCGTATGATTTTTGTCGCACCCCGTCTGCGCGCCGCGCCGGAAGAATTGTCGAGTCTGAAGCTACCGCCGCAAAGTCAGAACACCGTGCTGGCCGAGTGGCATGTCTTCCCGTGGGGGCCGCTAAAAAACAACGGTAAGTATCCGTGGACGTCGGGTACAGCGGCAGAAAAGACGGCGATTCGCGCCCGCATTAACAGCGCTTTTCACTGGCAGCAGAAGACCGGTCATGTCAGTTGGGTCGGGGGATGGGCGCCGGGAGAGACGATCAAAAATGTGCCTTCGGCCTCGCAGATGGCGTTTGCCCGCTTTATGGCCTGTGAGCTGAAGAAAGCAAAAATTCCCTATGCTATCAATGCAGATACGCAGTTTTATGATGGCGAGGAAGGGGCCTGGCGTCCGGCGCTGGAACCGTTGCTGAATACGATGATTGCGCCTGAATGTGAAAAGCCCGGCGAGAAACCGGGCCATCACACGCTTAAACCGCCTGCTCCTGATGAGACACGCGTGACGCCAGCGGCAACCAGCACACCAGAATCAGCACACCCATAAGGGTCATCAGCAGACCCAGGCTAGCTTGTCCGGTCTGAGGCATCATCGCGGAAAGCCACGCCAGCACGCCGGAACCAATATTTTGTAAACCACCTACCAGTGCCCCGGCGGTACCAGCCAGGAACGGGAAGGGTTCCATCGCGCCGCTGGTGGCGAGTGGGAACAGCATCCCGGCACCAAAGAAGAACAGCGCGGCGGGGATCAGTAACGTCCAGACGTTCATCACGTCAAGCAGGCCTGGGATCCACATCATCAAACCAGCCACCAGGCAGCAGATAACCGACTGCCACATCAGCGTTGAGAAGCGCTTGTTCGGGCGACCGGCGAACCACGCACCGAAAAACGCCGCCGGGATCGGCAGAATAAACAGAATACTGACCGCCATGCTGCTCAAGCCTAATCCTGCGCCCAGCAATACCCCGGAGCAGGCTTCGAAGACGGCAACGCCCGCCAGTCCGCCGATGAGCATCAGTACGTAACAGGTGAATGCGCCGTTGCCAAACAGGGTTTTGTAGCTGGCCATAAGCCGTGGGCGCGGCGCACCTGCAGGACGCGTTTCCGGCATCCAGCGCGCCATGCTAAACGTTACGCCTGCGCACAGAATCAACAGGAAAATATAGCAGGCACGCCAGTTCCACATCGTGTCCAGCACGCCGCCAATCAGCGGCGCTAACAGCGGGCTGACAAGAATACCCATGTTTAACAAACTGTTAGCATGACGTAGCTGGGTGCCTTCATACAGATCGCGCGGTAAGGTTCGTGCCATTACGCCGCCGACTCCCGTTCCCATTCCCTGAATGGCGCTGGCGATAATCAATACCGTCAGGCTATGGGTAGTAATGGCGACCAGCGTAGCCAGCATAAAAATAGACATTCCGGTGAGGATCACCGGACGGCGCCCTACCCGGTCGGAAAGGGGACCGTAAACCAGCTGCGACAAGCCGTAGGTCAGCAGGTAAGCCGCCATTACACTTTGCACCGCTCCTTCGCGAACGTTGAGTTCACGCGCCATATCGGCAATGGCGGGGATATAAATGGTTTGAGCCATCTGGCCTACCGCCACCAGGAGTACCAACATCAACAACAAATTGACGCTTCTATGCCTTTTCATTTCGCTGATTACTTTTAAAAAAGAGAAAAAAGAAGAATAAGGTGCTGAACATTCCGCTAAATGCGCGTGGAATCTACCACATTAAAAAAAGAAGGCCATATTGATCACTACAAAGGCGGGAAGGGAAGCGGCAGGAAATGTAAACAAATAGCGGCAATAAATGTTGCCGGAATGCATCCGACCATTCTGGAGGATGGAGAAGGCGCGATCACGACAAACGGAGCAAAATCGCCCCGGCGGCAATCCCGGCAGCAGCAAAAATGCGTATACCGGCGACTTTTTCTTTAAGCAGCAGCCAGGCGAGCAGGGCACCAAACAGGATTGACGTTTCCCGTAACGCGGCGACCACTGCCAGCGGGGCCTGTGTCATTGCCCACAGTGCCAGACCGTAAGATCCCATGGTGCCGATACCGCCCAAAATGCCTTTCTTCCATTGCTGCGCCAGATAGCGTGATGCCTCCCGGCGTCGGGCGATCATCGCCCAGGTGAGCAGACAAGATCCGTTGAGAAAGAAGGTCCACAGCGTATAGCCCAACGCGGTCTCTGAGAGTCGTACCCCGGTGCCATCCACCAGCGTATAGCCAGCAATAAAGCAGGCGTTAATTAACGCCAAAACAATTCCCTGCTGTGAGCTGCTGCGCCCGTTAAACGCCATGCCGAGGATTGCCATACAGATGGTGGCGATACCCACCCAGGCGAGCATTGACAGACTATCGCCGAGAAACAGAACGCTGATGATCGCGACCAGCAGCGGGGCAGTACCGCGCATTAAGGGATAAGTCTGGCTCATGTCCGAGACCTGATAGGTCTTGGCGACCAGCACGGTATACACCACCTGTAACGCGGTTGAGACCGCTAAGTACGGCAGACTAGCTGCTGAGGGATGAGGTGCAAAAGGCAGTAAAATCAAGGCCATGACTGCAGCCGATCCGCTGACGCTAATGGCGGAGTACAACTTGTCGTTTCCTGCTTTTACGATAGCATTCCAGCTGGCATGGAGCAGTGCGGCGAACAGCAAAATGCAGAAAACAGAAAGCGTCATAGCGGTATTCGTCCCTGATAGCGTCATAAAAACGTAACATATTGTCGAGCTACGCGCACCTGGGTAACGGTGAAAGGGGAGTGGTTACCCACTCCCCTTTAGTGCGACTTGAATCTGAGTTATTTAATGTACTTCAGAACAGCATCAAGCAGTTGCAGTGCAGCAACAATGAGTTTCAGGATAAGAATGGTGATATCCACGAGGCTCATACGCTCTCCTTTTGGTACAAGGAGCACGGTGCTGGCGTACCTCGCCGCTGCCTGTTGCCAGCACCTTTGTTGACATAACACAGTGTGCTCACACGGGGGTTAAGGCGCTGACGGCACCACCCGTTTCAGCCAGGACTTTTTTGCGCCGGTTTACTCTGCGGCCCCCGCATAACACATTGCGTACGGTGACATTATAGATAAATACTGTATAAATGAACAGTATTTTATGGACGTAATGCTATGACTGAATCATACTAAAAAACGTCAAAATTCGTGCCGAAATTGCGTGTTCTTCGTAGAACGCGTATACTTTTTGCGTTGACATAACACAGTGTGTCCAGCGGAAACCAACCGCACAACGCTGATGAAAACCTCGCTCCGGCGGGGTTTTTTGTTTTTGCACAACATACAATGAAACGTGATCGTTGACGCATTTTTACGCAGATGAAAATTTTTCCATTGTCACGCTGAAAAACCTGTGTTTGTATAAATCCTGTTAACCAACAAACAGACAAGGCCCCTAATGAACCCTTCCATGCTGACAGCGACCCTACTAAAAACTGCGCCATCTCGCGCAGTGGTCGTCGTGCGTGTGGTGGTGGTCGTCGGCAATGCGCCGTAGGGTCCGGAACACACGATTCCAAAACCCCGCCGGCGCAAACCGGGCGGGGTTTTTCGTTTAAGAGACCCACCCGGATACGCAGGCCCAGAATAAAAGGACTGGAGCATGGCAAGTTCGGGCATAACATCCAAGCGTACGCGCTTTACGGGCGCAGAATTCATCGTTCATTTCCTGGAGCGCCAGGGCATTACGGTGGTCACCGGTATTCCGGGCGGCTCGATTCTCCCCGTCTACGACGCTTTAAGCCAAAGTACGCAAATCCGTCATATCCTGGCGCGTCACGAACAGGGTGCGGGGTTTATCGCCCAGGGCATGGCGCGAACCGATGGCAAACCTGCCGTGTGTATGGCCTGTAGCGGGCCGGGGGCCACCAATCTGGTGACGGCTATTGCCGATGCGCGACTGGATTCCATCCCGCTGGTGTGTATTACCGGCCAGGTTCCGGCCTCGATGATTGGCACCGACGCATTCCAGGAAGTCGACACCTACGGCATTGCGATTCCCATCACCAAGCACAACTATCTGGTCCGCCATATCAATGAATTGCCCCAGGTTATGAGCGATGCCTTCCGCATTGCGCAGTCAGGCCGTCCGGGCCCGGTGTGGATAGACATTCCTAAAGATATCCAAACCGCCGTGTTTGAGATTGAATCGTTGCCTGCACCGGCTGAAAAATCACCCGCGCCAGCCTTTAGCACGGAGAGCATCCGCGATGCCGCTGCGATGATTAACGCGGCCAAACGCCCGGTGCTGTATCTTGGCGGCGGAGTCATTAACGCCCCTGAGCGGGTGCGTGAGCTGGCAGAAAAAGCGACGTTGCCCACCACCATGACCCTAATGGCGCTCGGCATGCTGCCAAAAGCGCATCCACTGTCGTTAGGTATGCTGGGGATGCACGGCGCGCGCAGCACCAACTTTATTCTGCAAGAAGCGGATTTATTGATCGTTCTGGGAGCCCGTTTTGATGACCGGGCGATCGGTAAAACTGAGCAGTTCTGCCCGAATGCAAAAATCATCCACGTGGATATTGACCGCGCGGAGCTGGGTAAAATCAAACAAGCGCATGTGGCGATTCAGGCGGATGTAGATGAGGTGCTGGCACAGTTAATCCCGCTGATTGAAGCGCAACCGCGTGAAGCCTGGCATCAGCAGGTGTCCGACCTGCAGCAAGAATTTCCGTGCACCATCCCACAGGAAAAAAATCCGCTCAGCCATTATGGGCTGATTAACGCGGTTGCTGCCTGTGTGGACGACAGCGCGATCATCACCACCGACGTCGGTCAGCATCAGATGTGGGCGGCGCAGGCTTACCCGCTGAACCGTCCGCGCCAGTGGCTGACTTCCGGCGGCCTTGGCACCATGGGGTTTGGCCTGCCTGCGGCAATTGGCGCGGCGCTGGCGAACCCGGATAAAAAAGTGCTGTGCTTCTCCGGCGACGGCAGCCTGATGATGAATATTCAGGAAATGGCCACCGCCAGTGAGAATCAGTTGGATATTAAAATCATCCTGATGAATAACGAAGCGCTGGGGCTGGTGTATCAGCAACAAAGCCTGTTCTACAAACAGGGCGTGTTTGCTGCCACCTATCCGGGGATGATTAACTTTATGCAGATTGCCGCCGGTTTCGGTCTCGAAACCTGCGATTTAAACCACGAAGCCGACCCGCAGGCGGCATTGCAGGCGATTATCGATCGTCCGGGACCGGCGCTGATCCACGTGCGTATCGATGCGGAAGAAAAAGTGTATCCGATGGTGCCGCCGGGCGCGGCAAATACAGAGATGGTGGGGGAATAAGCTATGCAACAGCAGACTCATGACAACGTAATACTTGAACTCACCGTGCGTAACCACCCCGGCGTAATGACTCACGTTTGTGGCCTGTTCGCCCGTCGCGCGTTTAACGTGGAAGGCATTCTCTGTCTACCGATTCAGGACAGCGACCAGAGCCGTATCTGGTTACTGGTCAACGATGACCAACGTCTGGAACAGATGATCAGCCAGATTGATAAACTGGAAGATGTGGTGAAAGTCGCGCGCAACCAGTCCGACCCGTCGATGTTTAACAAGATAAGCGTGTTCTTCGAGTAATCCGTTCAAGGCTTGAACGATGAAGTGTATATCGTTAAGGTAAGCGCCTTTGCCGGAGGGCGGCGTAAACGCCTTATCCGGCCTACCACGGCTCCTGCCCGTAGGCCTGATAAGCGTAGCGTCATCAGGCATCCCACACGCCAGGACAACATTCATGACAACCATTGCACTGATAGACGATCACCTTATCGTCCGCTCCGGCTTTGCGCAGCTGCTGGGGCTTGAACCCGATTTGCAGGTTGTGGCTGAGTTTGGTTCAGGCGCTGAGGCGTTGGCGGGATTGCCTGGCCGCGGCGTGCAGGTGTGCATTTGCGATATTTCGATGCCGGATATCTCCGGGCTGGAGCTGTTAAGCCAGCTCCCTAAAGGGATGGCGACGATTATGCTCTCCGTGCACGACAGCCCGGCGCTGGTGGAACAGGCGCTAAACGCCGGGGCGCGCGGCTTCCTCTCCAAACGCTGTAGCCCTGATGAGCTGATTGCAGCAGTACACACTGTAGCGACCGGCGGCTGCTATCTCACGCCGGATATCGCCGTCAAACTGGCGGCAGGGCGTCAGGATCCGTTGACCAAGCGCGAGCGTCAGGTGGCGGAAAAACTGGCGCAGGGCATGGCGGTGAAAGAGATTGCCGCCGAGTTGGGCCTGTCGCCAAAAACGGTGCATGTGCACCGCGCTAATCTGATGGAAAAACTGAACGTCAGTAACGACGTTGAGCTGGCTCGACGGATGTTTGACGGCTGGCAATGAACACCTTTTTTTCTCGCTTAATCACCGTTGTCGCCTGCTTCTTTATCTTCTCCGCTGCCTGGTTCTGCCTGTGGAGCATTAGCTTGCATCTGGTGGAACGCCCTGAGCTGGCGGTACTGCTGTTCCCGTTTGGCCTGCGGCTGGGGTTGATGCTGCAATGTCCACGTGGCTACTGGCCGGTGCTGCTGGGCGCGGAATGGCTGCTGATTTTCTGGCTGGCGCAGGAAGTGGCGCTGGCGCACTTCCCCCTGTTGATGACCGGTAGCCTGCTGACGCTGCTGCCTGTGACGTTGATCTGGCGCTATCGCCATCAGCGCGACTGGCGTGCCTTGTTGTTGCAGGGGGCGGCGCTGATTGCTGCGGCGCTGTTACAGTCGCTGCCGTGGCTGGGGCAGGGCGAAGTCGCGTGGACTGCGCTGCTGCTGACCCTGACCGGTGGACTGACGCTGGCCCCTATCTGTCTGGTGTTCTGGCACTACCTGACCAGCACTACCTGGCTACCGCTCGGCCCGGCGGTGGTCTCCCAGCCGGTGAACTGGCGTGGGCGACATCTGGTGTGGTACCTGCTGCTGTTCAGCGTCAGCCTGTGGTTGCAGTTGGGCTTGCCGGACGAGCTTTCGCGCTTTACACCGTTTTGCCTGGCGCTGCCGATCATCGCACTGGCCTGGCATTACGGCTGGCAGGGCGCGCTAATTGCCACGCTGATGAACGCCATCGCGCTGATTGCCAGCCAGACCTGGCACGATCATCCCGTTGATTTACTGCTCTCGCTGCTGGCGCAAAGCCTGACCGGGCTGCTGCTCGGTGCGGGGATTCAGCGTCTGCGAGAACTCAACCAGTCGCTGCAAAACGAGCTGGCGCGTAATCATCGGCTGGCAGAACGCTTGCTGGAAACCGAAGAGAGCGTGCGCCGCGATGTGGCGCGCGAACTGCATGACGATATCGGCCAGACCATCACCGCCATTCGCACCCAGGCGGGCATTGTCCAGCGACTGGCCCCGGAGAATGCGGGCGTGAAGCAAAGCGGGGCGCATATCGAGCAGCTTTCGTTGGGCGTCTACGATTCGGTGCGTCGCCTGCTTGGGCGGTTACGCCCACGCCAGCTCGACGATCTGACGCTGGAACAGGCTATTCGCTCGCTGCTACGCGAAATGGAGCTGGAAAGTCGCGGCATCGTCAGCCATCTCGACTGGCACATCGACGAGTCGGCACTCAGTGAAAGCCAGCGGGTGACGCTGTTTCGCGTCTGTCAGGAAGGGCTGAACAACATTGTGAAACACGCCAACGCCAGCGCGGTGACGCTTCAGGCCTGGCAACAGGACGAGCGGTTAATGTTGGTGATTGAAGATGACGGCTGCGGTCTGCCGCCGGGCTCGAATCAACAAGGATTTGGCCTGACCGGCATGCGTGAGCGCATTACGGCCCTTGGCGGATCGCTCTCGATTTCCTGCACGCATGGCACGCGCGTCAGCGTGTCGTTGCCTCAGCGCTACGTGTAAGGAGCATTGATGCTGAATTTTTTTAAAGCCCCGGCGAATGCGCCGCTTATCACTGATAAACACGAGGTCGACGCCCGTTACCGCTACTGGCGGCGTCATATCCTGCTGACCATCTGGCTTGGCTATGCGCTGTTTTATTTCACGCGTAAAAGCTTCAACGCCGCGGTGCCCGATATCCTTGCCAGCGGCGTACTCACCCGCAACGATATTGGCCTGCTGGCAACGCTGTTTTACATCACCTATGGCTTGTCGAAGTTTGTCTCCGGTATCGTCAGCGACCGCTCCAACGCCCGCTATTTTATGGGCATCGGGCTGATTGCCACCGGGGTGGTAAACATCCTGTTTGGCTTTTCCACTTCGCAGTGGGCGTTCGCCGTACTGTGGGCGCTGAATGCCTTCTTCCAGGGCTGGGGGTCGCCGGTGTGCGCCCGTCTGTTGACGGCCTGGTACTCGCGTACTGAGCGCGGCGGCTGGTGGGCGCTGTGGAACACCGCGCATAACGTTGGTGGGGCGTTAATTCCGATGGTGATGGCCGCCGCGGCGCTGCACTACGGCTGGCGGGCCGGGATGATGATTGCCGGGACGATGGCGATTGTGGTTGGCATTTTCCTCTGCTGGCGACTGCGTGACCGCCCGCAGGCTATCGGCTTACCGCCGGTTGGCGACTGGCGGCACGACGAGCTGGAAATCGCCCAACAGCAGGAAGGGGCGGGGCTGGCCCGCAAAGAGATCCTCACTAAATACGTGCTGCTGAACCCGTATATTTGGCTGCTGTCGCTGTGCTATGTGCTGGTGTACGTGGTGCGTGCGGCGATCAACGACTGGGGCAATCTGTACATGTCGGAGACGCTGGGCGTTGATTTGGTCACCGCTAATACGGCGGTCACCATGTTCGAACTGGGCGGATTTATCGGTGCGCTGGTGGCGGGTTGGGGATCGGACAAACTGTTTAACGGCAATCGGGGGCCGATGAACCTGATTTTTGCCGCCGGGATTTTGCTCTCAGTCGGTTCACTATGGCTGATGCCGTTTGCCAGCTATGTGATGCAGGCGGCGTGCTTCTTCACCACCGGATTCTTTGTCTTTGGCCCGCAGATGTTGATCGGCATGGCGGCGGCGGAGTGCTCGCACAAAGAGGCGGCGGGCGCGGCAACCGGGTTTGTTGGGCTGTTCGCTTATCTCGGCGCATCGCTCTCCGGCTGGCCGCTGGCAAAGGTGATGGAAGTCTGGCACTGGACCGGGTTCTTCGTGGTGATCGCCATTGCGGCGGGTATTTCCGCACTATTGTTGCTGCCGTTTTTAAACGCTCAGGCGCCGCGCAACGTCAGCGAAGCGTGATGCACCTCACCTTTTTGCCCTGAGTGGGGCAAAACTAAGAAATTTTCCCGGTTCCGCCTGGACGCTGTCTCAGGCGTCTCTGCCGACTGATTTTTACAATGCCTGCTATTCGCAGGTATAAAAATTAGCTCGGGAGTGTCCTATGCTGGCCTTTCTAAACCAGGTGCGCAAGCCGACCCTGGATTTGCCGCTCGATGTGCGGCGCAAAATGTGGTTCAAGCCGTTCATGCAGTCTTACCTGGTGGTTTTCATCGGCTACCTGACCATGTACCTGATCCGCAAAAACTTCAACATCGCGCAGAACGACATGATCACCACCTACGGGCTGAGCATGACGCAGCTGGGGATGATTGGCCTGGGCTTCTCCATCACCTATGGCGTGGGTAAAACGCTGGTCTCCTACTACGCTGACGGCAAAAACACTAAGCAGTTCCTGCCGCTGATGTTGATCCTCTCGGCCATCTGTATGCTCGGCTTTAGCGCCAGCATGGGGCCGGGCACAACCAGCTTGTACCTGATGATCGCCTTCTACGCGCTGAGCGGTTTCTTCCAGAGTACCGGCGGCTCGTGCAGCTATTCGACCATCACCAAATGGACGCCGCGCCGTAAACGTGGTTCCTACCTCGGTATGTGGAACATCTCCCATAACCTCGGCGGTGCGGGTGCGGCAGGCGTGGCGCTGTTCGGTGCTAACGTGCTGTTCGACGGCCACGTCATTGGGATGTTTATCTTCCCGTCGATTATCGCGCTGATCGTGGGCTTTATCGGCCTGCGCTTTGGTAGCGACTCTCCGGAATCTTATGGCCTCGGTAAAGCAGAAGAACTGTTTGGCGAAGAGATCAGCGAAGAGGACAAAGAGACCGAAGAAAACGAAATGACCAAATGGCAGATCTTTGTTGAGTACGTGCTGAAAAACAAAGTGATCTGGCTGCTGTGCTTCTCCAACATCTTCCTGTACGTGGTGCGTATCGGTATCGACCAGTGGTCTACCGTGTATGCCTTCCAGGAGCTGAAACTCTCTAAAGAGGTGGCAATTCAGGGGTTCACCCTGTTTGAAGTGGGCGCGCTGGTCGGCACGCTGCTGTGGGGCTGGCTGTCGGATCTGGCGAACGGTCGTCGCGCACTGGTAGCCTGTGTCGCGCTGGCATTAATTATCGCCACGCTCGGTGTTTATCAGCACGCCAGCAACCAGTACGTTTACCTAGCTTCCCTGTTTGCCCTCGGCTTCTTGGTGTTTGGTCCGCAGCTGTTGATCGGCGTGGCGGCAGTCGGCTTTGTGCCGAAAAAAGCGATCGGCGCGGCCGATGGGATTAAAGGCACCTTCGCGTATCTGATCGGTGACAGCTTCGCTAAGCTGGGTCTGGGGATGATTGCCGATGGGACGCCAGTCTTCGGCCTGACCGGCTGGGCGGGCACCTTCGCCGCGTTGGACACCGCCGCTATCGCTTGTATCTGCCTGATGGCTATCGTGGCCGTCTTCGAAGAACGTAAAATCCGTCGCGAGAAAAAAATTCAGCAGTTAAACATCGCTTAAGTGTGTAGTGGTAACGTTTTGCCCGCCTTTATGGCGGGCTTTTTTATGCCTTATGCGCCGTCCGGAATAGCGTTGACACGTTCGGCCGTCGACAGAGATGAATTTGCCGCTATGATGGGCGTCCTGTCGGGTAAGGGATGTGCGCATGATTTGGATAATGCTGGCCACGTTGGTGGTTGTTTTTATTGTCGGTTTTCGGGTGCTGACGTCCGGGGCGCGGCGTGCGGTTCGCCGGTTGAGCGAGCGTCTGGGTATTGATGTGATGGCGGTAGAATCGATGACCGATCAGATGGGAAAAGTGCAGGGTGAGGCGTTTTTACAGTACCTCCACCGACCTGACGAATCGCATCTGCAAAATGCCGCACAGGTGCTGTTGATCTGGCAAGTCGTCATTGTCGACGGTAGTGAGCAGAATCTGCTGCAGTGGCATCGTTTACTGCAAAAAGCCCGGTTGGCCGCGCCAATTACCGACGCCCAGGTGCGTCTGGCGCTCGGTTTTTTGCGTGAAATGGAGCCAGACCTGCAGGAGATAAATGCATTTCAAATGCGCTACAACGCCTTTTTCCTGCCTGAAGATGGTGTGCACTGGCTACACTGATATCAGATTTGTGATGATGGCTATTTGGCATCGCCGTCCGGCGGTGAAAGTTGTTAAAACGTTAAATACGTCACATTTTTAATGTTACACTGCGTAACTTTTCTACAATAATCCTACGCAGGTTACAAAATTGAGTGACGTTATTGAACAAAAATCCCGCGCAGAGGTGAATGCCCGACCTAACTGGTCGGCGGTATTTGCCGTCGCGTTCTGTGTTGCCTGCCTGATAACCGTTGAGTTCTTGCCGGTCAGTTTGCTGACGCCGATGGCGCAGGATCTGGGCATTTCAGAAGGTGTTGCCGGGCAGTCGGTCACCGTGACGGCCTTTGTCGCCATGTTTGCCAGCTTGTTTGTCACGCAAATCATTCAGGCGACCGATCGTCGCTATGTGGTGATCCTGTTCTCAGTGCTGCTGACGCTCTCCTGCCTGCTGGTCTCGTTCGCCAACTCTTTTGCGTTGCTACTGGTGGGCCGTGCCTGTTTGGGGCTGGCGCTGGGCGGATTCTGGGCGATGTCGGCGTCGCTGACTATGCGTCTGGTTCCCGCGCGTACGGTGCCGAAGGCGCTGTCGGTTATCTTCGGCGCGGTCTCTATTGCTCTGGTGATTGCTGCACCGTTGGGGAGTTTTTTAGGCGGTATTATCGGCTGGCGTAACGTGTTTAATGCTGCGGCGGTAATGGGAGTGCTGTGCACCATTTGGGTGGTGAGATCGCTGCCTTCGCTGCCCGGTGAGCCGTCGCACCAGAAACAAAATATGTTCAGCCTGCTCCAGCGTCCGGGCGTGATGGCCGGCATGATCGCCATCTTTATGTCCTTTGCCGGACAGTTTGCCTTCTTTACCTATATTCGCCCGGTGTATATGAATCTGGCGGGATTTGATGTGGATGGCCTGACGCTGGTGCTGCTGAGCTTTGGTATTGCCAGTTTTGTGGGTACGTCGCTCTCGTCGATGATTTTGAAGCGCTCGGTGAAACTGGCATTAGCCGGTGCACCGCTGGTGCTGGCGATCAGCGCGCTGATCCTGATTTTTTGGGGCAGTGACAAAGTGGTCGCCGCGGGTATTGCGATTGTTTGGGGGCTGGCGTTTGCGCTGGTGCCGGTGGGATGGTCGACGTGGATCACCCGCTCGCTGGCCGATCAGGCAGAAAAAGCCGGATCCGTCCAGGTCGCCGTGATCCAGCTTGCCAATACCTGTGGGGCTGCGGTGGGAGGCTATGCGCTTGATAACCTCGGACTGCTGTCGCCCCTGATGCTCTCCGGCAGCCTGATGCTGCTGACGGCGCTAGTGGTGGCAGCGAAAGTGCGCATAAAGGGTATGCAATGATCCCAATATTCATTGCGGGACCGTCTACGTAGGCCGGATAAGGCGTTAACGCCGCCCTCCGGCATCGTGCCCGGTGGCGCGGTGCTTACCGGGCCTACGTAACGACGATAATGCATGATTCCTTATCAGAACCACGCTTCCCACATCGCGCCGAGGTTGAAGTCGTCCAGGGTTTCGTCTTTCGTGCCGTTGACGCGCGCGGTGCGGTCGTTGTCCACTTTGCCGCCTGTCACGTAGAAGCGCAGCATGGGGCGGAATTCGGGTCCCATGGCGATCGACATGTTCTGCGACAGCGTCAGCTTCCAGCCGCTGTTATCCCCGCCGTTGTCGTAATCTACGCGCTGATAGCCCGCTTCCAGCCAGGTGGAGTGAACGTCGTTCCAGAAGTACATCGGGCGTACAATTGCGCCGTAGTTCTTACGGTTATCACTTTTATCTGCGCTGTTGTCGTAGTCATGGAACGCCAGCAGGTATTCCACCTGCGCCTGGCGGGTAAACTTATGGCTCCCCTCGAAGCTGGCGTAAACCGTGGTCAGGTCGTCGGTTTTGTTGTAGACGCTGTTGTCTGAGTTATCCGAATAACGGGCGATCACCTTGTTCACGCCGCTGTCGTTGGTGTGGCTCAGCACAAAAGCGCCCTGCCAGGCTTTCAGACGGTCATCGCTCTCGACGGCCTTGGAGTCAAAGCCATAGTTGGCGTAGATCTCCAGGTCCAGCGGGCCGACCTTCATATTGTGGATTTTTGACGTCACCGCGTAGTTACCTTTATCGCCGGTGCCGGAGCCGCCGGTACAGGTAATGCGTGAAGGGTTAGCTTCGTCTTCCATGACTTCCGGGCTACACGATTCGACGGCGGCGACGGTGGCGACATCAAACTGTACGCCGCCAATGTCGAAGTTCTTCACCCCGGCGCCCTGGCCGTCGTGGTTCATCCAGAAGTAGTCGTTGATGCCCTGTTGTGGACGCTGATGGAAGTCACGACCGGCCCAGATGTAGGCGTTCGGATTGGACTCCAGCACGTTGGTCACGCCCGCGTAGGCTTTTTTGAGGTTAACTTCGTCGCCCCAGTGGTCAATCATCACGTTGATATCCCAGATTGCGCCGTTGTCGCTTTTGAACGCTTTGGAGAGCTGGAATTCGCCACCGTTGCCTTCGTTACCCAGACGACCAATCGCGGATGCACCGTTATAGGACCCGTCAACGCCAACGTATTTCTGATCGCCACTCTGGAAGTGCGCGCCGTAACGGGCGTAGCCGCTGAACTTCACGCCGAACGGTATCGCCATATCCGGCGACTGCGCCGCGCTTTGCGGTTCGTTAATCACATCGGTTTTCTTCGCCACGGCAGCGTCCATTTTCGCCTGGCGTTCCGCCAGCGCTTTATCGACGGCTTTGGCGACGATGGCGTCGATTTGTTCCTGCGTAAATTCCTGTGCGAGCACAGAAATTGGGCACAGCGCGGCCACGACCGCCATGGCTAATGGAAGTTTTTTTATGTTCATGGTTATCTCATTTGACACTTAACCCTTCAGGTTGCCATTGGCATTCTGAATAAGCGTGTGTATTCATTTATTTTAAGATAATAACCATCCCGTCTCGGTTGAATTTGCTATCACCAAAACAAGTTGATTTGTTTGTTTTTTAATAGGTACAGAAATGATTTATTTAGTCGTAATAAATACTCCGTTCAGAAAGTGTTATTTAGAAACTAACGTTGATACAGATGAATGATTTCTTCTGACAGTTCGCGGGCTAATAGCGACGTCATTAAGTGGTCCTGCGCATGCACCATAATTAATGTCATTGGTTGCCGGGCTTCCCCGGCGTCCTGTTCGATCAATTTGGTTTGCATGTGGTGAGCCTGACGGGCATAGCCGTCAGCCTCACGAAGCAGGCTTTTCGCTTCGTCAATGTTCCCGGCGCGCGCGGCGTGCAGTGCTTCGAAGCACAGGCTGCGTGACTGCCCGGCATTGACGATGATTTCCATTACTGCTTCTTCTAATGCAATCATGATGCTCTCTTTTTAATCGAATCCATTATTGGCGGCAGTTTTCGCAAACCACTCGCCGCTCTTTTTCACTGTACGTTTTTGCGTGGCTAAATCTAATTGGACAAAACCGTAGCGGTTTTTATATCCGTTAAGCCATGACCAATTATCAATAAAGGTCCACATATGGTAACCAAGGCAATGACAACCCTCGTTAATGCCTTTATGCAGCCATTTAAGATGTTCCGAGACAAACTCAATACGGTAATTGTCGTTAATCTGATCGTCCTGAATAAAACGCTGCTCGTTTTCTACACCCATGCCGTTTTCAGAAATAAAACAGCGCGGGTTGCCATAATTATCACGCAGATTCGTAATAATATCGTAAATGCCCGGCTCATAGATTTCCCAGCCACGGTACGGATTCATTTTACGTCCCGGCATTTCGTAATAATCAAACAGCGACTCTGGCATAAACGGCGCGTCAGGATTGACGGCGCTATCGCGGCATTTCACCCGGCGTGGTTGGTAGTAGTTAATGCCCAACAGGTCGATTTTACCCTCGGCGATGAGCTGGCTGTCGCCGGGCTGGCAGGCCGGTAGTTGATCGTACTGTTTCAACAGTTCCACCAGGTCCGCCGGATATTCGCCTTTTAATACCGGATCGAGGAAGCTGCGGTTAAACAGCAGATCCGCATGGTGTGCGGCTTTCACATCCGCCGGATTTTGCGAGCGCGGATAAGACGGCGTTAAATTCAGCACTACGCCGATTTCACCGTCATAGTTGCCAGCGCGATACGCACGGACCGCCGTCGAATGCGCCAGTACGGTGTGGTAAGCCACGGTTGCCGCACGTTTGAAATCCACCACGTTCGGGTAGTGGAAGTCATACAGATAGCCGCCTTCTACCGGGACAATCGGTTCGTTGAAGGTGAACCAGTGCTTCACCCGATTGCCGAACAATGTAAAACACGTCTGGGCGTAGCGGCCAAAGGCTTCCACAACTTCACGATTTTCCCATCCGCCTTTCTCCTGCATGACCATTGGCATATCGAAGTGAAACAGGGTGATAAAGGGCGTGATACCCTGCGCCAGCAGCTCGTCGATGACGTTGTTATAGAAATCGACCGCTTCGGGATTGACCTCGCCGGTGCCGTCCGGGATCAGGCGCGACCAGCTCAAGGATGTACGAAAGCTGTTGTGCTGTAGCTGTTTCAGCAGTGCGATGTCCTGTTTCCAGTGTTGATAAAAACCGGAGGTGTCTGCCGGGCCAACCCCCTGATGGAAACGACCTGGCTGACGGTCGAACCACACGTCCCATGTGGTCTGGCTTTTACCGCCGTTCAGGCTATCCCCTTCGGTTTGCAGCGCTGAGCAGGCACTGCCCCACCAGAAGTTTTCAGGAAAACGGTATCTCATTGTTCTGACTCCTTGATTCATTATGAGTTGCTACGGGCAGCGTTCGCTACGGAGACGGCATCCTGGGCTTTTTGCTCTTCGGATTTCATCAAAGAACGTTCGTACGCACGCAGGAAAGGCAGGTACATCAGCGCCGACATTGCCATGCAGATAAAGCACATCACCACCGGACTTAATGCCCAGTTCGCAGCCCAGGATGCCCCAATTGGCGCTGGCGTGGTCCACGGGGTTAACGACACGACCTGGGCTATCCAGCCGAGCTTGGTAGCGCTATAGGCCAGTACGGCGTTGATCATTGGAACGCAGACGAACGGGATGAACAGCATCGGGTTCATGATGATCGGCGCACCAAACAGAATAGGCTCATTAATATTAAAGAAACTAGGCACAATTCCCATTTTGCCGATGGTGCGCAGGTGGGCGACGCGGCTGCGCAGTAGCAGGAACGCCAGCGGTAAGGTTGAGCCCACGCCGCCAATCAACAGGTAGTGATCCCAGAAGCCTTGCAGATAAACGTGCGGCAGCGCCGCACCTGCCGCCAGTGCCGCCTGGTTAGCGGACAGGTTGGCCATCCAGAATGGGTTCATGATGCCGGTGACAATCAGTGCGCCGTGGATTCCCGCAAACCAGAAAATCTGGCACAGCAGGACGGAAAGCAGAATCGCTGGCAGCGAATCAGAGGCGGAAACCAGCGGTTCCAACAGGTGCATAATCGCCTGCGGAATGATCATCCCGGTTTGTGCTTCGATAAACAGGTTCAGCGGATGCAGGGTGGCAATTACCACCAGCACCGGAATCAGGATCTCAAATGAACGCGCGACGCCGGTCGGCACTTCTTTTGGCAGGCGGATTGTCACGTTATTCTGCTTCAGCCAGGCATACACGCGGGTGGAATAAATGGCGGTAATCAGGGCGGTAAAAATTCCCTGACCGGAAAGATACTGGGTCGAGATTTTTCCGTCGGCATAAGGCGCTGCTACCAGCAGAAATGCCATAAAAGCCAGCAGCCCGGACATAATTGGGTCGAGATTAAACTGACGGCCAAGGCTGGCGCCAATGCCAACGGAGATGAAGAACGTCATAACACCCATGCTGAGGTTGAACGGCAGCATTAACTGTTCACGGTAGGTGGCAGAAAAGTCGAGCCAGCCACGGGCAAAGCTGTTGGTGGTTTCGGCAGAGAACGGAGGGAAAATAAACACCAGCATGAACGAGCCGATGATCATAAACGGCAGCGCCGCCGTAAAACCGTCACGAATCGCAATCACATACTTTTGCTGCCCCAGTTTTCCGGCGAGCGGGGTGATGGATTGTTCAATGACGGCAACCATTGACTGATATAACGAACTCATATTGATACCTTTCTAGTGTGCCGCTTCAATCAGCGACAGGGCATAATCCAGCACTTTGTCACCGCGTTGCATACCGTAATCCATCATATCTATGGCTTTTACGGGTACACCCTGGGTGGCAGCCTTTTCTGAGAGCGTAGTAAGCATGTACTTTACTTGGGGGCCTAGCAGCACCACCTGATAATTTGGAAACTGTGTATCAAATTCGGCAACACCGTATGCATCAATCTTCACGGGCAACCCGCGCGTTTCCGCTTCTTCAACCATTTTGCGAACCAGCATGCTGGTGGACATCCCTGCAGAGCAACACAACATAATCCTGAACATGGTGAACCATCCTTTAAATGTAAAAACATATTGCGAGTCTGATTTGATATCATACGGAAACCGGTTTCCATTCATCGCAAACAGAACTGTGACGGCCATCAAGATCTTATTGTTATAAGGCTAATTATTTGAATCTGGCTCACGAAATTCGGCGATTTGATCTCTTTTTGAGTCCAAATGGAAAATCGGTTTCCATGAAAAACGGAAACAGATATACTGCGAGTGGCGATTATTTAAGCCAGTGTTAAATACAGGAAGGAAAGGGCCAGGCGGGTCCTGTCAGGGGAGAATGATGTCTACTATCAACGATGTATCGCGTCTGGCCGGGGTGTCAAAGGCCACGGTGTCACGCGTGTTGAGCGGTTCACGTGGTGTCAAAGAGGCCAGCCGTCTTGCCGTGCTGAAAGCGGTGGATGAACTGAACTATCGCCCGAACGTGATTGCACAGTCGCTGCTGAGTCAGTCTACCGGCTGTATTGGGGTGATTTGCGCGCAGGATAACATTAACCAGACTACCGGCTATCTCTACGCGCTGGAAAAACACCTTAGCCAGCATCAAAAGCATCTGCTGCTGCGTTTTGCCAATAGCAAAGCGGAAGTGATGAACGCCCTGGATGAATTAAGCTGTGGGTTGTGCGATGACGTATTGATTATTGGCGCGCGGTTCCCGCTGAGCATTAGCCAGGAGAATGTCATTCTGGTGGATTGCCTGGACTCTGGCGATGACGTCAACAGCATTCAGTTTGATCACGCGTTTGCTACCGAAACAGCCTGTAACTACCTGATAAGCCAGAACCGACGCCAGATTGCACTGATCCACCCGGACGGTATGGGGTTCTCGGATCAGGTGCTGCTGGGCTACAAGCATGCGCTGGAAAAAAACTTCCTGCCGTTTAACCGCAATCTGGTGTTTATGGAAGCCACGTCGTCCTCCGTGGCATTGCAGGAGCTGCTCAATAACGCGTCAACGCTCAATTTTAACGCGCTGCTGGTGGCGGACGAACAGCAGGCCCAGCGGGTTATCCCGCAGCTGCAGGCGTTTAATAAATCGGTGCCGGGAGACATTATGGTCTTTAGCCTGGCCGGGTCGCTGCATCTGCCGGGCATTCCAACTATCCCGGCCATTGAGTATTCAATGGATGCGATGGCGGCACGCATTGTCAGTTGGCTGAACGAGAAAACCCAGAACGTGCTGGGTTCATACGTGCTGCGTGGCGACCTCATTATTCCTCAGCGTTAACTGTCTTAATCAGGCGTGAAGCCATGCGCTTCACGCCTAGATATCCGGGCATTCCACTTTGCCCAGCGCATCCCAGTAGTTATTCTGATTACTCCTTTGTATTGCCAAAATGGCCTCGCGAATGTGCTGCTGATTACGCGTATCAGACATAATCGTTTTTTCCCATACTTCATCCGACGGCGACCCTTGTGGGGTACAAA
The DNA here is from genome assembly GCF_024809055.1 of Citrobacter sp. JUb117. Classification (NCBI taxonomy): domain Bacteria; kingdom Pseudomonadati; phylum Pseudomonadota; class Gammaproteobacteria; order Enterobacterales; family Enterobacteriaceae; genus Citrobacter; species Citrobacter sp. JUb117. Next base: position 87,471 of record NZ_JANUFB010000006.1, read on the forward strand.
TTTTGCGTAAGTCCTTTAATACGGTGTTTTTTTCGTGAACTGCCTGTAGAGAACCGTAAGCCGAGTCGGCCTGCGCCAGACCCGGCAGCGTGAAAAGGACGGCAATAATCGGAAAAACGGCTCGTTTCATGATAATAATCCTTGTTGTCGATGCGCATCATCTCAAGAGTAAGTGTAGACGCCATAAGGCTCACTCATCAGCCTGTGTTAATGTCTAAAACCAAATCAGCCAGAAGTTGTATTTTTTCAGGAGGATAGAATGCAGATACAGATTACGGATACGGTTACCGAAGACGATCAAAACGCGCTGCTTACTGGCCTGCGGGCTTACAACTTCCCGTTCCTGAAAACGAGCAATTTCGGCGATTTGGCGGTCTATTGGCGCAATGAACACAATGAAATACAGGGTGGGCTGATCGGCAAAATCAAAGGTGAATGGCTGTGTATCGAGTTTTTGTGGATGCATGAATCCCTGCGTAAAGGGGGTTACGGCACGAATCTTATTCAGGCAGCAGAAAAGACGGCTCGTGAGAGAGGATGTCTGCATGCGCTGGTTGATACCCTGAGTTTCCAGGCGCTACCATTTTATCAAAAGAACGGCTACCAGCTGCAATTAACCCTCGAAAATTTTCCGGAGCAAGGTGCCGCACGCCACTATTTATCGAAAACGTTTTGATGACCGTCACAGCCGGTTATGCGTTTCAGCAGCCCGTGTAGGCCCGGTAAGCGTTAGCGCCTCCGGGCATTTTTGCGAACATCATTCCCTGAAAATGAATACATTACAGTAGTGTGTATTTATCTCCCAAAGCACCTCGCAGGCTTAAACGTTGCCTGATGTGGATTATGCGATAGGCGAGTAAGGTCCCGTCATCTTGTAATGCAGGTGATGGATCGCCATGAAAAAAAGCACGACATCCACGCCGCATGATGCGGTGTTTAAAAGGTTTTTAGCCCACCCGGAAACGGCGAGGGATTTCCTGGATATTTGGCTTCCTGAATCGCTACGCGACCTTTGCAAGCTGGACACGCTGAAGCTTGAATCCGGCAGTTTTGTAGAGGAAGACCTGCGGGCCAGCTATTCCGATGTACTGTGGTCTCTGCAAACAACGAAGGGTAATGGCTACATCTATGCGCTGATTGAACATCAAAGTTCGCCGGATGCCCACATGGCATTTCGACTGATGCGCTATGCCATTGCCGCGATGCAGCGTCATCTCGACGCCGGGTATAAAACGTTGCCCCTGGTGGTGCCGATACTTTTTTACCATGGTGTGGAAAGCCCATATCCCTTTTCGCTAAGTTGGCTGGATGAATTTGCCGAGCCAGAGATAGCGCGGCAACTTTATGATGCGCCTTTTCCGTTGGTGGACATCACCGTGGTGTCTGATGATGAGATTATGCAGCATCGGCGGATGGCTCTGCTGGAGCTTGTTCAAAAGCATATCCGTGAGCGCGACCTGACGCTTCTGGTGGATAAACTGACGGTCCTGCTTGTTAAGGAACACGCTAATGACAGCCAGATAGAAACGCTGTTTAATTACTTGCTACAGTCTGGTAGTGCGACCCGTTTTGAGGTGTTTATCCGCAGGCTTGCCGGGCGCGTTCCCCAACACAAGGAGAGATTAATGACTATTGCAGAATGCTTACGTGAGTCGGGGAGAAAAGAAGGAAAACAGGAAGGAAAGCAGGACGAAGCGTTGCGGATTGCACATGCCATGCTTGAAAAGGGTATCGATCGCGACCTGGTGCTACTAATTACCGGGCTATCCATTGATGAGCTTATGGAACACTCCGACTAATCTCTCTTATTTCCGTTATGCTTTTTTCTTCTTGCTGATGCTTTTTCATTTTATAAACCGCAGCGGCCTTCCCGCTATAGTCATTTCATTACTCAATGGGCGGTTAATTCAAAAGGATAAAAACGTGAAGCTGAAGAAACCCTATTTCGGGGCTGGGACCGCGGTATTGCTGGTGGGATTATTGCTGGCAGGTTGCGACCAGCAAAGCAGTGATACAAAACACATTAAAGTCGGTGTGATTAACGGCGCAGAGCAGGATGTGGCGGAAGTCGCGAAGAAGGTGGCCAAAGAGAAGTACGGACTCGATGTTGAGCTGGTGGGATTTAGTGGTTCGTTACTGCCTAATGATGCAACTAATCAGGGTGAGCTGGATGCCAACGTCTTCCAGCATCGTCCGTTCCTGGATCAGGATAATAAAGCGCATAACTATACGCTGGTGGCGGTGGGCAATACCTTTGTCTTCCCGATGGCCGGTTATTCGAAAAAAATCAAAACGGTCGATCAACTGCAAGACGGTGCGACGATTGCGATACCTAACGATCCCACTAACCTCGGGCGTGCGCTGTTGCTGCTGCAAAAAGAAAAATTAATCACGCTGAAAGAGGGAACCGGTCTGCTGCCGACGGCGCTGGATATCACCGATAATCCGCGTCATCTGACTATTATGGAGCTGGAAGGCGCGCAGTTGCCGCGCGTGCTGGACGATCAGAAAGTAGACGTGGCGATCATCAGTACCACCTACATTCAGCAAACCGGACTTTCGCCAGTACATGACAGCGTGTTTATCGAAGATAAAAACTCGCCGTACGTAAATATCCTGGTGGCGCGAGAAGACAATAAAAATGCCGAGAACGTAAAAGAGTTCCTGCAATCTTATCAGTCTCCGGAAGTCGCAAAAGCGGCGGAAAAAATCTTTAACGGCGGCGCGGTACCGGGCTGGTAATACCCCTCTGTAGCCGCGCCGCTCGGTGTTATACCGTTCGGACGCGGCGACGGGAATCCATTGAAATCAGCACTACAGAAGAGAGGATCAGCAGCGTGCCCAGCCAATCAGGCAGGGTAAACGTAATCCCTAACAATAACAGCGACAACAGGGCGCTGCTCAACGGTTCCGCACAGCTCAAAATACTCGCTTTCGGTCCGCCAATCATCTGCGCGCCTTTCAGGTACAGGCTAAACGTTAGCGATGTGCCGATCACCACCAGATAGAAAAACGCCAGAATCAAACTGCCATTGACCACGAAGTCCGTTCCCTCTCCGGCATAGAACGGAAGCAGGATCAGGCCACCTATCAACATACTCCAGCCAACGATCGGCAGCGTACCGTAACGGGCGATAAGCGTAGAGGGATAGGTGGTATAGAACGCGGCGGCAAAGGCGGAGGCGATCCCCCAGAACAGCGCGGCAGGTGAAATAGACAGCGAGGTTGGGTTGCCGTGAGTCACCAGCAGGAATGTGCCGATAAGTGAAGTCAGAATGGCGGTGAGCACTAAAATGCCGGGTCGCGCTTTACGCGCTACGGAGAACCACGCCACGATAATAGTTGGTGACAAAAATTGCAGTACTGTTGCGGTGGCGGCGTTGGATTTTTCAATGGTCAGCAGAAAAGTCAGCTGTACGGTGAGCGCGCCGACCACAGAAAAGATCAGCAGACTGATGGCATCTTTGCGGTTTTTGATGATCGAAAAGACTTTGTCGCCGTGCACAAACGAGAGCATCAGCAGAATGAGTCCGGCGAAAATCAGGCGCGTCATGGTTAAAAACTGCGACGACATCTGGCTTTGCTCCATGATGTACTGCGCGCAAACGCCCGAACTTCCCCATAATACGGCGGCAATCAGGACGTTCATCATCCCTCTTCTGGTGGAACTCATTATTCCCTCGGCATGGTTGTATTGTCTTATTTGTGTGCAGGCATCATATCAGAGATGGTATGGATCTCTGCCTGCACATCCGCCTTCAGCCAGTCATTAAAGATTTTCACCTCAGGGCGCATAGCCGCGTGCTGTGGCGTGACGATGTAGTATGACCATGCCAGAGGCCAGCGGACGTTGGGATGAAGCTGGACCAGTTGTCCGTCAGTAAGAAGTTGTTGCACCAGCGCGAGGCGCACAATGGCCACACCCTGACCACTGAGTGCTGCCAGAATCACGGTGGCGGTGGAGTTGATGTGCAGCCCGCTTTCGCGTGCGGCGGGAGCATGGGTAGCATTCAGAACATCATCCCAGGACGGAAAATTGGCACCGTGGTGGGGGGTATCATCATGGATCAGCTTCTGTGTGGCCAACCATTCACCACAGGATATTTTTTCTGTTGGCACGAGGAGCGGGCTGCAGACCAGAACGGCCTCTTCATCCATCAACCTGGTTTTGTTGACTCCTGGCCAGTCACCTTTTCCGCAGCACACACCCAAATCCGCTTCGCCGTGGGCGACATCCATTAATTTTTCCGTCACGTTCAGGCGTAGTTCGATGTTTTCATGCGCCTGCGAGAAACGGTTGAGACGACTCATCAGCCAGTTCATTACCAGTACCTGAGAGGCGGTGATGATTACCACCGAGCGTGCCCGACGACCGCGCAGTTTATTCAGCCCGGATTCGAGGTTATCCAGTCCTTGGGTAATGTCGCGTAATGCGTCCTGCGCTTCACTAACCAGCGTGAGGCGCTCTTTACCTGAACGGGATCGGTGTAACAGCGGATGGCCCACCCAATCTTCCAGTGCGCGTACCAACTGTCCGACTGCGGCGGGCGTTACGCCCAACTCCTGCGCAGCGCCGGTAAAGCTGCCATGGCGGGCGGTGGCCTCAAAGGCGTGCAGCCATTTTAGTCGATTAAGTAAACGCATCTGGTTCTGTTCCTTCTGATTGGCAGTTCTCAGTATACGCCTGCGAGATAGATTTTCTTTCTGGTGTCGCTATTTCTTCTCATTCGTCATCACCTCTGCCGGGTGGCATCTTTAGCGCATCAAGGAATTTTTGAAACGAGGTTAACGATGAAAGCATTATTTGCCGGACAAAAACTGTTAGTGGTGGGCGGGACCAGTGGGATGGGACTTGAAACTGCGAAACTGATCCTGAAAGAGGGTGGACGTGTGGTGCTGGTCGGTAATCGTGCCGATAAAGCTGAGCAGGCGCGTCAGGCGCTGGCGGCAATGGGTCATGTCGCGGTCATTGCCGCGGATCTGATGTCAGAAGCCGGAATGCACCAGGTGATGGAAACAGTGAATACCGAACACCGCGACATCAGCCTGCTGGTCAATGCGGCCGGGGTTTTCTTGCCGAAACCATTTATTGAACATGAGGTTGCGGATTATGATCTGTACATGAGCCTCAACCGTGCGATGTTCTTCATTACCCGGGATGTGGTGCGCAATATGGTGGCGGCAAAGATAAATGGTGCCATTGTGAATATTGGTTCGATGTGGGCACAACAAGCGATAGCGGCGACGCCCTCTTCGGCCTACTCGATGGCAAAAGCGGGCCTGCATACCTTAACGAAAAATCTGGCCATTGAACTGGGGGGCTGCGGTATTCGTGTTAATGCCGTTTCTCCAGCGGTGGTACACACGCCTATCTATGAAGGGTTTATTCCGAAAGAGGATGTGCAGGGGGTGATGAGCAGCTTTGATAGCTTCCATCCGACAGGCCGGGTTGGGACGCCAGTTGACGTTGCAGAAACCGTCGCATTCCTGCTTTCTGATAGAGCGGGTTGGGTGACCGGGGCTGTCTGGGATGTGGATGGCGGTGTGATGGCGGGGCGTAATGCCTGACTGAATATCCCCCGTGTGGCGGGGGATTTCATCAAGAGATTAAGGCGCAATCGGCGTCAGATAATCCAGACGCAGCGGCTCGGCCAGCAGATCGTTCATTTGCAGGATAAACGTCTGGAAATGCGGCAGGGCAATATGGTCGTCCAGACCGGCCTGACCCCGCCAGGATTCGCGCACGTAAAACACATCCGGCGTATCGCGCAGTTGAAACAGCGCATACTCTATATTGCCCGGTTCCCGACGCGTGGGCATCAGTAAGGCCTGCAGTGCCTGTTTCAGGGCGTCGGTTTTCCCATGTTTGGCTTTCAGTACCGCAATAATAGAAATCACTTCAGTGTCAGACATATTAAAACCCCTCCAGAACAATTTTGCCTACCGCACGACCGGTTTCAATTTGCGCATGGGCTTTTTGTAAGTTCGCCGCAGAAATAGTGCCCAAATGCTCGCCCAGAGTAGTACGGATCGTCTGACAGTCGATCAGTTGCGCCACGCGGGTCAGTAGCTGGTGCTGGGCAATGATGTCATGGGTTTCGAACATTGAACGGGTAAACATAAATTCCCAATGCAGTGAAATGCTTTTTGCTTTTAGCGGACGAGCATCAAGGAATTCTGGGTCGTCAATCAGTGCCAGTTTGCCCTGTGGGGCCAGGGCGCTAATAATCTGCTGATAGTGCTGTTCGGTATTATTCAGACTGGCAACGTGTGTGACCTCTTTAACTCCAATTCGTGCCAGCTCTTCGGTCAGCGGTTTGCTGTGATCGATCACATGATGTGCACCTGCTTCACGCACCCATTTCTGGCTTTCCGGGCGCGATGCTGTGCCGATAACGGTCATTTTGGTCAGTTTACTCGCCAGTTGAGTCAGGATAGAACCGACGCCCCCCGCTGCACCGACGATCAACAATACGTCGCCTTCGTTGCCATTTTCCGCAACACCCAGGCGGTCGAACAGCATTTCCCATGCGGTGATGGCAGTCAACGGCAGGGCGGCGGCAGAGGCGTTATCCAGCGATTGCGGCTTCAGCGCGACAATGCGTTCATCAACCAGCTGAAATTCGCTGTTACTGCCCGCCCGACCCAGCGCGCCGGCATACCAGACTTCGTCGCCCGGTGTGAATAACGTTACGGACTCGCCGACGGATTTCACCACGCCCACCGCATCCCAGCCCAGAACACGCGGGGTATCAGCGCTGAATCCCTCGCGAACTTTGGTATCAACAGGGTTAACGGAAATCGCTTTCACCTCAACCAGCAGGTCATGCCCTTTGGCAATGGGCGTTGGCAGGTCAATCTCTTGTAAATATGCGATGTTACTGCCGTCGGTTGCGGCGTGGGTAATGGCGATGGCTTTCATAATCTCTCCGGTTACAGGATTCTGTTTATCTGTTGAATAATTCGATGGTAAACCGGCATCAGAACGGGAAAAATAGCCTCACGGCGACAGGACTTATACTCGGGGAGTGAAAATGTTCCGGCTTGAAGATCTCACGTTGTTTGTCCGCGCCGCGGCGCTTAACAGTTTTAGTGATGCGGCGCGCGAAGTCGGCGTCCAGCCGGCCCAGGTCAGTTCCGCCATCAAGCGCCTGGAGTCCACGCTGACCATACGCTTGTTTGCGCGCTCCACGCGTAGTCTGCGGTTGACACCGGAAGGCGAGGTCTGGTTGCCCTATGCCCGCCAGATGCTGGACGTGATGCATGCCGGTCTGCAGAAAATTCAGACACCCGAGGATGAGATTTCCGGCACGCTGCAAATTGCGGTGCCGTCCGATCTCGGGCGTAACCTGCTGCTGCCTGTTTTTCAGTCATTTCGTCGTTGCCACCCCGCCCTGCGCCTGCGGGTCTTTTTCTCCGATCAGGTGACTGATGTGTTTAAAGATCCCGTCGATGTCGCGTTTCGTTATGGTAATACCGAGGATGCGTCTTACATCGCACTGCCCGTGGCTCCTGGTAATCGACGCGTGCTGGTGGCTTCTCCGGGGTGGGTTACGCAGCACGGTGAGCCGCAAAAACCAGATGATTTAGCGCCGTTAAATGCCATGACCTTCGTCTTACGCGGGCGACTCCATGACCGCTGGACGTTTACGCGCAACGGTGAGGTCAGTAGTGTGCAGGTCAACAGCACGTTTATGAGCGATGACGCCGAAGTGATCCGTCGTCTGGCGATTGCCGGTGAGGGGATTGCGTATAAGTCGTGGCTGGACGTGAGTGAAGATGTACGTGACGGTCGTTTGCAGTTGCTGATGCCTGATTATCAGGGGGAAAAAGTCCCGCTAAATATGATTTGCCCGCACCGAAAACAGCTTTCAACGGCGGTGCGCCTGCTGCACGACGCCGTGAAGGCGCGGTGTGAAACGCTGATGATGCTTCCCTCTGAGCGTCGTTAACCGTCAGCGCTTCTCCGCAGCCATTAAGTATTAATAAATACCGAACTTAACTATATTAAAATGGAGTATTTTGCGTATAGTTTTACGTGGGGTATGTATATTCGTTTAAATTTGTTTGACGCGAATAGTGCACATTGCTATACAACGTAAAAATAGCCTTCTCTAATATCGGGTTATTTGTTTATCCCGTTATCCCGTTTTCAAAGGTGGGCACGGATGCTTTTTTAAATGGAGATAGAGAAGGTATGTTGAAAGCAATGACGATTAATGACGTCTTGTTTTATATCGAAGAGAATTACGTCACAGGTGTTGATATAGACGACCTTACCCGTTTTTCCGGGTATAGCCGAAGACATATTCAGGGAATGATAAAACAGCGAATCAATATGCCGGTAGGCCTCTATATTCGCAAGCGACGGATTACCAAAGCGGCCTCTTTGTTACGCCTGACGATGATGGATATCATCGATATTTCGGTGCGGCTAGGGTTCGATTCACAGCAATCTTTTTCCCGTGAATTCAAAAAATTAACGGGTTGTACACCGAGAGAGTACCGTAAAAACACGAACTGGGATCTCTCGCCGCTGCTGTCGTATGCGCAACACGGCGATACCATTATCGATAAACCACAGCTAAGGACGTTACCAGCTGATGTTGTTTCCGGGTTTCAGTACCGCTATGATTCGCCAGTCCCGCCAACCGAGGACTCACACCTCCAACGTCTTAACCTGATATTCGATCAGCTTGCCAGTTTAAAGCAAGATGTGTGGGCGCTTACCGATTTTGCGCCCCATCCCAGGTCGACGACGCGACTGAAGATTAGAACCATTATTGGCAGCAAGAATCATCATGCGCTGAACGCTTATAACCGCTATGAGTACCCTCCGGGGGAATATGCCTGTTTTTCATTCATATTTAGGAAAGATGCCTATCCATTGTATTCAAAATATATTTATTTGAAATCAATGCCGGAGTTGAAATTAAAAAGAAAGCCCGGTTTTGATATTGAAGTGTTTCGCTATCATCCACAAGATGTTATCAATAAGACAATTATCTGTGAGCACTATATTCCGTTAGACCTATGACGATCGGACATGTCCTGATGAAAAAGGCTCCACTTTCGTGGAGCAAAGACCATGCTGCACGTCTTATTTATCGATGGTTATTCATATTCCGCATTGAAATACAACACGGCGCGAACCCTCCCGGGGCTGACGTTCCTTTCCGTTTGATAATATTGTGCATGAAAAGGAATAGTGTATTTCCCTTTATCCTGATGTGTTAACGGAAATGTGGACTGCTGATTAAAGTTGATAGGGTTTTGTTGTTGATCTAAAACTTGAATGCCGATTCCTTTTGCACCGTTGGGGAGAATATTGGGTAAGACGCCAATGTTACGATCCTGTCCACTATAGAGGGTGCTCCAGCGCAAGATAACCCGGGCTGGCGTGGAGAAGTCGTTCTTACAAAGCAGGTCGATAGAAAACGGTTTTCTTGCCGTTGTGCTGCCGTGACGCTTAAAGTGCTTCAGCGGTACATCGGGCAATTCTACGTTGATCGTGCGGTTACCTTGCACCTTACAGGAACGGCTGAGCAGCGTGATATATTTTGCCGGTAGGACGATATCCACCACCGGCTGCGACTGCGTTTCACTTTTTATCTGCAGATTCAATGAGCCTGACGAAGAGGCAGCAGGAAGGCTGCTGTCCAGCTTAATCAATTCAATATTGATCTTGCTGTTTTTAAACTCGTCCGGAGTTGCCCTGAACGCTGATGGCCACTGGATGGTGCGTCCGGTTGACGTTTCCAGAGAGACTTTCAGACCGATACCGCTTACGTTGCTGCGCAGGATGCCGGGTAAGGTTGCTACCGACCGATCGCCCATCACCTGAGCGGTAAACGGCAGGCTGTTTGTGCATTCCGTCCCCTGAACATTGGGAACCAAAATCGTACGTGACTGAATCACGCCTCCGGACTGAACAGCACGCTTCACTGTGACGGTTTCCGGTGGGACAATCATTTTTTGCGAGGCCAGTGTGCATGCAGCACTAGCCGTCTGATGAATGCCCAACGTAATACCCAGAATAAAAGCAGCCCGTATTAGCGGCATGTGGCCTCCTGGCTTTTTAATACGATCGTACATTTCCTGTTTTCCACGGAAACAAACACGTCCGGTGAGGTGGTTTCATCAATATAGAGCGCACCGCCTTGCCCGACATAGCCAACATGGTTATTGGTGCGGTCGCGGATAATGGCGCCGAACGGCAATTTCTGCTGGTCTGAAAGGCGGGGATAAATAATCGTCTGTCGCTGCAATTTTGTTTCAAAGATGACGGGTACGACGTTGCCTTCGTAAGGCGCAACTTTTCCCTGGGTTTTGCTGAATGTCAGGCCGTCAGCGGAGCCTTTTGGATCGATCATCACGTCATTAACGCGCCACGGGCGCAGCCACGGCATAATGGCATAACCGTTTTTATCGAAGCGGGTTCCTGGCACGCCGTCTAGATGTGCGCCATTGGCATTCGGTGCGTAAACCAGCGCGACGGTATCAGAGCGCTCTGGTGAGAAGGTGATTCCCTTCGCGTGATCGATCATCATCCCGCTCATCCCTCCGCTGATCTGATGCCACGAGTTGCCCTGGCTCCATGTTCCGTTTATTGAGGTGTAAGGGGTGCGGATCATTCCGTTGGCGCCCCATTCTGCATCGCCACCGCGAGCGTAGCCGGTGTTGACTCCCCATACGATATTATTTTCATCATCGGAAGAGGTGGTGAAACCGAGGCGCGTATTGCTGGCTGTTCCGTTATTCGCGTAGCTGTCAGACGAAATCTGTGTAAATCCGGCGTTGTCTCGTGGCAGAAAATAGCTTAACGAAAGCATGATTTGATCGTCTTTGGTGACCGAACCGTGATCATCCTCATTCCAGAGTCGTTGTGCTGATATGTTCCAGGTCAGATTACCCCATGAGTTTGTGTAGCCCACGGCATACTGGCGATAATTGTCCTGTTGATCCCAGTACTTTTTAAGTGAGCCGGACAAATAGAATGAACCCCAGGTGTCTGATAACGGTTGATTGATGCTGACGCTATACGACTGTTTCTCGCGTAATGAGCGAAAGGGGTTGTCAGACTTTTCGGCATCCAGTGCATCGAGGGCGTCGCGTTGGCCATAAAAGTGATGTGAGCTGTATTTAGCTTCCAGCCAGAGCGAGGTTTCAGACCAGGCCAGAGTTCGATTCCAGGTCAGACGGTACTGCTGGCCCTGATGGCGGTCATCATCAAGATGCAGGCGTGATTGCGTAACATCAATGGCGAATGCGCCAAGTCTGCTGTTGAGGCCGCTACCGAGCTGCGCTGACTGATAGCGTTCAAACCCGGATGCGCCGCTGTACAAGGTGAGAAAGTTGTTCAGGCCATACTGCCAGTAAGCCTGAGCAGCAAACGGGTCGTCATCATTGTTATCTTCATCAACGGTACCCATGGCCACGCCATAGCGTGAAACACCGGGTTTGAGCAACTGCGGGACGCTGGCGTAAGGCACGGTGAAGCGACGGATACGTCCGTCAGACTCCTGAATGGTCACCAGTAGCTCGCCCCCGGAATTGGCGGGCAGCACGGACTCAATTGAGAATGGCCCGGCTGGAACGGAGGACTGGTGAAGAGTCTGTCCGTCCTGAGTGATGGTTACCCGGGCATTGGTTTCTGCCACCCCGCGAATGACTGGAGCCCAGTTCAGCGTGCTATCCGGGCGCATTAAATCCTCGGAAGCCAGCCCCACCCCAAGAAGAGCAATGCTGTCGAACATCTGGCTGTCGGTATAAAACTTCCCGGCGCTGAACATGGATCCCAAACCGGGGAGTGGTCGTTTTAACGTCGTGCGGTTATTGGCGTAATGGCTACCCACCTTGCTGTCCCAGTTCTGACTGCCAAAATGCTCAAGCAGCCACCCTCCAGCGGAGCCGCGGATATCCATCCCCAACCACGCACTGTCCGTGCTGGCGTGATCGTGACCCCGCTGCTGGGTGCTGTAATAATCTGCGTTGTAACCGAAATTAATCGCTGGGATCCCCGGTTGCCATAATTCAGGTTGAACATAATTGCTGTCAAGATTCTCGACATAGGCCTGTGGGATGGTGATGCGTAGCTCAAGCTGGCTGGTGTTGAGCTGCTCGTTGGCTTTCCCACTTGGGTCCCATTTGGCGATGCTGGCGCAGCGTGAGGGATTCGCGGCCAGCGTATCATTCATCTTACTTGGGTCGATGCCCACACCTTTAAGAAATTGCCCCGAGTAACAGCTGACTAATTCCCCGCGGTCATTTTTTTCAAATAACAGCTCACGACGTCCGCGCCAGTTATCGTTGATATATATATCGACTATATACTGGCCCGGTAACAAGCCTGCCGCATTAAAAGAACGCAAATCATTAAGAGATGCGTTGCCCATCAGGACGGCATTATCAAATTCATAGCGAGTATTGTTTTCTGCGTGGAGTGCAACTGAATATAATGAACTCTGTAAAATGATAATGCAGGGCAGGGTGAATATCCTTTTACATAAACCCATTTTGTCTTCCTTTCTATCCCTTTCTATTGATTAATGGTGGTCTTGAATTCCACAACGCTACCGTAATCACTGACTGCCTGTAAAAAGACTGCTTCGCCGCGTCTGACATTGTGCTTTGCGGTAATAGTGCTGCTGCTTTTAGGGGCTACCATCACGCCTTCGCGCAGAAGTCCATTGCCGGAAGCCGTTACGATATCCGCAACCGTAATGAAAAAAGGTGTTGGGTTAACCAGCGTGATATCACCGTTGTTAGCGAGAATTTGCATCTTGCTTTCAGCATTCTGCCGTTCACCTAAGCCCGCGGGACGCCAGAAAAATTTAAAGCGTGAGCGAATGGCTAAGTTGAGCATCGACGAATTCTCCGTGACTTTACTTTTATCCACGGAGGGAATATCCAGAATGTTTAACCACCATAGCGACTCGCGATCTGTGGCGGAAATACGTCTATCGGCTGCTTTTTTGATTCTCAGCGACTGCCCATTTCCCGCGTCAACGCGGGCAATCGGTGGTGAGATAATAAATGGTGTGGTGATGTCCTCGGGAAGTTTCTCCAGATCGCCTTCATCCAGCCATATCTGCGCTAGCGATGGTGAGTTTCCCGTATTGGTCATATGGATGGTGATTTCTGCAACATCTTCAGAGTAAATAAACCGGGTACCATTAACAATAATATTATTAGCGTGCGCAGCATACATTGAAAATAGGGCCAATAAAGAAAAAATAATTTTCATAAAACCTCTATAAAAATAAATGCCATGCACTGGGTATTATGGCACCAAGTGCGATGGCATTGCGTATTTAGAGATAGGTAATGCTATAGTTTGCCTGAGCGCTCACAGAGCCAGCAGTGGCTCTATCAAGAATAAAAGTTTTACTTGGCATAATATAACCTACGTTAAATTTATAGGTTAGGATAGATTTATCACCTTTAATGTAATTTTTTTCCGGTTCAAATCTCAGATCATTGTCGTGAAGATTAATTTTATTACCTTTACCATCACTTAATAGTAATGCTACGTTTATCGCCCCGTTGAGACTCGTGTTTTTAAGGTATCCATCGTCAGTCAATATATTTCCCTTGCCCCATGCCAGTTTCGGTACTGCCTTTTCATGGATAAAACAGTCAGTTACCTGGATGCTAAATCCCTGAACTTGTACCGTATTAGTTTTTTTTATAAGTGTATTTAGTACGGGGTTGAGTTTTACGTGTTTATCTTTATCACCACTCAATATTTTACAGGAGTTGGCGAAAACTTGTCCGGTAAAAGTAACTTTTCCGTGTGACTCCAGGCCAGGTCCGAAGCCACCAAATGCCATAGCTGAAGGAATGGAGACTGTACATGCAATTAACGTTACTAAAGATAATTTACTCATAATGTGTTCCTCATGTAGAGATACAGCGCCTCTGATATCATTGATATTGCTGTTGACACATAGGGTATATATGTCCAGCCAGGCTTACGCTCCATATGAATTATGTAAGAAATGCTGGAGTTGTATATGGTAAATTAAACGTATTTCACTCAGGAAATGATATTAAGAGTCGCAGAGAAAGATGAGTTGTCATAAAATATTATCATCTGTCATGTTTATAATATACGTCTGGCTCCTGAAAGTGTTGATATCAAAATGTGATAGATAACAATAGTCAATGACTCGAAAAAACCGAATATTTATATTGCACAATTAGCTAAATTTTCATAACGCAATCAGATTATCTTTAATCTTAAGTCATTACGCGACGTTGATTTTGTATACCATAATGCCAGGGAAGTATTTTCACTCATCATTTGAATGAAGGCCATCTATGCTTAACATGGACAGTAAGATCATACTGATTAGCAACCAGTCGATACAGACACAGCTCTTGCTGGATTATCTCAATAAGAAAGTCGGTATTCTTGTTGATTTTATTAATATTAATCGACCGGATATGTCGTTTATCTGTGATGGAAGCATTATTCTCTATGATATTCAGGCATCCAGTCAAAAAATTAAAAAAGTATGGTCAAGATTGCTCAATGATAATCAATATCACGTACGGATCTACATTATCAATTACCTGAGATCGCTGTCGCTGTATGACTGCATGTCATGGCCGAATTTCGAGTCCGTCATCCCCAGCAATTGCACCATCGAGCATTTGCTTAATGTGATTAAAGAAGGTTATCAAACTCCCTGCTCAGAACCAACGCACACTCCGCTGCAAGAAAATATCGGTTTCACGCAACCCGATAACGATGCTTGGCTGCTAACGGAGAGGGAATATGAAATCCTGACTGAACTGTCGAAAGGGGCATCTAATATGGAGATTGCTTATGCCTTTTTTATCAGTGAAAACACAGTGAGAACGCATATCTATAATATCTTCAAAAAGATCGCCGTGAGTAATCGAACCCAGGCTGCCTGTTGGGCAAACACCCATCTCAGAACCCCGATGCTGGATGAACTCCCCTGATCCTGATTGATGTTGGCGCAAAGCCGTCGTGTCTGCTTTGCGCCAGATGATTATCGTGCGGTGACTCAGTCTTTTTTGGCTGCGTTAGCAAAGAAAATATCAGACTGAATATCTTTAGTGCGGATAGTGAACAGCTGATTCGTCAGGTCTTCCGTCAGCTTCTCGGCGTCGGCCATGATGCGCAGGTTGAAGTCATTCAGCATTTTATCTGCGGCAGGCTTATCGGTTTTCGCCATCTTCAGATATTCGGCCTCAACCTCTTTTTGCTCCTGTGCAACCTTGTCTTCCCACGCTTTGTAGGCTTTTTTGACGATGGGCGCGAGCTTAGGATAATCGGTCATAGTCAGCGTCTGTAATTTACGATACTTCCAGTAGATGGATTGATCGTCTGCTTTATCCGTCCCCATCGTATAGTTGGCCGGATACGCCTTCAGTCCACTGTAGTAAGGAACAAAGGCGGTAAGATCGGCCATACCGAGGCCAATGTAAGTTGTTTCACCAATTTCTTTTGGCAGCCACGGACGGACCTGCATCACGTGGGCCTCGTAGGTGCGGAATACGCTGACAGGACGCCACGGTTCTTTGCCGTTCAGACCGTTGGTGTACGGATCATGGCTGGTGCCTTCATAGTGGCTACGCAGCACTGACTTCACATCATCCAGCGTCATCTTCTTCTCCGGCTTCAGGAATACCGGGAACTCGCGGCCTGCGGCCATATCCTGATTGACGGAAGGATTAAACGTTTTCTGGATGGTCCACACGCGGGGGTCGTTATAGGTACGGTCACGTACATCATCGCGGGTATAGACTGTGGAGAAGTTAAATTTGCCGTCTTTGGCCTTATCGTACAGACCTTTTTCGCTGGCGAATTCAATCAGGTTTTTCGACGCCATCATGTTCGGGTCTTGTGGATCGTAATCCTGTAAACGTCCCTGGTTACCGGTGGCAAAATATTGATTATTTGGCAGCCGCTGTGCCATCCACTGGTGACCGCTACCGGTTTCCAGATACCAGATTTCTTTATCATCCACGACGGCAACGCCGAAACCTTCACCTGCGCCGACGGTTTCAACGATATGCCCCAGCAGGGCCACCGCGTCACGTGCGGTTTTGCTCTGTGACAGTAAGATGTCCGGGATATCGTCTTCGGTGATCCCTTTATCCTCAATGTACGGGTCAACGGCCAGCGCCTTCGGTGAAGCAAAAATAGATTCTGTCCCGCTGACGCCAACGCCCAGTTCGTTAAAACCGGTGGCTCCGTGTAGCTGGGTTTTCCAGTTAGGCACGGTGGTATAACGCAGTGAGTTTTTCGGCAGCGGCCAGGTAAAATCATTCGCACCATTATGTGCTTTGGTGCTGTATACCCCGGTCTGGTTCTGTTTCGCTGGATGAATCAAAAAATGCTGTGCTTTCAGCGCGTCGCTGTCTGCGCTACGGGCCACCAACATTGAGCCGTCCGCCGAGGCTTCATTGCCGACCAGCAGGGTCGTACACGCAAAACCGGATGAAACAACCGCCAGGTTTACTGAAAGTGCAATCAGGCACTTTTTAAAACTAAACATTATGTATCCCTCATAAGTACGCCATAAGTACACCGGAAACACACCGTTTCCTTAATGCGATCACGCCTGTACTGTCAGGCATGGCTCGCCAGAGAGATAAACGCCCCTGCCCACGTTATCTCCGCATATCCATCCGTCGGTTAAAGTCTTCTGGACGCTCTAACACGTCCATTTCGCTTGATTTTTACGCAGTGGATATCGAGGTATTCAGGATGCTTCCTGATTCGGGGAGAAGAATAGCAATGGCTTATTACTGGATTCAGTGACCCATGTCGCGTAAGTCAATGATGATAAATGTGAATGCTGGATTTAAATGAAATTACGATATTATCTTTTGCGGCAATACAGTGAGGGAACATTCGACGTCGCAAAAATCCACGCGCCTTTATACTCCTCCATAACCAGGCTCAGGCCTCGCCCGCTCTGGCGATAAAACCCCGGTAATGTGCTGTTAATATCATCTTCATCCGCTGTATCGGCGAAAGTTTTGACCACCTGCATCGTCTGCAGCACGCGGGCATCGCGCTGTTGGGTGTAGCTAAAATAAATGTTCCTGCTGACGTCCGTGGTGTGATGTCCATACAGCCTGCCGTTAATGGTCGCCAGCCCAATACTGACCAGAATAATCGTGCAGGTTTTTTTCATTGCGCACGCGTCCAGTAAATAATGGCTGGTACAAAACGCAGAAGCATCCGTTCGTGCGTCTTTATCCAGATGGCTCTATCCGGTGATTCTTCTTCTTAATTCTCCCCGCATAGCTGTAATGAAAGAATAGTTTCTCTCATGCGCAGGGTGGGGGTCTGTGAAGAACGGGCCAATCGGCGGCTTTATTTTTATTGGCAGAGAAGCCGTAGGCCGGATAAGCGTTAGCGCCATCCGGAAAATAAGGTGGTGGGCTACAAACGTTGTCCCAGATGTTTTGTTGGTACTCGGCTTTGGTGTAAGACTGCCAATACAACAATATTTGTGTCTTGTGCACTATAGTAAATCGTATGGCTAACATAAGGAAAGCTGTAAACATCTTCACCAAAATCATCAATGCGATGTTGCCCCATGCCTGGCATTTCAGCTAATTGGGAGAGAACGACCTGTAATTTCCTAAGATAATCCCTGGACTGTTTAGCGCCCCAATTTCTTGATGTGTAATCACGGATTTCAATAATATCGCGCTGTGCTTCCCCAGTAAGTTTGTAACTCACTTTTTATCCTTTGTGTTGATCCATCAACTCATCAAAAAAAGCATCGCCGTCGACAGTATTGCCCGAATGAATATCGTTCTGAGCACGCTGAATTTTGGCCTTCAGTAACTGGAGCTTCATGGCTTCCATTTGTTCATAGTCCTCAATGGAAACGACGACTGCAACAGGCTTACCGTTACGGTTAATTTGCACAGGTTCTCGCTGTGCTTTAAGCAGCATATCGCCAAATTGTGTTTTGGCTTCATTTGCCGTGAGAGTATGCATATTGTCACCATTTCGCATGAATCGTTCGATTCGTTCATTATAGTCGATATCTTTCTGGTGGTCACTATGAAGAGGGGGCCAGAAAAGTAGGCCGGATAAGCGATAGCGCCATCCGGCACCTGGTGAACCTGTAAGTATGGCTTACAGGTTCAGCCGTGCTTCACTGGAGAGTCGCCAGCGTACTCTCAATTCTTGCCAGCTTCTGCTGTACCTCTTTCAACTCATCCTGCAGCCGTTGCTCTTGTTCGCTGTAGACCATCAGGACGATACAACTGTTCATCACTTTTACGGTAATCTGTTGTCCGGTATCAAACCCAGCCGTGTGTAACCACTTGCCGGAAAGGATAATTTTTGGCGTGGATTTGTCGAAAACATTCGGGCGATATCCCACAATTAACGAACGCTCGGTTCCAGATTGGTCGGTGTCTGGGGTAGAATGCGAATCAGCCATAATCAACTCCTTGATAGTTGGTGAGGTTAGCTCTCGTCAGGTACTGCGAATACCGGGCGGGAGCATTTATAGATCCGGTCGCCAAAGAAAAGGTACGTACCTGGTTGTTGATATCTTGCTCTTATAGGTACGTACATGTCAGCGGTTAAACGCGACCCAAACCA
This sequence comes from Citrobacter sp. JUb117, assembly GCF_024809055.1. NCBI lineage: Bacteria > Pseudomonadati > Pseudomonadota > Gammaproteobacteria > Enterobacterales > Enterobacteriaceae > Citrobacter > Citrobacter sp. JUb117. The sequence goes on from NZ_JANUFB010000006.1 coordinate 106,084, forward strand.
GTCCAAATCCGGAAAAGCACCGACCTTCCAGATTCGTATCACGCCTGAGTTAAAGGCGCAGTTCGAGGCAGCTGCAAAGGCAGAGGGGATGAGCTTGGGGAATTGGCTCAAAACCTTGGGGAGAAAGGAGTTGGTAAGGCTGCAGATTGAGCCTCAAGATAAATAGTGGGCCGATTAATTATCCTGCCTTCCTGGGATATTTATGATCTCCATTTTTAAGGCATCTTCTCCTGAAAATATTGCAGCTAAACCCTTCCTGATTTTTAATTGGTCGTTCTCTATTGCCCCATGAGCCACAGGGGAATATATGGCTGTTTGTAACTGCACTCGCTCAAAATTATAGCCAATATCTTTTGCGATCTCTGACAATAAGTCCAAGAAAAGATTGTTGCTTATTTGGTTCCATATGGTTCCTAAAGCGTTGTCGTTATCAGGGTATGATGTATTCAAATGTGCAAAGTAAAGCATCCAGGAAGATAATACATCACTTTCAGAAGCGCTTCTTCTGGCCTTTCCTCTTCTTACTTTTCCATAAAATGCTAAGTCGATCATATTTAATGCACGAACATGTTCGTTAGACAGTCGAGCATTCGGAGATCTGGTTGCCATGAGTTGTTTGAATATGTCAATTTTTAATGATTTTATCTGTGAATATTTTTCAATGAATTTTTGAGTTTGAATGGCTATTAATGGGCTAATCACAGTGGCAGTAATGGCTATAATGGTAAGTGCAGTACTCATATATGATTCTCGTTATCAATAATTGAATTTAAACATTTGAACGAGGATCATAAATGAATTCGTGTACTGAGGAGATATGACAAATGGCTGGGATAAGAAAAGCATTTTGGCGGAAGATCACAGGAGTCAAAAAATGAACGCAACATCATGTTTTTATTGATTTAAAAAAATATAATATGTCAATAATATACACATCACTATACACATGAGCGGATGTGTCCATTTTTCGCACAATTTCAAACTACGAAAAAAAACTTTTTTTACGGAAAACTGTTCACACTGTTCACTCGACATTATTTACCTTTAATTTCAATATGATATACGGTGAACACTCCGTGAACAGTGAACACTTTACTGTTCACTTTCCGGGATTTCAGGTAAAAAAAGACCGGCTGATGCCGGTCCGGGTAGGTTATATCGCGGTGGTTTCATCGCACCGGGGCAGCCAGTCGGCGTTGCTTTCCTCCCTGAGCGCAAGGTTCGTCTGCATCCCCTGATTTGTTCGTCGTCTGGCGTAATTCAGTCCGTACTCTTTCAGCATCGATGACAGCCCTTTGCCGAACATGGTCAGGCTGAGGGTGTTCTTGTAGCCGTGCGCCTCCATGTACACCAGATAGGCGTGATACAGGTACAGGCGCGGCTGTCGCGGGATGATATTCGCATTCCCCATATACATACCGTCAGGTTCGGGCAGTGCCTCCAGATAGCCACAAAAATCAAATGTCGGGTCAGCATCGCGTTTAATACTGAGCGCTTCGTCGGAGTTCTGCTGCGACTGCAGCAGTGTTCGCGCCGTCATCGGGTCGCTGAATGTCTGCATAAGCTGGCGCACGATGACGGCCAGCTCCCGGGCGATTTTATCTTTCAGTTTCGGGTCGCGTTCTTCCGGGGCAATCTGTTCCGGGAAGTGCATTATCACCCGGCGACGTGACACCCCGCCGCTGCGGTCGGTGAAGCGCATCGGGTTATTGTTCACGGCCAGTATCACCGCCGGAATATGAGTGGAGTATGCATCGCGGTATTTCGGGTCGACGGAGACCGCATCTCCACCGGTAATGGCCTTGAGTCCAGCCCCGTCACCGCTCCATTTCTCCTGGTCAGGCAGACGTATCAGCGAGAAACCAATCAGCGCCGCGCGTTCGCGGGGGGATTCCAGCGTCTCGATAGTCGCCGACGTGGCGTTATCTTCTCCGGCGAGCATGGTGGCAATTTCGGCCAGAATACTTTTCCCGCTGCCGCCGGGACCGGTCACTTCGAGGAAGAGCTGCCAGTCGTAACGGTTCGCCAGCACCATAAACAGCGCGGCAAGTATCACGTCACGTTTATCGGCACGCGAACCGGCAGCGCGGTCGAGCCAGCGCCAGAAATTCGGCGCGTGCGTCTCCAGCGTTTCCCCCTCCACCGGCGGGGTGAAATCCACGTCGCACAGGGTGCGCAGCCAGTGCGTTTTGCTGTGCGGGCTGAATATACCGCTTTTGGTATCAAGCACCCCGTTGCGAAAGCCAATCAGCCGCCGCGCCGGGGCGTCCTGCTGCGGAATAATCAGTTTCAGGGTATCCACCACCGAAGCAATTTTCCCCGACGAAAACGGGGCGCGCAGGCGCTGGAACAGCCCGGCCACGTCGCGCGCAAAGTCCGACGGCGGAATGATTTTCCATATACCGGCCTCATAACGGGACAGGAGCTGCCCGTTCGCATCCACCGCCAGCGCTTCGCCGTAATGCTCATGCACCCGCATGGCTTTCTCACTGGTGCTCATGGCGGTAAATTCCGCCTCGCTCATGGTAGAGAAAGGGCTGTCAGCCGGTGGCCGGATGGCGTCATACATGGCTTTACGCGTGGCCTCTCCGCCGTGCTGTGTGTACGCATCATTCCAGTCACCGAACACCGGCGGCAGGGCGACCACGCCCTCGCAGGACTCTGCGGCCGCAGACGCTTTGGTCTGGCCGTCGCCGCTGAGGTCACGGTCGGCGGCAATGACAATCCGGCAGGCCGGATATTTGTGACGGGCAAGGCTCGCCAGAGAAAGGAGGTTCACCGACGACAGAGCCACCATGACGGTTTCCCCGGTCAGGTGATGCACGGTGAGCGCGGTCGCGTAGCCCTCCGCTATCCACAGCCGTTTTCCCGCCTCTTTTTTCCCGTCGAGAATATGACATGCCCCTTTTACCTGACCGCCTTTCAGGGTGCGCTTGAGACCGTCTGCATTAATGAGCTGGACGTTAACCAGTGCGCCGCTATCGTCATACAGCGGGACAACTAAATCACCGACGCGGTACGTCACGCCGCCGGTTTTATGCAGGGTGGTGAGCGTCAGACATTCCCGGCCGGGGAAGCCCTTGCGGGTGAGGTAGGCGTTGCCGGTGGCCGGGCGGGCTTTCTCCGTCAGTTTTGCGGCCAGCGCGGCGGCGGCTTTGCGGTCGGCCTCAGTTTCAGCGTCTGCGGCCGCAGTCACTTCCGGGGAAACCGGCGACAGATTGCCGGTCACGGCGTTCACCTTCCCGGCCGCCTCTGACGGGGTCACGCCGAACACTTTCTCAACCAGTTTCAGGCCGTCTCCCGCGCCGCACTGATTGCAGAACCACGTCCCGCGCCCCTCTTTATCATCAAAGCGAAAGCGGTCGGAGCCGCCACACACCGGACAGGCCTGATGGCGGTTTTTGATGACCGTTACCCCCAGCGCCGGGAGAATGCGCGGCCAGTGGCCGCACGCCTGTTTCACGGTGTCCGTTACGTTCATTTTCATGGTTATTTTCTCCCTCAGTGCAGTGCCGGTGCGGTGATATGACGGGCGCAGAGTTCATCCATCACGGCCAGCCCGAGAAAGGACAGCGACGGGGCGGCCTTGAGTGGTCCGGCTTCCATTAAATCTTCGAGCAGGGCACAGGCAATCTGACGGCCTTTTTCCTCGCCGTGCTGGCGCAGGTAGAAGCCCTCCAGCTCGGTCGCAATGGCGCTTTCCAGCGTACTGAGCGTGAGCTGCGGGTAGCGGTGCTGACGTTCGCACAGGGTCAGCCAGGCACAGGCGACCGCGCGGCGGTAAAGTGCAGCGCGCAGAACGGGAGATAGTGCGGTTTTCATACACTGCCCTCCCCGGTCAGCCAGTGCTGATTGCAGCGGTCGACCACGCCGTCGAGCTGGGCAGTCATGAGGTAAATTACCGAGGTGAGCTGTAGCTGCTGCGCCGGATTATGGCGCACGGTGGTACAGCCCTGTACTTGCATCAGGTCGCCGACGAGCTGGCCGACATTGCGAAGATGTTCGAGGCATTCAAGGTCTGCCCGGCTGATGGTGGGCTGGTTTATATTCTGCGGCCGTTCCGTACTGTTAACAGGCATTATTTCGTCTCCTGAGGACGTGCGTATCCCTGCGCAGATACGCACATTTTATTTTTGGGTGTCGTTTTTAATTACAGATAATGGCGGTAGCTGTTATCCGGTTTTATTTCCGTTTCCGGCCTGAAATTATTCCGCCATTTATGCGCCACCGGCGCCGGACGTTTAACCGGGGGAATATCGTCAGGATAGTTATCGATATTCCGCGCCCGGTATTGCTGTAATGCCGGGTCGGCCGCTATTTCGCGCAATACGGCGTGGCGGTTTTCAGGACTGCGCTTAAAAGCGCGGGGGCTGCTGTCATGATGCATTGTCCGTTCTGCAAGAGTCCGGCACATACCCGAACCAGCCGCTATCTGTCCGAAACCGTGAAACAGCTTTATTACCAGTGCACGAATATTCTGTGCTCCGCCACGTTCCGCACCATGGAGTCGGTCGACTCGGTTATTCAGCCTCCCTCAGTGACTGATGCAGAGGGGGATGAATTTATCGCGGCTCATTCCGGGAAAGTCCGGAAACAAAACCTGTAGCGGCCACGGAGACACCTGATGACAACATTAACCCTGGCGCAGGCTTTTGAAGCCTGCCAGAACAATAAAACCACCTGGCTGAGCCGCAAAGCTGAACTGGCAGAGGCTGAACAGGAATACCGCGAAGGGCTTATCACCGGTGATGACAACAGTCCCCGGAGTCTGCAAACACTGCGCGATATTATCGACGTGAAAAAATGGGAAATTAACCGATCTGCCGGTCGTTATATCCGTTCGCATGAGGACGTGCAGCGCATCAGTATCCGTAACAGACTGCATGATTTTATGCAGGCACACGGTGCAGAGCTGGCCGCCGCACTGGCTCCCGAGCTGATGGAATATAACGCCAGGCATCCCGCCTTAAAAAACTGCCTGATGCAGCATTCGATCGATTATCTGCGTGACGCGTTACTGGTCTGGCTGGCCGCCGGTGAAAAAATTAATTATTCCGCACAGGATAATGACATTTTAACAGCCATCGGATTCAGGCCTGACGCGGCTTCGCGGGATGATAATCGAGAGAAATTCACTCCAGCACAAAACCAGAATTACAGCCGTAAACGCGCAGAACTTGCCGCGCGGTAGCACGTCAGAAAATCCCCGTAAATCCCGCCATTTTTACCGAAAAAAGCCATGCATGCGTAAGGTGCATGGTTTTGCATTTGTTATCCCGCGCCGTCCTCACCTGCCAGCGCCTGCTCTGGCGCGGTCGGAGATCGTTCATGCACCTGCATTCAAAGCGATCCCTTAAGCGGGCAGGCGGGGCGGGGAGAGCATTGCGCGCTAAGTTCTATTGCTTATTTAATTTCACATTAAATATAGAAATGAAATCTTATATAATTGTTGGTTTTAAATTGCAGTATTGGTTTCTTATTTATATCATACCGAACATTCTAGTTTGTTGTATTGTTTTCGATTGAATGTAGCTGTATTCAAATTAGTGCTATTGCTATTGCTATTGCTATTGCTATTGCTATTTCATTGGTTGGCGTTGTGCTTATGAATATGTTTGTATTTTATTTTATAATTGAGTATGGTATATTAATATCCTTCAATAAGGGAAAATGAGGTGGTATGAGGATGAATGCTAATATACACATACCAAAATTTAATCAAAGCAGGGTAAGGGATCTTTTAAAGAGGATTCATAATGATTTATTTAAAATTGATGAGCATATTGTTTTTACAGAAAGTGATTTAAATCTTGTTGAACACTATGTGATTATTCTAGAGGATCGTAGGTTTTTTTGTCATGGCGGGTTTGATATTAAATCATTCATAAGAGAGTTATTTAAATTAATCACTACCTTAAGATTCAAAGGTGGTGCAAGCACAATAGATATGCAATTTGTACGAACAGTGACAGATTATAGAGCAAGAACCTTACAAAGAAAGGTTTATGAAATATGCTTGGCTTTTATAATTAATAATCGATATTCAAAGAGGGTGATACTACACTCATATATGCACCATGCCTATTTAGGCACAAGACTAACTGGCATAGAGCAAGCAGCAATGAAGACTTTTAATAAGGATATATCCAGTCTCACGGAGTTTGAATCCGCAATGGTAGCTTCTATGCTTCTCACCCCTCAACCCTTATTTCAGACGGCTAGATGGTACGTTAGAACTAAAAGGAGAGCGACTTATGCTATGAGCGTTAGGAAAGCGAAAAAATAAAGCTTTTAACATGAAAAAGGTAGAGAACTCATCTAGGTTTTCTTTTGTAAAATATATTTTTGTTTCATCATAGATATTAGACCTTTTTTGTTTTTTTCTTTCTTCCATGAGTTTCATTAAGTGGCTAGACTTATTTGATAGTAAGTTTAGTTTATTCATTGTTTCATTGCTTTTGAGTTTTTTTACATCTGCGTGACGCATGTCATTATGAATTGAAACAAAACGCTCTTGAATTTCCCTTTCAAGATATAACGATAAATCAGTAGACTCATGAGTGAATAAAAAATGATAAAAATTATTAAGTTTATCATTCCATTCATCCTTGAGTTTTATATATCCCGCTCTTGTTTCTTCTTCAATCCTCCCATCGTTAGATATCTGTTCATCTATATATATCCGCATCCTTGAAATTCTCGAGCTAATAAGAGAGTTTATTTCAGCTATAACTTTTTCAAACTCCTTTAGATCCTTCTCGTTGTTTTGAAATTTTTGTTGGTATAACCAATTATCACGTTGAAATTTGATGATTATTTTATTACCAATAATTCCCGTAAATAGCAAGGTGGTAATTGCAGTTATTAATATCTTAAATATCTCAAACATACCCTAAACCCTAATTGTGCATTACTGTGAGCAACATTTCTGGATACATCTTATTTGCATACCATTGTAACATTTTTCTTCTATGTTCCAAGTAGTTAGCATGATTATAAGTGCCACGGATACTATTCTTATCTACATGTGCTAGCTGCATCTCAATCCAAGCACTATCAAATCCTTGTTCATGTAGGATTGTCGACATTGTATGCCTAAAACCGTGACCTGTAGCACGTCCTTTGTAACCAAGTAACTCAATCACTTGCGACACACTTTCTTTCGAGATTGGCTTACTACGGTTATTCCTGCCAATGAAAATGTATTGGTAATGGCCGGTAATGGGTTTGAGCTGCTTAAAGAGGTTAATCACTTGAGTAGATAAAGGGACAATGTGAGGTCTACGCATTTTCATCCGTTCTGCCGGGATTTCCCATATGCCTTTGTCGAGATCGATTTCTTCCCATGTAGCAAAGCGCATTTCCTGAGTTCTTACGCCGGTTAGCATTACTATCTTTGTTGCATTTTTAGTGATGATACTGCCGGTATACGCTTCCAGATCATGAATAAAATGAGGTAATTCTTCGGCAGATAAAAAAGAATGATGTTTCTGCTTAGGAACGGCTAAGGCGATAGCTAAATCAGGTGCTGGGTTATATTCAGCGCGGCCAGTTATAATTGCATATCGATAAACCTCGCCACATCTTTGGCGTACTTTGCGTGTTTTCTCCAGTGCTCCACGCTTCTCTATTCGTTTCAACACTTCAAGAAGTTCTAAGGGTTTGATTTCACTAATAGGACATTTACCAATGAACGGGAAAACATCTTGCTCAAATGTTTTAATAATTTCTTCGCGGTAGGCAAGTGTCCAGCGATCGGCTTTATTTGAGTGCCACTCACGGCATATAGCCGCGAATGAGTTTTCTGTTGAGAGCTGCTGTGCCAGTTTTTGGGCTTTACGTTCTTCCACTGGGTCTATGCCGTTTGCAACCTGCTTCCGAGCTGTATCGCGTTTCTCACGTGCTTCAGCTAGGCTCACAAGGTCGTAGCTACCAAATGACATTAACCGCGCTTTTCCGGCAAAGCGGAAACGGAAACGCCAGCCCTTCGAGCCATCGGGATTGATAAGCAATGACAGGCCTTGCCCGTCGTTCAATGTGTATGGCTTGTCTTGGGGCTTTGCTCGTTTGATTTGTATATCTGTAAGTGCCATGTGTATAAGCCAAAAATGTGTATAAAAAATTTATACACATCACTATACATATTTTTCATGGATTCAGGGAGATGTTGTCGGACGGTTACGGATGAGTGATTTATTTATTCTTTGAAAACAAAGGATTTTTAGACTTTCTCGGATGGTGACGGAGGAATTTTGGCGGAAGATCACAGGAGTCGAACCTGCCCGGGACCGCTGGCGGCCCCAACTGGATTTGAAGTCCAGCCACCTCACCGGAGATGACGATCTTCCGCGCCTCGATTGCTACATGGAGGCGGGGCGCATTATAGCTACTTCCTCGGGTTTCCACACCCCCTGACTCACTTTTTTAACTTCCGTTTCGCTATAACATGATCGGTTTCATATAAATCCCCACAAAATCCATAAGTTACAGTGATGTTTATTTTTTGACGCTACCCCGATCACAGAAAACAAGAATCGTAATTTGATAACGAGATATCGGAATACCCATGTCACGCGTGATGATTTACAAAAACTGTAACCGGTACCAGTATGCCTGTGTACGCCTTATGCCCCGTATCTGACCGACGCAATCAACAGGACGTTACGGCGAAAGCATTTCAGAACTAAAGGAACAGACGATGAAAATTAGTGACGGAAACTGGATGACCCAGCCAGGTCTGAATGTAATAAACCCCGTTCAGGTGTTCGATGTTGAACAGCAGGGTAATGAGATGGTGGTCTACGTTGCGCCGCGCGACGTGCGTGAGCGAACCTGGCAGTTGGACACCCCGATGTTTACGTTGCGCTTCTTCTCGCCGCAGGAAGGTGTGGTAGGCGTGCGCATGGAACACTTTCAGGGAGCGCTGGATAACGGCCCGCATTATCCGCTGAACGTGCTGCAGGACGTGAAGGTTGAGATGTGCGATAACGCCGACTTTGCCGAATTGAAGAGCGGTAATTTAAGTGTGCGCGTAACCAAAGGCGAATTCTGGGCCCTCGATTTTTTACGCAACGGGGAGCGCATTACCGGCAGCCAGTTGAAAAATAATGGCTACGTGCAGGATGCTAATAGCGATCGCAACTATATGTTCGAGCGCCTGGATCTGGGCGTCGGCGAAACGGTGTACGGGCTTGGCGAACGCTTTACGTCGTTGGTGCGTAATGGTCAGACGGTCGAGACCTGGAACTGCGATGGCGGTACCAGTACCGAGCAGTCTTACAAGAACATCCCGTTCTATGTCACCAATCGTGGTTACGGCGTACTGGTGAACCATCCGCAGTGTGTGTCGTTTGAAATTGGCTCCGAGAAGGTGTCAAAGGTACAGTTCAGCGTGGAAAGCGAGTATCTGGAATACTTCGTGATCGACGGCCCGACCCCGAAAGCGGTGCTGGATCGCTATACCCAGTTTACCGGTCGCCCGGCACTGCCGCCTGCGTGGTCGTTCGGTCTGTGGCTCACCACCTCGTTCACCACCAACTACGATGAAGCGACGGTGAACAGCTTTATCGACGGCATGGCCGAGCGCAACCTGCCGCTGCACGTTTTCCATTTCGACTGCTTCTGGATGAAGGCCTTCCAGTGGTGTGATTTTGAGTGGGACCCGGTGACGTTCCCGGACCCGGAAGGCATGCTCCGTCGCCTGAAGGAGAAAGGCCTGAAGGTCTGCGTGTGGATCAACCCGTACATCGGGCAGAAATCGCCGCTGTTCAACGAACTGAAAGAAAAAGGCTATCTGCTTAAGCGGCCGGATGGATCGGTATGGCAGTGGGATAAATGGCAGCCGGGGCTGGCGATTTATGACTTTACCAATCCAGAGGCCTGCGAGTGGTATGCCAACAAGCTGAAAGGCCTGGTAGATATCGGCGTGGACTGCTTCAAGACCGATTTTGGCGAGCGTATCCCGACGGATGTGCAGTGGTTTGACGGCGCTGACCCGCAGAAAATGCACAACCATTATGCGTTCATCTACAACGAACTGGTGTGGAACGTGCTGAAAGAGACCGTGGGGGAAGAAGAGGCGGTGCTGTTCGCCCGTTCTGCTTCCGTGGGCGCGCAGCAGTTTCCGGTGCACTGGGGCGGCGACTGCTACGCCAACTACGAATCAATGGCGGAAAGCTTGCGCGGTGGCTTATCCATCGGCTTGTCCGGCTTTGGCTTCTGGAGTCACGACATCGGCGGCTTCGAGAATACCGCCCCGGCGCACGTCTACAAACGCTGGTGTGCGTTTGGGCTGCTCTCCAGCCACAGTCGTCTGCACGGCAGCAAATCCTACCGCGTACCATGGGCGTACGACGACGAATCCTGCGATGTGGTGCGTTACTTCACCGAGCAGAAATGCCGCATGATGCCGTATCTGTATCGCGAAGCTGTGCGCGCCAGCGAGTATGGCACGCCGATGATGCGTGCGATGATGCTCGAATTCCCGGACGATCCGGCGTGTGATTACCTTGACCGTCAGTACATGTTGGGCGACAGCGTGATGGTGGCCCCGGTGTTCTCTGAAGCGGGAGATGTGCAGTTCTACCTACCGGAAGGTCGCTGGACGCACCTGTGGCGTAACGACGAGATTGTGGGCAGTCGCTGGCATAAACAGCAGCATGACTTCCTGAGCCTGCCGGTCTACGTGCGTGACAACACCCTGCTGGCGCTGGGCAGCAATAACCAGAAGCCGGATTACGCCTGGCATGAAGGCACTGCGTTCCAGCTGTTCCATCTGGAGGAGGGGCGTGAAGCCGTCTGTGACGTGCCGGCCGCTGACGGCTCGGTTATCTTCACGCTGAGGGCGAAACGTGTGGATAACACCATCACCGTGACGGGGGAGGGCGAGGCGCGCAACTGGACGCTGTGTCTGCGTAACATCCCGCAAGTTGGCGGCGTGAAGGGCGGTTCATCTACAGGGAGCGAGTGGGGTGTGGTGATTGCAGCAGAAGGCAATGTGTTGACCATTACCCTGTAAGTGCATGTGAACGTGGTGCCGGATGGCGATGCCGGCACCATGGTGTGCACAACTTTTTGGGCCGGTAGTATTTGCTCTACCGGCGATACCTTACTGCGCAGGCTCGGTCGACATCACTTCGCCGCCCGAAATCTCACCTGCACTCATCGTCTGTGTCACTTGCTGCTTGTCGGCATTCACCGCATGCAGTTGACCGTTCACCGTGGGCTTCAGCGGCGTATCTGCCTGCAGAGTGCCGCTGGCAGTCAGTTGGATGTTACCGTCGCCGGAAATCGGCAGCGCAGGCCATCCCCACTGTTGTAGGATAGTCATTGGCACACCGCGACCGTTCAGGCTGACCTGCGTCTGGCGCTGCGGAAGTTGTGAGATGCTGGCGGTAGCCTCCAGCAACCCTTTCTCGGTATACGCGCTCAGTTCGCTGATATTGATCGTGCTGCTGTTGGCCGTAAGCGTCAGCGAAGGGCGGCGTACGTCGGTGCGGTTAAACGTGGCGGCCGCGGCGTTGAGCGTGGCGCTACCGCTCCAAATCCCCCACTGGTGATTTTGCACCAGTCCGAGGTTGGCGCCGTAACCGTCCAGCGCGGTGAGCTGCCACGGGAAAGCTGGGTCGATATCGATCACCAGATTGCGGCTGGCGCTGAATTTCTTCAGCGTCAGGCTGTCGAGCCAGGTGGGCAAGGGCTTCACCCACAGCGGTTTCCAGTTTTCCGGTAGCGTGTATTCCAGCCCGGCAACTGCGGCATCGTCGAGAACAAGCGCTTTGCTATTGCGCAACCAGTTGCCGGAGGTTCTGACCATACCGCCTTCCCAGCGGGTGGTGAACTGGCGCAGCGCAATGCCCTGCGGCGAGAACTCAGCGTTGAGAATAGGATCGAAGAAGTGCAGCGAGCCGTAGATAAATTCGCTGGCGTTCATCGACAACTTACCTTCCTGGGTTTGCCAGTCGTCCTTACTGAAGGTCATGTTGCGCAAGCTGAGATCGAGATCCGTTACCGCCCAGTCAGGGCCTTGTAGACGGGCATCTGTCACCTCAAGACGACCAATTTGCAGCGAGGGAATGGTGGTGAGCGGCGCAAAAAAGTCGGTCAGCGATTTATCGCTTTGCAACCGAATGTCGTTTAGCCGCAGATTCTCCACCATCCAACTGCCGTCGGGGTTTCGCTGCGCCACGCCGGTCAATGCGCCGCGCGCCACATCGGCGCCAATATTGCTTAACGTGACGCGATCGTTATCGATACTGCCTTCAATCAGCACGTTAGTCGTAGGAACATCGTTCAGCGTTAACGAGCTGGCGCTGAGCTGGATCTGCGCTTTACTGCCGAGTATTTTTCCGGCTTCAGGGCTCCAGGGGATTACGCCACCGTTCACGCGCTGCGCACTGAGGTTCCACTCGCTTCCGGGGCTGTTGAGTGCCATATCCTGTAGCTGCAGGCGATCGGCCTGGAACGGCAGCGGTGCAGTTTGTGGAGAAAGATTCAGCGTACCGTTTTGCAACAGGATGGTGTCGACGTGCAGCGGGTCGGTGATTTGACGACTGCTCAGCCCAATATCAACGTTTTTTGCTACCAGGGTGGCGGGCTGGCCATCCCGACCAAAGGTGACGTTCTCCAGCAGAATGTGGGAGGGCGAAGAAAACCGATGATCGATGGCATCAAACGTCAGGTGGTAGCTGCTGTTCTCTGACACCCAGGCGCTGACATGCTCGGCGCCCCAGCGGGTTTGCAGTAGAAAATAGAGACCGAGGATCGCCACTGCAAGGGCGATCAGCACGTAAAGAAGCAGCTTTCCAATAAATTTCATGGTCTTCCATCCCGCAAAGTACACGTAGTCAAGTTATGCACGATTTACGCGCAATCCTCAAGGCGGGAATGGTGAAAGAGCGTAACAGCGGCGTTGATTCTGAATCAACGCCGCATGTCGCTTACTGTTTCTCTGGCGGGAAAACGAGGTTCAGAACGATAGCGGTAATACCGCCTGCGGCAATCCCTGAGGAGAGCAGGTTTTTCACCCAGTCCGGGGCAAACTGCAGGATCAGCGGCTGCTGGGAGACGCCCAGGCCAACGGCCAGCGACAGTGCAATAATCAGAATAGCGCGGCGATTCAGCGGCTCGCGAGAAACAATGCGCACCCCGGAGGCGGCGATGGTACCGAACATCACCAGCGTAGCGCCGCCGAGAACCGGCTCAGGGATGTGCTGTACAAACCCACTGACCGCCGGGAACAGACCCAGCGCGATCAGCATCAGCGCGACTACAAAGCCAACATAGCGGCTGGCTACGCCGGTCAACTGAATCACCCCGTTGTTCTGCCCGAAGCAGGAGTTCGGAAAGGTATTGAACACGGCGGAAACAAACGAGTTCAGGCCATTTGCCAGAACGCCGCCTTTCAAACGCTTCATGTACAACGGGCCGGAGACCGGTTGTTCGGAGACATCGGAGGTGGCCGTAATATCGCCGATAGTTTCCAGTGAGGTGATCATAAAGACCAGCATCAGTGGCAGCAGTAAGCTCCAGTCAATGCCCAGGCCATAATATAGCGGCGTTGGTACCATGATGAAGTCCTGGCTCACCGGGGCGGTGTTTTGCGGCAACATGTCCATAAACCAGGCCAGCAGATAGCCTGCGGCCATGGCAATCACCAGTGATGCCACGCGCAGGTACGGATTGCGCTGGCGGTTAAGAAGAATAATGAGCGCCAGTACAACGCCGGCCAGCATCAGATTCTTCGGTGCGCCGAAGGTGTTGTCGCTCATTGCGGCATAGCCGCCACCGATTGACGTCAGGCCTACCTGAATCAGCGACAGGCCGATAATCATCACCACCACACCTGAGACCAGCGGGGTAATAATACGGCGCGCCAGATGCAGTACGCGCGAGATAACCATTTCCGTGCAGCTCGCCAGCATCAGCGTACCGAACAGTGCCGCCATCATGGTCGGGACATCTGCACCGCCGGTTTTCAGCGCCGTGCCGCCCATAATCAGTGGTGCTACAAAGTTAAAGCTGGTGCCCTGAATAGATAACAGCCCTGAGCCAACCGGCCCCCAGGCTTTAATCTGAATGATGGAGGCTACGCCGGATGCGAACAGCGACATACTGATAATGTGTTGAGTATCCTGAGCCGGTAAACCGAGCGCCTGACAGATAAGCAGGGCTGGCGTGATCACCGCGACGAACATCGCCAGCAGGTGCTGGCAGGCGGCAAACAGGGTCTGGGCTAACGGGGGGCGATCTTCAAGACGGTAAATCAGTTCACTGTTGTGAGCCTGCGCAACCGGTTGCGCATTTGTTGGCTCTACGGCGTTAACGGACATCAGAGGCAATCCCATGGTGGAAAAGCGGTGATTTTATCTGACCAGAACAGAAAAGCAAACGTTTGCTAGCAGGTATTCTTAATATTTAAAACCGATGAACTCACCTTTTTATATAACTTTTTGTCATTTTCTGCTTAAAATCCACCCCGAAAACCTAAAAAGACCTAAAAATCGATCTGGAATACATCGTGCGTGATTGTGCTAAACGCACTAATGGAGCTGTCTATGTTTTACCTCGATACGTTATCTACATTGGTTGCGGCAACGCTGGTGTTGCTGCTGGGGCGTAAGCTCGTCCAGTCTGTTCCCTTCCTGAAGAAATACACGATACCTGAGCCCGTTGCGGGTGGTTTACTGGTGGCGATCGCACTGCTGGTACTGAAAAAGAGCATGGGCTGGGAAGTTAATTTCGATATGACGCTGCGTGACCCGTTGATGCTGGCGTTCTTTGCCACTATCGGCCTGAACGCCAACATCGCCAGCCTGCGCGCCGGTGGCCGCGTGGTGGGCATTTTTCTGATTGTGGTGGTGGGGTTGCTGTTGATGCAGAACGCCATTGGGATCGGGATGGCGAGCCTGCTGGGTCTTGACCCGTTGATGGGGCTGATTGCCGGTTCGATTACGCTTTCCGGTGGACACGGTACGGGCGCGGCGTGGAGTAAGCTGTTTATTGAGCGCTACGGTTTTACCAATGCCACCGAAGTGGCGATGGCGTGCGCAACATTTGGCCTGGTGCTGGGTGGACTGATTGGCGGCCCGGTCGCGCGCTATCTGGTGAAGCACTCCACTACGCCTGACGGTATGCCGGACGATCAGGCCGTGCCGACTGCGTTTGAAAAACCGGATGTCGGGCGCATCATCACCTCTCTGGTGCTGATTGAAACCATCGCGCTGATCGCTATCTGTCTGACGGTGGGCAAAATCGTTGCGCAATTGCTGGTGGGTACCGTGCTGGAATTGCCGACCTTCGTCTGCGTGCTGTTTGTTGGGGTGATCCTCAGCAATGGCCTGGCGTTAATGGGCTTTTATCGGGTGTTTGAACGCGCGGTTTCCGTGCTGGGCAACGTGAGTCTGTCGCTGTTCCTGGCGATGGCGTTGATGAGCCTGAAGCTGTGGGAACTGGCTTCGCTGGCGCTGCCGATGCTGGCGATTCTGGTGGTGCAGACGATCTTCATGGCGCTGTACGCCATATTTGTCACCTGGCGCATGATGGGCAAGAACTACGATGCCGCTGTGCTGGCAGCCGGGCACTGTGGTTTTGGTCTCGGCGCAACGCCGACGGCGATTGCCAACATGCAGGCGATTACCGAGCGTTTTGGTCCATCGCATACTGCATTTTTAGTCGTGCCGATGGTAGGGGCGTTCTTTATCGACATCGTTAACGCGCTGGTGATTAAGCTGTATTTGCTGTTGCCAATTTTTGCGCAATAAAGGCCGTGCGGCGGTGTGACAACCGCCGCCGCTATTTATCGATTACGCGTTGGAATAGCGTTCGGTTTCCGGCATCCAGCGTTCAATCAGCGCCACCGCCTGTTGTGGGTAACGTTCGTGAATATGACGGGCAATGCGCTGAACTTCCGGAATAATTGCCTGATCGCGTAGTAAATCCGCTACTTTGAATTCCGCCGTCCCCGTCTGTCGTGTCCCCAGTAATTCTCCGGGGCCGCGAATCTCCAAATCCTTTTGCGCAATCACAAATCCGTCGTTACTGTCTCGCAGGACCTGCAGGCGTTTCTGCGCGGTTTTTGACAGCGGTGATTTGTAGAGCAGCACGCAGTGGGAGGCCACCGCGCCACGACCGACGCGGCCGCGTAGCTGATGCAGCTGGGCCAGACCTAAACGTTCCGGGTTTTCGATAATCATCAGGCTGGCGTTGGGGACGTCCACGCCGACTTCAATCACCGTGGTGGCGATCAACAGATGCAGTTCTCCCTGCTTGAAGGCAGCCATCACCGACTGCTTCTCGGCGGGCTTCATGCGTCCGTGCACCAGACCAATATTGAGTTCCGGTAGGGCAATTTTCAGCTCTTCCCACGTGGCTTCTGCCGCCTGGGCTTCTAACAATTCAGACTCTTCAATCAGCGTGCAGACCCAGTAAGCCTGACGTCCTTCATGGGTACAGGCGTTGCGCACGCGATCAATAATATCGCTGCGACGGGTATCCGGGATGGCGACCGTGGTGACCGGCGTACGACCCGGCGGGAGTTCGTCTATCACCGAGGTGTCGAGATCGGCGTAGGCGGTCATTGCCAGAGTACGCGGGATCGGCGTGGCAGTCATGATCAGCTGATGCGGGTGGAAACCCTGCTGCTGACCTTTTTCCCATAGAGCCAGACGTTGATGAACGCCAAAGCGGTGCTGTTCGTCGATAATCACCAGCGCCAGACCATTGAACTGAACCTGCTCCTGAAAAATGGCGTGTGTACCGACAATCATCTGTACCTGCCCGCTGGCAATGGCTTCCTGTTGGGCAAGACGCGCTTTACCTTTCTGCTTACCGGCCAACCAGCCGACTTCAATGCCAAGTGGGGCAAACCAGCTACGGAAGTTATTCGCATGCTGTTCGGCCAGCAGTTCGGTTGGTGCCATCAGCGCTACCTGCTGACCGTGGGCAATGGCCCGTAGGGCAGCGAGCGCGGCGACCAGGGTTTTACCAGATCCGACATCACCCTGTACCAGGCGCATCATCGGGACATCCAGCGCCATGTCGCGTTCGATCTCAGCGGTCACCCGCGCCTGTGCGGCTGTGGGTTTGAAGGGTAATGCGGCCAGCAGCTGGTTTTTCAGCGTATCGTTGGCACTCAGTGACTGGGCATGAAAACGCTGCGCCCCGGCGCGCAATGCCAGCATACTGAGGTTATGGGCTAAGAGCTCTTCGAGGATCAGGCGCCGCTGCGCCGGATGTTGTCCGGTTTCTAGATCGCTGAGCTGTAACGATGGCGGTGGACGATGCAGCGTGCGCAGCGCTTCCGGTAGGCTCATCATGCCCTGTAACAGTTCGGGCGGCAGCAGTTCGGCAATGGCGCAGGTATCGAGCAAATCCAGCGCCTGATCGGTAAGTTTGCGCAGCGTAGCCTGCTTAACCCCTTCCGTAGTCGGGTAAACTGGTGTGAGCGTTTCCTGCAGTTCCGGGGTGCTGAGATCGCCCTGTACGCGGTATTCCGGGTGGATCATCTCTGCCCCGTATTTCCCGCGCTTGGCTTCACCGTAGGCCAGCACTCGCCGACCTGTCGCCAGGCTATTTTTCATTGCCGCGCTGAAGTTGAAAAAACGCATCGTCAGGATGCCGGAACCGTCGCTTATCTGGCAGGTCATCATTCGCCGACCACCGAAGGTGACAGTGCAGTTCAGCACTTCTCCTTCTACGGTGGCGTAGACGCCCGGCAAAAGCTCGCCAATTGGGTACAGATGCGTGCGGTCTTCATAACGCAGAGGAAGGTGTAACAGGAGATCCTGTACGGTGTGCAGGCCGATTTTAGCCAGTTTACTGCTTTGCGCTGCGCCAACGCCCGTCAGGGAATTAAGTGGAATGGCATCCAGTAAACGGCCTTTCATCGGATTTATCTCGCTGACTGCATAGTGGCCCACCACGCGGCATCGGCTTCAATTTCGCCCTGCGTATTGACGTGGGGGTAAGGGAGACCTTTGCGCTTTGCGACGTTGGCCAGCACCGGATAACCCCCTTCGAAAAGCAGGCGCTGCTGCTCGTCTTCCGGCAGCATGCTGTTATCTCGCTGGTACATGCCGGCGTTTTGCCGCTGGCGCTGTGCTTCATACAGAATGAGTGCGGAGGCAACCGAGACATTCAATGACTGCACCATGCCGGTCATAGGAATGATGATATCCCGATCCGCAAGGTCTAACGCTTCCTGGGTGATGCCGGTTTTTTCCTGACCCATCAGGATGCAGGTGGGGCGCGTGTAATCAATTTCACGGAAATCGACAGCCTTATCAGAGAGATGCGTCGCCAGAATCTGCATGCCCTGATTTTTTAAATGGGTGACCGCATCGCCAATAGTCGGGTGGGTCTTGACTTGCACCCAGCTGTTACTGCCTGCGGCAGAAGAGAGCATGGTGCGCATGCGGCTACCCGGCCAGACGGCGTGGACTTCGTGCACACCGACCGCATCTGCGGTACGAACGATCGCAGAAACATTATGAGGTTTATGGACCTGCTCCATGCAGACGGTCAGATCGGGCTGACGCCTGGCGAGCATTTCACAAATACGCGCATAACGGTTTGAGTTCATTACACTTCATCCTTCGAACTGCCTCGGCGTTGGCTGCACTCACTTACCCCAGTCACGTACTTCTGTACGCTACTGGGGATTCATTCGCTTGCCGCCTTGATGCAATTCGAATGATTTTGTGTAAGCGCTAATTTCTATTACGTGTGACTTTAATAACGTCCGGCATTACGCGGATTTTGCGCATGATATTCGCCAGATGCACGCGATCGCGAGCGGTCAGGCGGATAAAGGCGCTGTAGACGCGACCGTCTTTTTCTTCCGTATTCAGGCTTTGAATATTGGAAGTCGTGGTGTTGATTGCCGCCGTCAGGTTAGCCAGAGCACCCTGGTGGTTAAACATCTCCACCTTGATTTCGGTGATGAATTCCTGCTCCGTTTCTTTGTCCCATTCCACAGCCATAAACTTCTCTGGCTCTTTCTGGTAACCACGGATGTTACGACAGGATTCATGGTGAATGACCAGACCTTTCCCCGGGCTGACGTGGGCGATAATCGGGTCACCTGGGATGGGACGACAGCATTTCGCGAAGGTGATCAGCACACCATCAGCGCCTTTGATCGGCAGATGGCCGTGGCCGGATTGCGCAGGAACATTCGCAGATGCGTCACCCTGCTGGAGGTTTTTCGCTACCACCACGCTCATGGCATTCCCCAGGCCGATTTCCGCGAGCAGATCGTCAAGCGTGGCGAGCTTCATGCGCTCAAGCTCACGCTGGATGCTTTCCTGCGGGATCTCAGCCAGTTTACGGCTACCGCCTAAGGCATGGTTAAGCAGACGGCGACCCAGGCTAACGGAATCATCGCGCTTGAGGTTTTTCAACAGCTGGCGAATTTTGGCGCGGGCTTTCGAGCTAACGACAAAGTTGAGCCACGCCGCATTCGGACGCGCGCCCGGAGCGGTAATGATCTCAACAGTTTGGCCGCTGGAAAGCGACTGCGAAAGCGGGTAAGGCTGTCTGTCGACGCGTGCACCGACGCAGGCATGACCGATGTCGGTATGCACGGCATAAGCGAAATCGACAGGTGTTGCACCGGCAGGCAGTTCAACAATGCGCCCTTCCGGTGTGAAAACATAAATCTCATCCGGGAAGAGATCAGATTTGACGCTTTCAATAAATTCAAATGAGCTACCGGCACTCTGCTGCAGTTCCAGCAGGCTTTGCATCCAGCGCTGTGCGCGGATTTGCGCTGTGGTGCTGCTTTCACCGCCGTGCTCTTTATATGCCCAGTGCGCAGCAACCCCCATCTCCGCCATTTGGTCCATGTCTTCAGTACGAATTTGTACTTCAACCGGAACCCCGTGCGGACCGATCATCGAGGTGTGCAAAGACTGATATCCGTTCGCTTTCGGAATGGCGATATAGTCTTTCACGCGACCAGGACGGGGTTTGTACAGGCTGTGCATTTGACCAAGTACGCGATAACAGGTGTCGGCGTCGTGGACGATAACGCGAAACGCGTAGATGTCCATGATCGAGTGAAAACGCTGCTCTTTGAGCACCATTTTGCAGTAGATCGAGTACAGGTGTTTCTCGCGACCGCTTACGCGACACGGAATGCCTGCCTCCTGCAAACGCCCTTCGATTTCCGAGAGGATTTTTTGAATCATCTCTTTGCGGTTGCCGCGTGCGGCTTTAACCACTTCTTTAATCACGCGATAGCGGTTCGGGTACAGCGCTTCAAAACCCAACTCTTCCAGCTCGGTTTTAATGTGATGTATACCTAAACGGTGCGCCAGCGGACTGTAGATTTCGAGGGTTTCGCGGGCAATACGGCGACGTTTGTCCGGGCGTAATGAGCCCAGCGTGCGCATATTGTGGGTACGGTCGGCAAGTTTGATGAGAATGACGCGGATATCCTGCACCATCGCCATAATCATCTTGCGAAAGTTTTCGGCCTGCGCCTCTTTCTTATCGCGAAACTTAAGCTTATCAAGCTTCGATACCCCTTCAACCAGTTCTGCAACGCTTTTACCAAAAAGCTGTTCCATGTCCTGGTAGGTAGCGGGGGTATCTTCAATCACGTCATGCAGCAGTGCAGCCATTAGCGTTTCATAGTCGAGTTTCATCTCGGCCAGAATGCAGGCTACTGCTACCGGGTGCGTGATATAGGGTTCACCGCTTGAACGTGTCTGGCCCTCGTGAGCGTCACGTGCAACGAGATACGCCTGCCGAAGACGCTTAATCTGGTCTTCCGGCAGGTAGTTTTGAATCAGTTGATTCAGGCTTTCAAACAGATACAAGGGCGACCCGCTTTGTGATTAACGACGACCTTCAGCAATAGCGGTAACGGCTTGTAATTCAGCGGCTTCCTGCTCTTGCTGTTCCTGGCGCTCACGCACGTCGAGGATCTGGTTGTTGATCAGACCTTCTTCGATTTCGCGCAGCGCGATTACGGTAGTTTTATCGTTTTCTTCTGGTACAAGCGGATCCTTTCCGCCTGTCTGCATCTGACGAGCGCGACGCGCGGCGACCAGTACCAGGTCAAAACGGTTACCAATTTTCTCTACAGCGTCCTGAACAGTTACGCGTGCCATACTTAAAATGCTCCACAGGTGAAGAAATGACTGGGCATGATACTGAATGTGGGTTCAGTCTGCCAACAGTTTGCTGATTAAAGCGTCATGGCGCTGCTTTTGGCGGCTCATGCGCAGACGTTCGGCGCGAATGATCG
Source organism: Citrobacter sp. JUb117 (assembly GCF_024809055.1). Taxonomy (NCBI): domain Bacteria; kingdom Pseudomonadati; phylum Pseudomonadota; class Gammaproteobacteria; order Enterobacterales; family Enterobacteriaceae; genus Citrobacter; species Citrobacter sp. JUb117. Next base: position 127,337 of record NZ_JANUFB010000006.1, read on the forward strand.
TTTTCAAATCGCCCAGGGCAGTATCAAAATCATCATTCACAATCAGATAATCATATTCGGCGTAATGGCTCATTTCTGCAACAGCTTGTGCCATACGTTTTGCGATCACTTCTTCGCTATCCTGACCACGCCCACGAAGGCGACGGTCCAGTTCAATCTTAGAAGGCGGCAAAATAAAAATACTGCGTGCATGCGGCATTTTTTCACGAATTTGCTGCGCACCTTGCCAGTCGATATCTAAAAAGACATCTACGCCCGATGCCAGTACTTGCTCAATTGCCTCACGCGAGGTGCCGTAGTAATTGCCGAATACCTCTGCGTGTTCCAGAAACGCATCTCTGCCAATCATGGTCCTGAATTCATCATGGTTCACAAAGAAATAGTGTTCACCATGCACTTCCCCCGGGCGCGGTGCGCGCGTGGTGTGCGAAACAGAAACCTGGGTGTCATACAACGGTTGGGTCTTTAATAAAGCCTGAATCAGGCTGGATTTACCCGCGCCACTGGGGGCAGAAACAATATAAAGCGTGCCTTGAGCCATGAGTATCTTATGTATGTGATTGTCGAAAGAGAGCCTACATACGGGCTTATTATACACGTAGCCGCTATACGACGTAGTCTTTGTCACACTTTTTGCGCAGGATTATTGCGTTTTGCGTATCTTTTTCCTGTTTTATCGCAGAGTTGCTGCAACAAGTAAAAATGACCGGAAAGCTCCTCGCAGGATGGCTTTTTACCACTCGGATTCTCTACCGCTTCGCGCTATACCTGCCGCGTAATACAACCTACAGCGGAGGTAGTGATGGCAATAAGGAAATACATGGTGCTGATTTTGCTGCTAGTGCACTTACCCGTATGGGCTTTGTGCCCGGTCTGGTCGCCAGCCAGGGCTCATGAAGAAATTTCACAGCTACAACAGCAGATAACCCAGTGGGATGCCAGCTACTGGCAGCAGGGGGTCAGTGCTGTAGACGATGGCGTTTATGACCAACTCAATGCGCAATTACGGCAGTGGCAGCGCTGTTTTGATGAGAAGCCTCAAACCGAGGTGCCTGCCCCACCGATTAGCGGGACGATATCGCATCCCATTCCCCATACCGGTGTCCGTAAACTTGCAGATAAACCCGCGATACAGCAATGGTTACGTAACCGCAGCGATGTATGGGTACAACCGAAGGTCGATGGGGTTGCGGTGACGTTGGTTTATAAGGATGGCAGTCTTGTCAGGGCGATTAGTCGCGGAAATGGCCTTAAAGGAGAAGACTGGACCCAGAAGGTTCGTCGGATCCCATCCATACCGCAGACAACTAAAGGTCTGCTGGCGAACAGCACCTTACAGGGTGAAATATTTCTACAGCAGGAGGGGCATATCCAGCAAAAGAGAGGCGGAATGAACGCCCGCTCGAAGGTGGCAGGAATGCTGATGCGTCAGGGTAATTCAGAGTCACTACACTCCCTGGCTGTTTTCATCTGGGCCTGGCCTGATGGCCCAGAGGCGATGCAGGAAAGGCTCACGCTGCTCGCTGATGCGGGGTTCGGTTTTACGCAACACTATACTCAGCCCGTGAATAATGCAGATGAGGTCGAGCGTGCCCGTACACATTGGTGGACTTCCACATTGCCTTTCGTGACGGATGGTGTGGTGGTGCGCATGGGAAAAGAGCCGCCAGCGCGAAACTGGTTACCCGGACAGGGTGATTGGGTGGTGGCCTGGAAATATTCTCCGGTCGCTCGCGTGTCCGAGGTCATGGATATTCAGTTTTCTGTCGGTAAAAGTGGGAAAGTTGCCGTGGTCGCCCTACTGGCTCCTGTCATGCTGGATGATAAACGGGTACAGCGTGTCAACGTCGGCTCTGTAAGACGCTGGAATGAATGGGATATTGCCCCAGGCGATCACCTCCTGATAAGCCTGGCCGGACAGGGCATTCCTCGCATCGATGAAGTTGTCTGGCGCGGTACTCAACGTACTAAACCTACGCCCCCAGAGGGGCACTTCAATTCATTGACCTGTTTTTATGCTACGCCTGAGTGTCAGCAACAGTTTGTTGCCCGACTGGTCTGGCTGAGTGCAAAAGAGGTGCTGGATCTTGAGGGTATCGGCGAGGCGGGATGGCGGGAACTCCATCAGGCGTATCGCTTTGAACATATCTTTTCGTGGCTGGCATTAACCCCAGAGCAATTACAGTCCGCGCTTGGGGTAAGCAAGGGAGAGAAGTTGTGGCATCAATTCAATCTGTCACGGCAGCGTCCTTTTACTCGCTGGCTAATCGCCATGGGCATACCGTTAACACAGGTAACACTTAACGCCAGTCACGAGAGTTCCTGGCGGCAATTACAGGCGTGCGATGAGAGCCATTGGCGCCAGCTTCCCTCCACGGGGGAGCGTCGTGCCAGGCAGGTGATTCAATGGCGGGATAATCGGCAAGTCAACGCACTAAGTAACTGGTTAGCCGCTCAGCGCGTTACCGGATTTATACCTTAATGACCTTCATGGTGATAATAGAACACCGGCAGCCCTAGCTTCAGGCGCAGCGCCAATAATCGCGCGGTAAAACCGAATAGCAGGGTGGAGATAACGACCACATCGTGGTTGGAAACATAATGTTGTAGCACGATGTACAGCACGGCAGCGGCAAATGACACCCCGGCATACAGTTCTTTCTGGAACACCAGCGGAATGCGTTTGCAGAACATATCGCGCAATACGCCACCAAAGACACCGGTGGTGACTGCTGCTACAACGGCAATGATTGGTCCATGTCCCATATCAAGTGCAACCTGTGCGCCGATAATCGAGAACACCACCAGGCCTAGTGCATCCAGTACGAGGAAAATCTTGCGCAGGTAGGGCATGACGGGAGCAATAATTGTGGTTAGCACCGCGGCGGTCGCCACAATAATGACGTACTCAGGATGTTTCACCCAGCCGAGAGGATAATGGCCGAGAAGAATATCACGGACGGACCCGCCGCCAATGGCGGTCGCGGTGGCAATAATAATAACGCCAAATGTATCCATGCGACGACGGCCTGCCGCCAGTGCACCCGTCATGGCTTCAGCAGTGATGCCAATTAAGTATAAAACGTGTAACAGCATGTATTCCCCCTGATTTCTTGGGGGCTAAGGTTAGCGATTTGTGCTCGTTGTCACGATTGAGATTTTCTAAGGCGAAGTGGTTTTAATAACTACAGCTAATGCAAATTTACTAAGCATGCCAGATGGTATGCACTTTAAGCTTTAAAAACTGAGCATAGATGATGAGAAAATATAATTCGAAGTGGCGATAAAATAAGCGGATAGTTGAAAAGCAGGCGTAGCACCGCCATTTTATCGACGGGCTACGTGAGGAGATGACCTATTCGATGTTCTGAATCTGCTCGCGCATTTGCTCGATCAATACCTTCAGCTCAATGGCTGAGTTAGTCACTTCGGCATTGATGGATTTAGAGGCGAGGGTGTTCGATTCACGGTTGAATTCCTGCATCATAAAGTCCAGACGACGGCCGACCGCCTCTTTTTTCTTCAGGATGTTGTAGGTTTCTTTAACGTGGGCTTCCAGACGATCTAATTCTTCCGCCACATCGATACGCTGCGCCATCAGCACCAGCTCTTGTTCAAGACGGTTATTTTCCAGCTGAACCTGTGCGTCTTCGAGTTTGGCAACCAGACGTTCACGCTGCCACTGCAGGATTTCCGGCATATGCGCGCGGACTTTCGCCACTTCGGTGCTGACGCCTTCCAGACGTTGTTCGATTAACGCTTTTAGCGCCTGGCCTTCGGTTTCACGTGCGACAATAAAGTCGTCCAGCGTGCCATCGAGCGCGGCAAGGATCTCTGCGGCAATAGCGTCCAGGTCTTGTTCCTGGGCCGCCATGACACCCGGCCAGCGCAGGATATCAACCGGATTAATTTCGCCTTCATCGCTCTGCATCTTGACCCAGTTTGCGGCGGTGACGAGCTGTTTAGCGAGTTTTTCATTCAGGAGCAACTCACCTTGCGCGCTGGCATCAGGCTCAAAACGCAGCGTACATTCGATTTTACCGCGTGTCAGACGCGTGCGGATGCGTTCGCGTACAACAGGCTCAAGACTACGGAACTGTTCCGGCAGGCGAAAATAGGTTTCCAGATAACGCTGGTTTACCGAGCGCATTTCCCAGGTAGCGCTACCCCATTCACCCTTGATTTCACGCCGGGCGTAGGCGGTCATGCTGCGGATCATAGACGTTCCTGTTTTTGAAGATGAGATGGGAGGATTATAGCCATCCATGTCTTGTCAGGATAGGAATAACCGTCGGAACTCCGTATAATGCGCAGCCACATTCGTTTCAAGCCGGAGATTTTATCATGCGTCCAGCAGGTCGTAGTGCCAACCAGGTGCGTCCCGTCACCCTGACCCGTAATTATACAAAACACGCTGAAGGCTCCGTGCTGGTCGAATTTGGTGATACCAAAGTACTGTGCACCGCTTCGATTGATGAAGGCGTGCCGCGCTTTCTGAAGGGCCAGGGGCAAGGCTGGATCACCGCAGAATATGGCATGTTACCGCGTGCGACTCATACCCGTAACGCACGTGAAGCGGCGAAAGGTAAGCAGGGCGGCCGTACCATGGAAATTCAGCGTCTGATCGCGCGTGCGCTGCGCGCCGCCGTTGACCTGAAAACGCTTGGCGAATTCACCATCACCCTGGACTGCGACGTGATTCAGGCAGACGGCGGTACCCGTACTGCATCCATTACCGGTGCTTGTGTTGCGCTGGCTGATGCGCTGAACAAACTGGTTGCCAGCGGTAAGCTGAAAACCAACCCAATGAAAGGGATGGTTGCTGCGGTGTCCGTGGGTATTGTGAATGGCGAAGCGCTCTGCGATTTAGAGTACGTTGAAGACTCTGCGGCAGAAACCGACATGAACGTGGTGATGACCGAAGATGGTCGCATTATTGAAGTGCAGGGCACGGCGGAAGGCGAACCGTTCAGCCATGAAGAACTTCTCACCCTACTGGCACTGGCCCGAGGGGGAATTGAATCCATCATAACGACGCAGAAGGCGGCGTTAGAAAATTAATTTTAAAGGCGACTGATGAGTCGCTTTTTTTTGTCTGTTATAAAGTGAGATGAGGAGCGAATCCATGAAACCGTATCAGCGCCAGTTTATTGAGTTTGCGCTTAGCAAGCAGGTACTAAAGTTCGGCGAGTTTACGCTGAAATCCGGGCGTAAGAGCCCCTATTTCTTCAACGCTGGACTGTTTAATACCGGGCGTGACCTGGCACTGTTAGGCCGTTTTTATGCCGAAGCGCTGGTGGATTCCGGTATTGATTTCGATTTGCTGTTTGGCCCGGCGTACAAAGGTATTCCTATTGCCACAACGACCGCCGTTGCGCTGGCAGAACACCACGATAAAGATTTGCCGTACTGCTTTAACCGTAAAGAGGCGAAAACCCACGGCGAAGGCGGTAACCTGGTCGGCAGCGCATTGCAGGGCCGTGTGATGCTGGTGGATGATGTGATCACCGCCGGTACGGCGATTCGTGAGTCGATGGAGATAATCCAGGCGAATGGTGCGATGTTAGCTGGGGTTCTGATTTCTCTCGATCGTCAGGAACGGGGTCGTGGTGAGATTTCCGCTATCCAGGAGGTGGAGCGTGATTATGGGTGCAAGGTCATTTCAATCATTACCCTGAAAGACTTGATTGCGTATCTGGAAGAGAAGCCGGAGATGGCGGAACATCTGGCCGCAGTGCGGGCGTATCGCGAAACGTACGGCGTATAATCAGAACTGCCGGATGGTGCTACGCTTATCCGGCCTACGCACTTTCTGTAGACCCGGTAAGCGTAGTAGCGCCACCGGGCAATCAGCGATTACTGCAATTGTGCGACTATCAGCGGCCAGCGGATGTCAAAATCGTCCGTTGGACGGTATTTAAATTCGCTGCGCACAAAACGAGACAGCATACCTTCACAGAAAGCCAGTAACTGGCTGGCCAGCAGCGTTTCATCCATGGCGTAACCTTCACCTTCACGCATCCGTTTTTCTCGCAGAACCTGGCGCAGCTGGGCCTCGATGCGTTCAAACAACTGATTAATGCGGCCCTGCAGACGATCTTGCTCAAACATCAGTGCGTGACCGGTCAGAATACGCGTCAGGCCGGGGTTACGTTCACCGAACCCTAAAATCAGCAACACGATCAGACGCAGGCGTGCGCCGGTGTCTTTTTCATCTTTCAAAATCAGGTTGATACGGGTAATCAGACTATCTTCGATAAACTCAATCAGGCTATCGAACATGCGGGTCTTGCTGGGAAAATGGCGATACAATGCCGCTTCGGAAACGCCAACAGAGGCTGCCAGTTTTGCTGTCGTAATGCGTTGGCTTCCATCGCTGGATTCCAGCATCAGCGCCAGAGACTGAAGTATTTCTTCGCGACGATTCCTTTTCGCAGTTTGCTTTTCTACCATGTTACAAAATACCCCTGAAAATAAGCACTTGCCAGGCAGGCATCCACACAGCGACCGCAAACAACTGTTTGCGGTATGTTATTGCGTTATTACGCTGTGGGATACTTCTCTACGGGTTACTTGCGCCCGGAATGGCCGAAGCCGCCTTCGCCACGATCGGTGGCTTCAAATTCTTCCACCAGATTAAATTCAGCCTGCACGACCGGCACAAAGACCATCTGTGCAATACGCTCACCCGGCTCGATAGTGAAGCTGTCCTGGCCACGGTTCCAGACAGATACCATCAGTTGGCCCTGATAATCGGAGTCAATCAAGCCGACCAGGTTGCCGAGGACGATACCGTGCTTATGGCCCAACCCGGAGCGTGGAAGCATTACCGCCGCCAGCGAAGGGTCGGCGATATGAATGGCTAACCCGGTTGGCACCAGCGTCGTTGCGCCCGGAGCCAGTTCTACGGCGTCATCAAGACATGCGCGCAGGTCAAGTCCGGCAGAGCCAGAGGTGGCGTACGTCGGGAGCGGAAATTGTTGCCCTACGCGTGGGTCCAGAATCTTAACGTCGATTTTTTTCATCATAACGGGTCACGATCTCGTCGAGTAATAATTGGCCCAGGAGTTCTTTACGCTCAAGCGGTAAGACTTTATCTCCATCCTGCCAGAAAAGGTGTAATGCGTTGCTGTCGCTGTTAAATCCTTGAGTAGATAGTGAAACATCGTTTGCACAAATCACATCAAGGTTTTTGCGGATACGTTTTTGCCGGGCATATTCTTCCACATTATTTGTTTCGGCGGCAAACCCAACGACAAAAGGACGATTAGCATTGAGTGCGGCAACCCCGGCGATAATATCCGGGTTTTTGACCATTTTTACTGTGAATTCATCACCCTGCGTCGCCTGCTTTTTGATTTTTTCATGGGCTACGGTTTCTGCGCGATAATCAGCGACGGCGGCACAGCCAATAAAAATATGCTGTTGCTGTACGACTGATTGCACGGCAGCTTCCATTTCGAGCGCCGTAACGACATCAATACGCTGCACCAAAGGCGGCGTGGCTAATGACACGGGACCTGACACTAGCGTGACATTAGCGCCGCGCTTTGCTGCCGCAGCGGCGATGGCGAAACCCATCTTTCCGGAACTGTGGTTAGAAATGTAGCGCACCGGATCAAGCGGCTCGCGTGTTGGGCCAGCCGTAATCATGATGTTGAGGTGTTGTAGGGAATTGACAGGTGAAAAATGTTCCGCCGCCATATCCACAATGGTTAACGGATCCAGCATACGGCCAGGGCCAACATCGCCACAGGCCTGGTTGCCGCTGTCGGGTCCCCAAATGAGCAAGCCACGTGACGCGAGAACGCCGAGATTGTGCTGTGTTGCGGCGGCGCGGTACATCTGCTGGTTCATGGCCGGTAAGACGGCAACAGGCGCAGGCGTTGCCAGGCAGATCGTTGACACCAGATCGTTGGCCATGCCAGCGGCAACACGCGCAATCAAATCAGCCGTGGCGGGGGCCAGGATAACTAAATCGGCCCATTTCCCGAGTTCAATATGACCCATCGCAGCTTCTGCTGCGGGGTCAAGCAAGCTGTCGGAAACGGGGTAGCCCGAAACCGCCTGTAAGCTCAGGGGCGTAATAAACGCTTTTGCCGCCTCGGTCATTGCCACGCGGACGTCTGCGCCACGTTCCCGTAAACGGCGTACCAGCTCGGGGGTTTTGTATGCAGCAATACCGCCACTGACACCAATTACGATTTTTTTACCGGCCAGGCTCATCATGATCTTTCCTGTTGGATTTCACCAGAAGGCGGATATTTTATCACAATCCTCAATGCGACGTGCTTTTGCCGGGAAGCACTTTGCGAGGCGTCACGAAGAAGTGAAAACAGGACGTCGCTTCATGGCGGGTGTTATGTAACCATTCGCGGGCTAAGGGAGGAGAAGCATGGAAGAGATGGAATGTTCGATGCCCCGGGAAAAAATGATGGCTCTGGGGGTAGATTCGCTGACGGATGTTGAGCTATTGGCACTTTTTTTACGTACCGGTTCGCGAGGGAAAGATGTCCTGACGCTGGCAAAAGAGATACTGCAAAATTTTGGTTCTCTGTATGGTCTGTTATCGGCCGATTACATGGATTTCAGCCAGGTTCAGGGTATTGGCGTGGCGAAGTATGCTCAGCTAAAAGGTATTGCCGAATTGGCAAAGCGTTACTACAACGTGCGCGTGATGGAAGAGCGTTCGCTACTGAGTCCCGAAATGGCGCGTGAGTTCCTGCAAAGCCAGTTCTCGCAAGAGGAACGAGAGATCTTTCTGGTGATCTTTCTTGATGCTCAGCATCGTGTGATTAAACACAGCACACTTTTTTCTGGCACGCTCAGCCATGTCGAGGTACATCCGCGAGAAATTGTCCGTGAGGCGATAAAAATGAATGCGTCGGCGCTGATCCTTGCGCATAATCACCCTTCGGGGTGTGCAGAGCCGAGTAAAGCAGATAAACTTATCACCGAGCGTGTTGTGAAATGCTGTCAGTTCATGGATGTCCGGGTGCTTGATCATCTAGTAATTGGGCGCGGAGAGTACGTTTCTTTTGCGGAACGCGGTTGGATTTAACGCACTTTACGCGATCCATCGGGATCTTTGTCTGTTCGGGACTTGAGCACATCGCTGACTCAGCGTATACTACGCCACCTTTGAGAATCTCGGGTTTGGCATTTGGGCCTGGCAATCGAGAGTTCGCAAATATACGAAATCATTCATTCGGTATCCAACGTTGATGCAGTATGAAAGATTGAGTGTATTGAACTGCGATAACCGGGCTGAGAAGCCTGACGAGGCGCCAATACCCCATACGAAGCTCGAGCTAATTTGATTTTTGGAGAATAGACATGTCCCGAGTCTGCCAAGTTACTGGCAAGCGTCCGGTGACCGGTAACAACCGTTCCCACGCACTGAACGCGACTAAACGCCGTTTCCTGCCTAACCTGCACTCTCACCGTTTTTGGGTTGAGAGCGAGAAGCGTTTTGTCACCCTGCGTGTATCTGCTAAAGGTATGCGTGTTATTGATAAGAAAGGCATCGAAACAGTTCTGTCTGAACTGCGTGCCCGTGGCGAAAAGTACTAAGTACTAAGAGGAAATAAATCATGGCTAAAGGTATTCGTGAGAAAATCAAGCTGGTTTCTTCTGCTGGTACTGGTCACTTCTACACCACCACGAAGAACAAGCGTACTAAGCCGGAAAAACTGGAACTGAAAAAATTCGATCCAGTTGTCCGTCAGCACGTTTTATACAAAGAAGCGAAAATCAAATAATTTTCGCTTTGATGTAAAGAAAAACCCTGCCTCGGCGGGGTTTTTTGTTTTCTGGCCGTCCCCATATTAATGAGACCTGATACACCGCCGGAGATGCTATGCCTGAATTACCTGAAGTCGAAACCAGTCGCCGTGGTATTGAGCCGCATCTCGTTGGGGCAACGATTCTGCACGCCATTGTGCGTAATGGGCGTCTGCGTTGGCCGGTATCAGAAGAAATCTATCGTCTTAGTGATAAGCCTGTGCTTAGCGTACAACGTCGTGCGAAGTATCTGCTTTTAGAGCTAGCGGATGGCTGGATTATCATTCATCTGGGCATGTCAGGCAGTTTACGTATTCTTCCTGAAGAACGCCCGGCAGAAAAACACGACCATGTGGATTTGGTGATGAGCAATGGCAAAGTCCTACGCTATACCGATCCCCGGCGGTTTGGGGCGTGGCTATGGACCAAAGAACTGGCGGGACACAATGTTCTCGCGCATCTTGGCCCGGAGCCGCTGAGCGATGATTTCAACGCCAGTTATCTCCAGCAGAAATGCGCGAAGAAGAAAACGGCGATTAAACCCTGGCTGATGGACAACAAGTTAGTGGTGGGGGTTGGCAACATCTATGCCAGCGAGTCGCTGTTTGCGGCTGGTATCCATCCTGACCGCCTGGCATCGTCGCTGTCGGTATCTGAGTGTGAGCTGTTGGTGCGCGTTATCAAGGCGGTTTTGCTTCGCTCTATCGAGCAAGGGGGAACGACGCTGAAGGATTTTCTGCAAAGTGACGGCAAGCCGGGCTATTTTGCCCAGGAGTTGCAAGTCTATGGGCGTGAAGGTGAGCCTTGCCGTGCATGTGGCGCGCCGATCGTTGCGACAAAACATGCACAGCGAACGACATTCTACTGCCGTCGCTGCCAGAAATAGCGTAGATAACGCCTTTACTTCAGCTTGACCATTAACGCCTGGTGCACGTTCGCCGGTAAAAAGTGGGTCACGTCCCCCTGATGGCGGGCGACTTCTTTAACCAGCGATGATGAGATAAATGACCATTCTTTGGAAGGCATCAAAAAGACGCTTTCCAGCTGCGGCATCAGGTGGCGATTCATGTGCGCCAACTGCATTTCATACTCAAAATCTGCCACGGCACGCAGCCCACGAATCAGAACATTTGCCTGTTTATCGCGGGCGAAGTTTGCCATTAAGTCGCTAAACCCCAGTACTTCGACATTGTCGAGATGCGCCGTTGCCTGCTGTGCCAGCTCAACACGCTCTTCCAGAGTAAACATCGGTTTTTTACTGGGACTTGCGGCAATCGCCAGAATCACGTGATCGAACATGCTTGTTGCACGCGTCACGATATCGATATGGCCGTTAGTAATGGGATCGAAGGTTCCTGGATAAATTGCCCGTTTTTGCATGACAACCCTCAGTGCGTTTTGGGTGGCAGGTAAGGTTCCAGCAGCTGCAGCAGACGCTGTAGCGCGCCCTGGTTTTGATACAGAACTTCAACTGCATGACGACCATAGAAATTACGATAATCTGCATCGGTCAGCAACGACGAGATCTCTTTCACCAACGTGGTGGTATCGGTGACGGTGATCAATCCACTTGCCTGCTCAAGTCGGGCGCAAATATCTTTAAAATTAAAAGTATGTGGTCCCATCAGTACGGGAATCGCATGCGCAGCAGCTTCTAATGGGTTATGACCCCCACGTTCAACCAGTGAGCCGCCGACGAACGCCAGGTCGGCAATGCCGTACAGCAGCATCAGTTCGCCCATCGTATCGCCAATAACCACCTGAGTACCTGAAGACGGGACTTCTCCCGAGGACCGTGTGGTATAGCTTAGCCCAGCCTGGCGTACGAGGTTAATGGCATCCGGAAAACGTTCCGGATGTCGTGGAACCAGAATCAGTAACAGATTCGGGAACTGATTTAATAATGCCTGATGCGCGGCGACGATAATGCTTTCTTCACCATCGTGTGTGCTGGTAGCAATCCATACCGGGCGATGTGGTGCCCACTGGCGACGTAACGTGATCGCTTTAGCGGCCAACTGCGGGGTGACGGAAATATCAAATTTTAGACTGCCGGTGACGGTCACCTGATTGCTCTTTGCACCAAGCGTAATAAAGCGTGCACCATCTTCTTCATTTTGTGCGGCAATCAACGTAATACGACGTAGTAATCTGCCAACAAATTTACCCAGTTTCGCGTAGCCTGCGGCCGAACGGGCGGAAAGTCGGGCGTTAGCAATGACCAGAGGAATATGACGTTTGTGGAGTGCCGCGATCAGATTTGGCCACAACTCGGTTTCCATGATTAACACCAGTTTGGGGTCAACTTTGTTCAGGAAACGGTTGAGTGCATCGGGTAAATCGTAAGGTAAATAGACGTGTTGAACGTCAGTACCAAATGCAGACTGGACGCGCTCTGAGCCGGTTGGTGTCATGGTGGTAACCGTGATCGGCAGGTCCGGGTAACGATGTCGCAGGGCGCGGACTAATGGGATCGCCGCCAGTGTTTCGCCCACGGACACAGAATGCAGCATGATGCCGCCTGGCTTTAGTGGACGACGATAAAATCCGTAGCGTTCACCCCAGCGTTTACGGTAGGCCGGAGCCTTACGACCGCGCACCCAAAGCCGTATCCAGATCAAGGGCTGAATAAGGTAGAAAAGGGCGGTGTAAAGCAATTCGAGCATAATAGTGGCTAACCTAGGGATGTGCTGGGGATTCTATGTATTTAACTGTGGCTTTACCATCATTTTTATCCAGGTTGTACCAAAACGCTTGTGTTGACAAGGCATTGTTATGCCTGGCGGTCGTTTCAAAAAACACCTGCGTCCAATATTAGGGCTTAACTTCTCGTGCGATACGATTTTTACGATGAAATTGAATTTATATTATGTATCTGTTTTTTATAATAAATTTAATTTTTTTGTTCAAAAAACATTCAGTTCGGATTGAGTGATAATCAATGATATACTATTGCGCAATTTCTGGTAGTTTGCGGCCGAAGCATGTGGAGTAATCTTTGGGTAGCGCAAGTAAGGATTACAGTCCCCTTATGTATCTGGCTTGGTATGCCTGGCGACACGATGCGGATATTAATGCATGATCATTGCTTTTTGTTTGTACAAGTATTTTCCTTATGGTGGATTGCAGCGTGATTTTCTGCGGGTTGCGCAGACGGTTGCTGCACGGGGGCATCATGTTCAGGTCTTTACCCAACAATGGCAGGGGGAGCGCCCTGAAGGCTTGGAAATTATACTCGTTCCAGTTACATCCAGAACAAATCATGGGAAAAATGAGCAATATCATCAATGGGTTCAACAGTATTTTAGCCAACATCCTGTTGATCGTGTTGTTGGTTTTAATAAAATGCCTGGGCTGGATGTGTATTATGCAGCCGATGTCTGTTATGCCGAAAAAGTTGCCCGTGAAAAAGGTTTTTTTTACAAGCTGACGCGGCGTTATCGCCATTATGCCTCATTTGAAAAGGCAGTATTTCAGCAAGGTTCTCATACCACATTACTGATGTTAACCAACAAACAAATTGGCGATTTTAAACGTCATTATCATACCGAGAATCCACGTTTTCGTATTTTACCACCGGGTATTTACCCTGACCGAAAGTACAGCCAGCAGCCTGAAAACAGTAGACAGATTGTCAGGGAAAAAAATGATATTGGTCTCGATCAGTTCTTCCTTCTGCAGGTAGGTTCAGATTTCAAGCGTAAAGGTGTGCTGCGTACATTGCAGGCTCTGGCGTCTTTGCCTGAACCTCTACGCCAGCGTACGCGGTTGATGGTCGTCGGTCAGGATAAAGCAGATCGTTACCGTGCTCAGGCTCGCCAATTGGGTATTGAAAAACAAGTACAGTTTTTCTCGGGGCGGGATGATATCTCCGAATTGATGTCTGCTGCGGATTTGTTACTGCATCCTGCTGTTCAGGAAGCTGCTGGGATTGTCTTATTAGAGGCAGTAGTTGCAGGGTTGCCGGTGTTAACCACGGAAGTATGCGGGTATGCTGACTATATCAATGCTGCCCAATGTGGCGTGGTTATTCCTGAACCGTTTGTGCAGAACAACTTGAATTCAGCACTTTTCGATGCGTTGCAAAACAATGAGCAAAGAAGTCGCTGGGCCGGAAATGCACGGCATTTTGCTGATACAGAAGATCTCTATAGTCTGGCTGACAGGGCTGCAGACATCATTTTAGGCATTGAGAATGATTGAATTAAAAGAACCCTTTGCCACGCAGTGGCAGGGAAAAGATCCGTTTACAGAAGTCGCTAAACTGGATGGTGAGGTTTTTCGTGCGTTGGAAACGCGACGTACTCTACGTTTTGAGATGATGGGGAAAGGATATTTTCTTAAATATCATCATGGAACCACGTTCAAAGAAGTGGTGAAAAACCTGATTTCGTTACGTATGCCAGTGCTGGGGGCCGATCGAGAGTGGTTAGCTATTCATCGTTTGCAAGCGTTGAATGTTGATACCATGACCGGGGTGGCGTTTGGACAGAAAGGACTGAATCCATTAGAGCGTACGTCATTTATTATCACTGAAGATCTCTCTCCTGCTATCAGCCTCGAAGATTTTTGCGCTAGTTGGAGTGTTGAACGCCCTAATTTTGTATTAAAACGGACCATTATCACCCGCGTGGCAGAAATGGTGGGTAAAATGCATCGTGGTGGGGTGAACCATCGTGACTGTTATATGTGTCACTTTTTGCTTCAACAACCTATGCCCTCAAAAATTGAGGATATTAAACTCTCGGTGATCGATCTGCATCGTGCGCAAATACGCCAACATGTACCTCGCCGTTGGCGCAATAAAGATTTGATTGGGCTCTATTTCTCATCACTTGAAATCGGGCTGACATCAAGAGATATCTATCGATTTTTACGTGTTTACTTTGCCATGCCGCTACGTGAAATTTTCCGTCAGGAAGTTAAGTTGTTTGAACAAGCCGTTACGAAAGCGCAAAAAATCAGACAGAGAACAATAAGAAAAGCGCTCTAAAGTACATATTAATTTTGAGGCCATTGCACTATGAACATCGATTTTCAGCAAGTAATTATTCAAAAGCATTTGATTGACAGTTCTACGCACGAAAAGAACAAAAAACTAAATATTGCGTATGGTGTTGATCGTAATTTTTTATTTGGTTCTGGTATCTCGATGACCTCAGTGCTGGTAAATAACCCTGATATTGATATCCACTTCTATATAGCAACAGACTATGTCGATGATGACTATCTGGAAAGTGTAAAACGACTGACACAAATGTACAGTACGACCGTGACTGTCCTTGTTTTCGATAATACTGCATTTCGAAAATTACCGAGCACTAAAGCCTGGACCTATGCAATGTATTATCGCTACTTTGCATTTGAGTATTTAAGCACTGAACTTAGTTCAGTGCTGTACCTTGATGCCGATGTGGTTTGCAAAGGTTCTTTGCGAGAACTTACTGAAATTAATTTTTGTGGGGAATATGCCGCTGTAATCAATGATATTGATGAAGTGCGTATTAAATCCGGTACCAGACTTGGTATTCCTGAGTTGAGTAATGGATATTTTAATTCTGGCGTGGTGTTTGCCAACTTGGTCGTCTGGCGAGAGCAACAACTACTAACTAAAGCCTTTTCTATTTTAGAAAAGCGCCAAAAGGAGCTTCTTTATTTTGATCAAGATGTTCTTAATATATTATTTGTCGGTAATGTGATTTTCCTGAGAAGAGACTTTAACTGTATTTATGGTGTTGATCAGGAACTGAAAAATAAGAATGATGAGATTTACAGAAATTATATCACTGATGATACAGTGTTAATTCATTATGTCGGCGTAACAAAGCCATGGCATATATGGGCTAAATATCCAGTAGCTAAATTTTTTATTGAAGCATATCAGAAATCCGCATGGGCGGAAAAATCTTTATTGAATGCAAATACGGCGAAGTTATATAAACGTAAATCGAGGCATGAAAAAGTGCAGAGAAAATATATTCGATCGGTACTTAGCCATGTTATGTATATAAAGAGTAAAATACAAAGCTCTAAAATACACTGATATTAAAATTAGCAACTTGTGATAGTAAAACTAAATGGGTGTAGCGAATGAAATTTGATTGTCATCAGTCTATAAAGAAAATACTTGATTTTAATCAAGTGCCGACCGAACAAAATGCACAACTCAACATTGCTTGGGGAGTGGATAAGAATTTTATGTTTGGTGCTGCGATCTCGATGACATCAGTACTGTTACATAATAAAGGGTTAAATATACATTTTCACCTTTTTACCGATTATTTGGATGAAGACTATCAGCAAAGAATTGCAAAGTTAGCAGAGCAATATTCTGCGAATATCTCGATTTATGTCATGGATTCTGATGGCCTAAAAATATTACCGAGCGGTCATGCCTGGTCGCATGCAATGTATTTTAGATTCATAGCTTTTGAGTATCTTGGTGAAAAGATAGATTCGATTTTATACATTGATGCTGATGTTATGTGTAAAGGTTCACTCCTTGAATTGACTCAAATTAATATTAGTAATCATGTTGCCGCTGTAGTGAAAGATGTTGATGACAGTCCTGCCAGAGATATCGAGAAAAACAGTGAGTATTTTAATTCAGGCGTTATTTATGCAAATCTAAGAAAGTGGAAAGAGCAGGATTTTATTAATGCAGCGTTTGATATCCTCTTAGATAAGAGCAAGAAACTTTCTTTCCCTGATCAAGATGTTCTAAATATTATTTTTTTGGATAAAGTGATATTTTTACCGAGAAAATTCAATGCTATTTATGGTATTAAACAAGAATTAAAGAGTAAGAATTTGTCACTGTATAAAGAATATATTACGCAAGATACCATTCTTATTCATTATGTTGGTGTCACAAAACCATGGAATTCCTGGGCTAACTACCCTTCTGCAGTGTACTTTGTTGAGGCATGGAAAGCCTCCCCTTGGGCGGATGTTCCCTTGCTGCCAGCCAGAACGCCAAAACAGTATAAAAAGAAATCACGGCATGAAAGGCTACAAGGAAAATATTTCGCTTCAATAATTAGCTATATCGGCTATTTACGTGCAAAGTTACAAAGTAAGTAAAAAAACTCCCGAAAGGGAGTTTTTTATTTAGCGCAGTTTTGTCTTGAGATATTTCATATACCATTTGATCGAAGCGCAGTAATTTCCCCTTTTGGCTTCCTGACGCGAGTAAACCCGATAATCAGTAGGCCTCATTCGCGGGGCATAAGAGCGCATTTCTGTGTTCTGCCATGGTGTGAAATGATGGTAGAAAAGATACAGCTGCTGTGCAAGCCCTGTGTGTTCTTTATACCATGGCTTTCTTCCACCGGTGAAATGGATAATGCGTGGCAGGTTATCTTTTTGATAGAAGAAACTATCTTTCTGTTGATCGTTAAACCAGTTAAACAAAAAATTCCATCGATTATCAATAAATTTGACGTTGCCATCCATTGCAATATTTAGAGCATCTTGATCAAAGTAAGGTAGATTTTTTCCCTGTTCAAATAGTACAGTATTTGCTTTGTTTTCGATGTCGAATTTAATCCAATTCGCGATATTAATATACAAAAAACCGGCATTGAAGTAATGACCTGTACTGAGACCTAGGCGTTTGGCATTTTTTGTATCATGGATATCGAGCGAGTCGTGGCTGGCTGCGCAAATGACGTTACTGATATCAATACTGTTAATATCATTGAGTTTATCAAAACACAGAGTGTCGGCATCTAAATAGATAAAGTGCTCAACTTTATCTTTCAGTAAGCGCGGAACGGCAAGGCGCATATAAGTTGAACGGTTCAGGTGTTTGATTGCAAAGTCATTGTTATATTTTTCAATCTCTTCTTTATCAATATTGATAACCTGAATTTTATCACTGGTGGAGCGTAGCTTATCAATCTCTTCATCAGTGACGTCATAGACAAAAACGAAAAATGACAGGTCTTGTCCTGGGTTGTTCATTATGACGGACATAATGGACACTGCTACATATTCCAGATAGTTGGCATCTGTACAGTAAGCAATATTAATAACGTTATTTTTGTTGCCCATTTATGCCTTCTCATTACCTTTATCAGTGCCACTATCATGAAGTACCATATCGATAGCGTCAATCACGACCTTTTCGGGGATCCATGTTAAATATTTTTCTGATCTGTCGAGCTCATTCCGAGAAGGCATTGGATGATAATCTCCAGCCCAAATCAACACGGCTTTATCTGACCATGGTCTCCATTGTTGATAATTGGTAGCGCCAAACAGGCAGACCTGCGGTGTTCCTAACGCTGCCGCCATGTGCATAGGCGCAGAATCGACCCCGATGTAAAGAACTGCATGGTCGATCAACGCAGCTAGCTGCAGGAAGGTGGTTTGACCCGCCAGTGTTAGGTCAGGAGATGATTTACACAACTCCGCTATGTGTTTTACTTGTTGCTGCTCATTGAGTGCGGGCCCGCAGGTAAGGTAAACATGCAGACCGCGCTGATGCAAATGGTCTATGACATGTGCGAATTTATCATCATCCCAACATTTAAACTCTTGCCTCGCTGTGGGTTGAATAACGACATAGTTTTTTGAAGATAGCGCAGGTAGTTGGGAGGTTAAATGCTGATAGTCTTCTTGGCGATAGCAAAGCGACATTTCTTTCTTTAGTTCTGATTCACCAAAACCAATACCTTTTAAAATGGATAAATTTTGTTCAACAATATGTGTACCAGTGAATGGCGTAACCCATGAAAAAAGGTTGTTCCATAGTTTTTTATCACGTTTAAATGCAATGGAAGGACGATGCAAGGAAGCAATAAGTGCACCAATCGGCCATTGCTCGGTTAAGTTAATGATCAGATCATACTGATTTTTTTTCAGTTGTTGACGTACCGATATGTAATTTTTCGCAGTTGCCAGCAGACCTTTTTTTTTCGCGATAAGATAAAAAGCGTTGATATCTTTATTGGCAGCTAAGATTGCCTTGGTATCTTTATATAGGAGTAGATCAATTTTAGCATTTGGGTAACGTGCTTTAATACTTTCAATTACAGGGGTAATTAACAGAACGTCGCCATAAAATTTAAGTTTGCAAATGAGAACGCGGTCTAGTTTCTTAAACATGTTAAAATCCCTTTCGAACAAGTAAGGTCTTACAGGCGTTTATTATCGTATAGCGTATTTTAGAAATATGCCGGTCAATGTGTGGATATTTCATTTTATAAAATACTTTTTTCTTAATGACTTTCGTATCACAGCATGTAAGTGCATTGTGAATATCATTTATCATGCTTTCGTTATAGCGATAGTAACCTTTTTTCTTACGTAAGAGTTTACGTCCTTCCAGAAAGCAATTAACGATCATTAACGTAGCGATAGTACGCGTTGCACTATTTTCATTGATGTAATTATACATTTTTCGCATAGCAAAAAAGATACTGTCAGCGTCACTGTCGATAATGTTCTCGGTAATGCTTTTATCATTTATCCGGTAGTAATAGAGTTTATTCTCTATTTTTAAAATTTTATGGCATTTGAAATACTGAAATGGGCAAAAGATAACATCTTCATAACGGCGATACTCTTCAAATCTATCTTTACCGATCACATCACGATGAAAAATTTTCGTCATTAAATGCCACTGGCCTGCACGAAATGTTGGTAGCAAAGGGGTGTAGTTATCATCTGCTATAATTATTTCACGTTGTGTGATGGTGCCCACATCGAGACTTCCTTGATATAGGTTATTCATATCCCGGGTTAAGTTGAATTCAACAATATCATATTTCTCGTCCCTTAATTTAGGAAGGAGAATAGAGAAATAATTCGGGCAGACAATATCATCGCTGTCTACGAAACCAATATATCTTCCTGTCGCATGTGCAAGTCCAATGTTGCGGGAAATAGCAACGCCTTGATTTTTTTTACTAATATATTTGAGATTGGTGAAATTATTTTCACGATAAAATGCATTAATGCATTCATCAGATAGATCAGTAGAACCATCATTAACAATGACTAACTCAACTTCATCAGTGATACTTTGATGTATGGATGTCAGCGTAGCCGTAATAAATTCAGCATTATTGTATACAGGTATAATAATGCTCAGTAAATAACCTGAATCGTTAATCATGGCATCGTTCCCTCGTCAGACCCGGTACTAGCATTGCTGCAACACATAACGCTAGCATGCTGCTCAAGGCTTCACCTTTGGCATATAATAATAAATCACTCAAGCCATAGATAGCTATAGCGCCGGATATGACCAACAACAGAGGACTTCGCAGCCAGTAGGCTTTTAAAAATAGGGTGGTATAGAGCAAGAGTAGCACAACAACGCCCAGAATGCCTTTTAGTGAAAAGGTATCAATAATTTCGTTATGCAAATGGACATTGAGAAATTCAAGAGCACCTTGTAAGGAACTATCCTTATTAACAAGTTGCCGGATTTCAGTACCTCGTTGTTCAAGTGACTGTCCCCAGTAATGTTTTTCCCCCGCATCAATACCTGCCCGTTGCATCGCAAGTCGCGCACCAATAGAGGTATTACTGTTGCTCTGGCTATAAGCATGCAGGTCGACCATGAAGTTCTGGTAGCGATATTCAATGACTGATTTTAAGGGGATCGCTGCAATTCCTACCAATATCAAGAAGGCCAAAAATGCCCTTAATAACATGCTGCGATTATGACGATAGTATATGTAAAACAGTCCGATACACAGGATCGGATAAACTAAAATGGCGGCTCGGGTTTGCGTAGTGATAATGACTGCCAACGATACCAAAAAATGCAGAAGATAAAGTGAAACGGTATGTTTTATACGCAGGTTGATAATGGCCTGAGATGCCAATAAGCCAATCAATGTCAGCGCATAAGCGGTACCAGTCTGGTGCTCAAAGCCGAGAGCAACACGATAATCCAAAGGATTAGGGGCACCGGCTAGCTGGTAGCCTGCAAAAAGATACAGGCCAATTGCCGTAACAATAACCCAGATGCTGGTGACACGGGTTTTGGTTTCGCAGGGTGCTCGCGAGGTTAATGCGGTGAGAACCAGTGCGGCAAAGATCATGACTTTACCCCCGTTCTGATACGAACGGTAGGCGCCGGTAAAGGCAGATCCGGGTTGCTTAAAGATGTCCACCCAGATAATTTGCACTAAGCCAAAAAGCAACAGCATAAAAGGCAAGATCAGATTTTTTTTGTTGCCGAGCACATACTTTATATTTTTGCCAATCAACGGCAGAGACAGGGCCGCACAGGCAATAAATACCTTCAGTGCCTCATCGGGATTGACCAGCACCATCGCAAGGGTGACAAGGATCCCCGTGTAAAATAGCTGATATAGAAAATTAAATGGGTTGTTTTTTGTATTATCGATAAAGCGAGAAAACATGTTTTGGCAAAGCATGGTTCATCTCTTAAAGTTAAAGCAAATTAATATCAAGCAATGATGCGTTGATGCTGCTGGCATCGAGATCTTGTAAATTACCGGATTGACTCTGCTGTGCGTATTGATTCTTCCCATACCCACCAATCAGCCCAGGGTCTGTTGGGCCATACAGGGTAATGTTCGGGCGATCCAGCGCTGCGGTTAAATGGCTGAGCCCTGTATCCACCGACACGACAAACTTTGCCCCCGCCAACACACTTGCGATCTCTTCCAGACTCATCCGCGGCAGGACATCGACGTAGTTAAAACCATCAGCCAGCCTTTTGGCGCGCGCTTCTTCATGAGGGGCACCCCAGGGCAGCTTAATGCGTATTCCGGCGTTATGTAACTGGCCAATCAGCTCCCGCCAGTTGGCTTCCGGCCAATGTTTATCATCACGGGTTGTCGCGTGTAAAAATACCGCATATTGGCCTGCATCAGCATTAAGATCGTTCAAGAAATGCTGCGCGATAGCATAATCGCCCTGCGACTGTGGTTTGGTATACCCCAGACTTTTCGCAAACAGTTCCCGCGTACGTTCAACGGCATGCTGCTGCCTGGCAATATGATGCTTACAGTTATAAAACAGGCTTGCCAGTGGCTCGCGAGCCGTGCTCCAGTCCATGCCATGCTTGATGCCGCGCCCCAGACGCGTAACCAGAGCGGCACTTTTAACCAGACCTTGGGCATCGATTATCGCGTCATACTGCTGTAAACGCACCGCATCGCGAAACGCTTTACGCTCGGCTTTAATCGGTGCTGAAAACCAGGCTTTACGCCAGCGGCGAATCGCCACGGGGATCACCCGCTCAACGGCTGAATGCCAGGATGGGATTTGCGCGAACCCTTCTTCAACCACCCAGTCAAACTGAATACCTGGAATTGCCCGCTGCGCATCGGTTAGCGCAGGCAATGTATGCAGTACATCGCCCATCGACGATGTTTTAACGATCAGAACCCGCATCCGTCAGGCTTCCTCTTGTAACAACAGGTCGTTCAGTTCTTCCAGAACGCGCTGAGGAGTGATGTCAATCAGGCTCTGATGATACCCTTGCGCCGCATCGCCCTTACGCACTTTGTGATAACCCGTTATCAGGCGGATCACCCGTGCTTTATGGGAAAGAGGCGGAGTAAAATCCGGGCTGCTGGGGCCGTACAGGGCGACCAGCGGACGGTTCAGCGCGGCGGCTACGTGCATTAATCCTGAGTCATTGGTGACTACCGCTTTACAGGCGGCGAGAAGAATAACGGCCTGCTCGAGCTGCGTTTCACCCGCCAGATTACGGCACCATGCCTGCTGTTCGGTGCTGAGTGTCGCCAGAATTTCATTACCGGCTTCATGATCTTTGGCTGAGCCAAACAGTACGATCTGATGACCTTCGTCGATCAGCTGTTTTGCCAGTTCCGCATAGTGATAATGCGGCCAGCGTTTGGCCGGACCAAATTCTGCCCCAGGACAAAAACCGATGATCGGGCGTTCAGCACAGAGAGAGAACTGGCTACAGGTCAGTGATTTTTCACCTTCGCTGACTTGCAGCTGCGGCCATAACAGCGGCTGCGGTAAATCTTTCGCTGAAAGCATTACGCCTTTATCGTAGGCCAGCGCCACATAGCGCTCGACCATCAGCGGCCAGGCTTCTTTATCCAGCACGCGTGCATCATTGAGCAGCCCGTAGCGCATCTCACCGCGCCAGCCGGTACGATGGGGAATGCCCGCAAAGAACGGCACCAGTGCTGACTTAAATGAGTTCGGCAGCACGAAGGCACGATCGTAGCGTTTTTCACGCAGACTGTGGCCGAGTTTACGCCGTTCACCGATCTCCAGCGCACCGTGTCCTAGCGGCATGGCAATCGCGTCGTTGACTTCAGGCATGCGCGACAGCAGCGGACGACACCATGCCGGTGCCATCACGTCGATTATCGCCTGGGGATAGCGCGCCTTGAGCGTGCGATAGAGACTTTGCGACATCATCATGTCGCCAACCCAGGACGGGCCTATCACCAAAATTTTCATACTTACGCGTCGCGGTTCAGCCAGGCCATATATTCCGTTACGCCTTCGGCCACGGTCTTAAACGGCTTGTCGTAGCCTGCTGCGCGCAGGTTAGTCAGATCCGCCTGAGTAAACGCCTGGTAGCGGCCTTTCAGTTTTTCCGGGAACGGAATGTACTCAATGCTGCCTTTTTTATGGTAAGCCAGCGTAGCATCCGCCACGGCCTGGAATGATTCCGCGCGACCGGTACCGAGGTTAAAGATACCGGATACACCATTTTCCAGGAACCACAGGTTAACTGCGGCAACATCGCCAACATAGACGAAATCACGTTTGAAGTTTTCGCTGCCTTCAAACAGTTTTGGCGTTTCGCCATTGTTGAGTTGGGTATTGAGATGGAAAGCCACGCTTGCCATGCTGCCTTTGTGGCCTTCACGCGGTCCGTAGACGTTGAAATAGCGGAAGCCGACAATCTGCGAATCCGCTTCTGGCAGGATCTGACGAACATACTCGTCGAACAGGAACTTTGAGTAGCCGTAAACGTTCAGCGGTTTCTCATATTCACGGGATTCGATGAAGTCAGAAGTACGTCCGCCGTAAGTGGCTGCAGAAGAGGCGTACAGGAACGGAATTTCGCGTTCCAGGCAGTAGTGCAGCAGCTCTTTGGAGTATTGATAGTTATTGTCCATCATATACTTGCCATCCCACTCGGTGGTGGAAGAGCATGCGCCTTCGTGGAAAATTGCTTCGATATCGCCGAATTCTTCACCGGCCATAATCTGGATCAGGAAGTCTTCCTTATCCATGTAGTCAGCAATATTCAGATCCACCAGGTTAACAAACTTGGTGCCGTCTTTCAGGTTGTCCACCACCAGGATATCAGTGATGCCTTTATCATTCAGTGACTTAACGATGTTGCTGCCGATAAAGCCCGCGCCGCCGGTAACGATGATCATAAATGTAACCTTCGAATTATGGAGTCAGAGACAATCTCAGACACGAATACTTCTATCATATCACTACATGGCCCTGGCTTCAGCCATTCACCGATAAGCCGTGCGGGTACACGTGATTTATGCTTCATTTTGAAGAAGTGATGACGCGTCATCTCGTATCAATGTATAGCTTTGGGTAATATGTGCTGAAATTTGCCCAGTCTGGAGAATTGCAATGCGTGGGAATTTTTACAAGCAGTTAACGAACGACCTGGAAACCGCACGTGCGGAAGGGCTGTTTAAAGAAGAACGCATTATTACGTCTGCGCAGCAGGCGGATATCACGGTAGCTGATGGAAGCCACGTGATTAACT
Organism: Citrobacter sp. JUb117; assembly: GCF_024809055.1. Lineage (NCBI taxonomy): Bacteria > Pseudomonadati > Pseudomonadota > Gammaproteobacteria > Enterobacterales > Enterobacteriaceae > Citrobacter > Citrobacter sp. JUb117. Next base: position 151,842 of record NZ_JANUFB010000006.1, read on the forward strand.
TTTGTGCGAACAACTATCTGGGACTGGCTAACCACCCGGAACTGATTGCAGCGGCAAAAGCGGGTATGGATTCTCACGGGTTTGGCATGGCTTCGGTGCGCTTTATCTGCGGCACCCAGGACAGCCACAAGCAGCTGGAGCAAAAACTGGCGGCGTTCCTCGGTATGGAAGATGCCATTCTTTATTCTTCCTGCTTTGATGCTAACGGCGGCCTGTTCGAAACGCTGCTGGGCGCAGAAGATGCGATTATCTCCGATGCCCTGAACCACGCCTCTATCATCGACGGCGTTCGTCTGTGTAAAGCGAAGCGTTTCCGTTACGCCAATAACGATATGCAGGAACTGGAAGCGCGCCTGAAAGAAGCGCGTGAATCTGGGGCGCGTCATGTGCTGATTGCTACCGACGGCGTGTTCTCGATGGACGGCGTGATTGCCAACCTGAAAGGCGTCTGCGACCTGGCGGATAAGTACGATGCACTGGTGATGGTTGATGATTCCCACGCGGTGGGTTTTGTCGGCGAAAACGGCCGCGGTTCCCATGAATACTGCGAAGTGATGGGGCGTGTCGACATCATTACCGGTACGCTGGGTAAAGCACTGGGCGGCGCGTCCGGTGGTTATACCGCAGCGCGTAAAGAAGTCGTGGAGTGGCTACGTCAGCGTTCCCGTCCGTACCTGTTCTCCAACTCACTGGCTCCGGCGATTGTGGCAGCGTCCATTAAGGTGCTGGAAATGGTTGAGTCCGGCCATGACCTGCGCGATCGTCTGTGGGCAAATGCCCGTCAGTTCCGTGAGCAAATGTCCGCCGCTGGCTTTACGTTAGCCGGTGCCGATCACGCGATTATTCCGGTGATGTTGGGTGATGCAGTCGTTGCACAACAGTTCTCCCGTGAACTGCAAAAAGAAGGTATTTACGTTACCGGCTTCTTCTATCCGGTGGTTCCGAAAGGCCAGGCGCGTATCCGTACCCAGATGTCTGCGGCGCATACCCCTGAGCAGATTACGCGTGCTGTTGACGCGTTCACACGCATTGGTAAACAACTGGGCGTTATTGCCTGAGGATGTGAAATGAAAGCGTTATCCAAACTGAAAGCGGAAGAAGGCATTTGGATGACCGACGTTCCTGAACCGGAAGTCGGTCATAACGATTTGCTGATTAAAATCCGTAAAACAGCCATCTGCGGGACTGACGTTCACATTTATAACTGGGATGAATGGTCGCAAAAAACCATCCCGGTTCCAATGGTTGTTGGGCATGAGTATGTCGGCGAAGTAGTCGGCATCGGCCAGGAAGTGAAAGGTTTTAAAATCGGCGATCGCGTGTCGGGTGAAGGCCACATTACTTGTGGGCATTGCCGTAACTGCCGTGGTGGGCGTACTCACCTGTGCCGCAATACGACCGGTGTCGGTGTAAACCGTCCGGGTTGTTTTGCTGAGTATCTGGTGATCCCGGCGTTTAACGCGTTCAAGATCCCGGATAACATCTCCGATGATTTAGCCTCAATCTTCGATCCGTTCGGCAATGCGGTTCACACGGCACTGTCGTTCGATCTGGTCGGAGAAGATGTGCTGGTTTCCGGTGCAGGTCCTATCGGGATTATGGCAGCAGCCGTCGCGAAGCACGTTGGTGCACGCCACGTTGTCATTACGGATGTGAATGAGTATCGCCTTGAGCTGGCACGCAAAATGGGTATTACTCGCGCGGTAAACGTAGCGAAAGAGAACCTGACTGACGTCATGGCCGAGCTGGGTATGACCGAAGGGTTTGATGTGGGTCTGGAGATGTCCGGTGCGCCGCCAGCGTTCCGCGCCATGCTGGACACCATGAACCACGGCGGTCGCATCGCCATGCTGGGTATTCCGCCGTCAGACATGTCCGTCGACTGGACGAAGGTTATCTTTAAAGGGCTGTTTATTAAAGGTATCTACGGTCGCGAAATGTTTGAAACCTGGTACAAAATGGCTGCACTTATCCAGTCTGGTCTGGATTTGTCGCCAATCATCACCCATCGGTTCTCCATCGATGAGTTCCAGCAGGGCTTTGACGCGATGCGTTCAGGTCAGTCAGGGAAAGTGATCCTGAGCTGGGATTAACCGTTTCTGATTAATGGGTTCTGTGTGCTGTCCCCGGATATTTATGTTCATTAAATACCCGGGGATTTTTTTCTGGCGCGATCCCGCTTGTCCTGCGCATTTTAGGTCAAAGATAAGAATAACTTTCTCTGATCTTCTGCCGCGTAATATGCTAAAAATTGCCGTTAATTACATTGTTTGGCAGGATTTTATATGACCTATACTCCCGGCCTATTGAGCGTCATTATGCCGCTTTACAATACGGGTGAACCGTTCATTGCGTGTATGGATTCGCTGATCGCGCAAACCTGGAAAAATCTGGAGATCATCATCGTAAATGATGGCTCTACGGATAACTCGGCAGAGCTTGCTCAGGCCTATGCGGATCGTTATCCACACGTCCATTTGCTGCACCAGCGCAACGGGGGCGTCTCGGCAGCGCGAAATACCGGTATGGCGGTAGCAAAGGGCGAGTATATCGCTTACGTCGATGGTGACGACATTGCCTATCCGGAAATGTATGAAACGCTGATGAATATGGCGCTGCAGGACAATCTGGACGTTGCCCAGTGTAACGCCGACTGGTGTATTGCGGAAACAGGTCATACCTGGGCATCTATTCCCACCGATCGTATTCGTTCTACCGGCGTCATGACCGGGCCGGACTGGCTGCGCAAAGCACTTGCCAGTCGTCGCTGGCGGCATGTGGTCTGGATGGGGGTTTACCGTCATCAAACCATCCGCGACGCTGGGCTAACCTTTCTTTCCGGTCTGCACCACCAGGATATTATTTGGACGACGGAGTTTATGTTTAACGCCAAACGCGCGCGTTACACGGAGGTTCCGCTGTATAAATATTTCCTGCACGGCGCGTCCGTCAGTCGCCTGCCGCGTACCGGAGAGAAGAACCTGGCCTATCAGCGCCACTACATCAAAATTACCCGCCTGCTGGATAAGATGAATCATGATTACGCCGGGCGTATTCCGATTTACCCTGAATTCAAACAGCAGGTGATTTACGAAGCGCTACGCGTATGCCATTGCATCCGCAAAGAGCCAGACGAAAAGATTCGCCAGCGCATGATTGCCGAGGTGTTTGTATCGGGTATGTTCAAGCGAATGGTGAGCAATATTTGCAGCGTTAAGCTGGGTTATCAGGTGCTGTTATGGGCCATCCGGTTTAGCAAGTGGCGCGATAAATCACTGACGCCACGCCGTCTGGCACATGTCACGCTGGGTCTGAAAGACTGATTACGACCAGCCCTGCCACTGCAGGCGCATATATTGTACCAGCGTGCTTTGGGTGATGCTCTCACCGAGCACGCTAAAGAATCGGCTGGCGTAAACGGGTTCTAACGGTTGCTTCGGTTTGCACAGTTTCACCCCGCGGAAAGGATTACGCGGCGCATCAGGCGTGCTGTTTTTCGGTGGCGTCAGATTTGGCGTAGAGGTATCTACCTGTGGTTCATTGAGCAGGCTGCTTGGGCGAACCAGCGTAATGTCGGCGGGCAGGTTATAAACCATTTGCTGCAATACGCGTACCGTCGAAGGATGAGGGTGCCCAATCGCGATAGCGGAACCGTTGCGGCGCGCCAGTTCGACCGCGCGGTTAAACTGGCGGCGAATGTCCGCTTCGTTTTGCGTGTCGTCGAGGAAGACTTTGCGTTTAATCACTTTCACGCCCGTTCCTCCTGCCGCACGCATGGACTGGCTGTTACCGATGGTCATACTGTCCAGGAAATAAAGATCGTACCGTTCCAGTGCCTGCATCACTTTCTGCATGCCAAACAGGCTGGAGGTCATCGCGCTGCCCATATGGTTGTTAAGCCCGACGGCATACGGCACTTTGCTTACCGCATCGCGAATAATCCGCTCAATCTCGTCGCTGCTCATCTCCGGGCGCAGGGTATCTTTCTCAAGCGGCTGTTTGCTGAGAGGCGCCATCGGCAGATGGATTAAGACTTCATGTCCGCTGTTATGCGCTTTGGTCGCCATCTCCCGTGCATGTGGTGCATTGGGCAGAACGGCAACGGAGATCGCAGAAGGCATCGCCAGCACCTGATTCTCGTTGTGCGGACGATAACCGAAATCGTCGATCACGATGGCAAGCTTACCGGCAAAAACAGAGGGAGCGAATGCCAGCAGGCTGGCGAGTGAGAATATTATGCGGCGAAACTGAGGCAAAACTTATCTTCCCAACCACGGCTGTGGATTGACCGCCTGACCCTGGCGACGAATTTCGAAATAGAGTGCGGGTCTGCCCTGACCGCCGCTGCTACCCACCAGGGCAATCGGCTGTCCGGCACGCACCTGCGTACCTACGCTGACCAGCGCGCTTTGGTTATATCCGTACAGGCTCATATCGCCTTTACCGTGCTCAACCACGACCACCAGACCATAACCCTGAAGCCAGTCGGCCAGAATAACGCGACCGTCGGCAATGGCTTTCACTTCGGTGCCTTCAGATGCGCCAATGACCATCCCTTTCCAACGTAGCTCACCTTGCAGCTGTTCGCCATAGCGATGCAGCGTTGGGCCACGGACGGGCCAGAATGCCTGACCGCGCGGTGAACCTAACCCCCCGGTACGGGACATCAAGGATTTTTCGTTTTCGGTCGGCTTGTAGGTCGACCCTTTGCGCGAGGCATCCTTTTGCTTATCGCGCACCGCCTGTGCTTCGCGGGCTTCACGCTCAGCGCGCGCTTTGGCGGCGGCCTCGGCCCGTGCAAGGCTGCTGCGTAGACGGGATTCGTTGGCGCGCAGTTCGCTGAGCTGCTGCTGGCCCTGCTGAATGGAGGACTCCAGCCCAGCGAGCGTTTTTTGGCGCTCGTTACGCGCCTGTTCCAGCTTGGCCTGTTGAGCGCGCTGCTCGTACAGCAGCGTTTGCTGCTCACTCTGTTTATCTTCCAGCTCGGCTTTCTGCGAATCGACCTCTTCGCGGGTTTGCTTCAACTGGGCGATGGTTTCCTGCCGCGCCTGGTTCAGATAGCCAAAATAGGCCTGCAGGCGCTGCCCGCGCTGACTCTCTTCGCCACTGAGGATTAACTGAATGCCGGTGTGCTCACCCTGACGAAACGCGGCGTCCAGTTGGGCGGCCAGGCTGCGTTCCTGTGCTGCTCGCTGCTTTTCCAGCTTCGCGAGGGCGGCGTTCATTTCGGCAATTTGCGCATTCAGTTGCGCCAGTGAATTTTGCGTTTCGCGCAGCTGTCGTGCCGCAACGGCGATGGCCTGTTCCTGGGCTTTAAGCTGGGCGAGGAGGGTGGAACGTTGCTGTTGTTGCTGGCGTACCGCGCGTTCTTTTGCCGCGATATCGGCCTGAATAGATTTGAGCTGGTCGCGTTCGTCCGCGTGGGCGGAAAAGGCGCACAACAATACGCCAGCGCTAATCACGCTGGCGTATAACAAGGGCCTGACTGAAAACCTACGCGGTTTTGCGGCCCATGTGATGGTATTAATCGCCTTTCCCCTCATGGGGAGGGATTATTCCACGATGAACAGCGGCTTACCAGTCATCTCTTGCGGGATTTCCATGCCCATCAGCGTCAGCATGGTCGGGGCGATATCGGAAAGTTTACCGCCATCGACAGCTTTGACGTTTTTACCACCGACATAAATCAGCGGAACCGGCAGGTTGGTATGTGCAGTATGTGCCTGACCGGTAGACGGATCGCGCATTTGCTCAGCGTTACCGTGGTCTGCGGTGATCAGCAATTGGCCGCCAACGGACTCAACCGCTTTGGCCACTTGCTCAACGCAGTGATCCAGCGCTTCAACCGCTTTAACCGCAGCATCCATTACCCCGGTATGACCGACCATGTCGCCGTTCGGGTAGTTACAGATGATGGTGTCGTATTTCCCGCTCTCAATCGCGGCAACCAGCTTCTCGGTCAGCTCTGCGGAGCTCATTTCTGGCTGCAGATCGTAGGTGGCTACTTTCGGCGAGTTGATCAGGATACGGTCTTCGCCTTTGAACGGCTCTTCTACGCCACCGTTGAAGAAGAAGGTCACGTGTGCATATTTTTCAGTTTCGGAAATACGCAGCTGGGTTTTGTCGTGCTTCGCCATCCACTCGCCGAGGGTATTCGCCAGAGACGTTGGTGGGTAAGCTACCGCTGTTTTGATGTCGGCCGCGTATTCGGTCAACTGCACAAAGTTGAGGTTAACCACTTTCTTACGCGCGAAGCCATCGAAGTCAGCGTTCACAAACGCGCGGGTGATTTCACGCGCACGGTCAGCACGGAAGTTCATGAAAATCAGCGTATCGCCGTCTTCCATTGCGGCATCGGCCTGGCCTTCTGCGCGGATCACGGTCGCTTTTACGAATTCGTCGTTTTCATCACGAGCATAAGCGGCCTGCAGACCTGCTACTGCGGTGTCAGCCTGGAATTCACCCTGGGCCAGCGTCATCAGGTCATACGCTTTTTCAACGCGATCCCAACGGTTGTCGCGGTCCATGGCGTAGTAACGACCAATAATGGACGCAACGCGACCTTTGCCCAGCGCGGCAAATTTTTCTTCGAATTTTTGCAGCGACTTTTCAGCGCTGCGCGGTGGGGTGTCACGGCCATCGAGGAAGGCGTGCAGATAGATTTTTTCTGCGCCGCGTTCTGCCGCCAGCTCAACCATCGCCAGGATGTGATCTTCGTGGCTGTGTACGCCGCCCGCAGACAGCAGACCCATGATGTGTACTGCTTTGCCGCTTTTTTTCGCCTGGTCGACCGCATCGGTCAGTACCGGGTTAGTGAAGAAAGTCCGTTCTTTAATTTCAACATCCAGACGGGTCAGGTCCTGATACACGATACGGCCCGCGCCCAGGTTGACGTGACCCACTTCGGAGTTACCCATCTGGCGGTCAGGCAGGCCGACTTCCAGACCAGATGCGTCAATCAGGGTATGTGGACGTTTGGCCCACAGAGCATCCATAACCGGGGTTTTAGCATTAAAAATGGCGTTATCCTGGCTGTCTTCGCGATAGCCGTAGCCATCCAGAATCACCAGTACCATAGGTTTTTTAGAAACCGACATTGCGACAACCTCACACTTAATAGATAAAAATAATTGCGTAATTTTACTACAGCTGAATCGATAAAGTAGCCCCCGAAGATCAAATAATGGGGTATAGCACGTCAGGGAGGACTCGGATTTACGTTTTTTTTTCCGTAGCGCCCCGCAAAAATGCAATCCAATGCACGCTCTGGCTGTATTTGCGCCAACGCGCAGGTATACTCTTTCCTTGGTTTTTTTAATCACTGAGTCGGGAGTTGTTACCCCCCATGCAAGAAATTATGCAATTTGTTAGTCGCCACCCTGTCTTGAGTATCGCCTGGATTGCGTTACTGGCGGCTGTATTATTTACGACCATCAAAAGCCTGACCTCGAAAGTGAAGGTGATTACCCGCGGCGAAGCCACTCGTCTTCTCAATAAAGAAGATGCGGTTATTGTGGATTTACGTCAGCGTGATGACTTCCGCAAAGGCCATATCGCCGGTTCAACTAACCTGCTGCCGAGCGAAATTAAAGCCAACAACTTCGGCGAGCTTGAAAAACACAAAGCCAAACCGGTTATTGTGGTTGACGGTTCTGGCATGCAGTGCCAGGAATCTGCAACTGCGCTGATTAAAGCGGGTTTTGAGCAGGTGTCCGTGCTGAAAGATGGCGTAGCAGGCTGGAGTGGTGAAAACCTCCCGCTGGTACGTGGCAAGTAACACCGTAAGTTAATATCGGAGATAAGTCATGGCCAACATCGAGATCTACACCAAAGCAACCTGCCCATTTTGCCATCGCGCAAAAGCGCTATTGAACAGCAAGGGCGTGAGTTTCCAGGAACTTCCGATTGACGGCGACACCGTGAAGCGCGAAGAGATGATCAAACGCAGTGGTCGTACGACGGTTCCGCAGATTTTTATTGATGCACAGCACATTGGTGGTTGTGACGACTTGTATGCGTTGGATGCGCGTGGTGGACTGGATCCCCTGCTGCGTTAAGGCGTACGGATAGTATTTAAAGGACAACACTAAAGGGTTTTCTAAACATGTCAGAACAAAATAACACTGAAATGGCTTTCCAGATCCAACGTATTTATACCAAGGATGTGTCTTTCGAAGCGCCAAATGCACCGCATGTTTTCCAGAAAGATTGGCAGCCAGAGGTTAAACTTGATCTTGATACTGCATCTACCCAACTGGCAGATGACGTGTATGAAGTTGTGCTGCGTGTCACCGTAACGGCTTCTCTGGGTGAAGAAACGGCGTTCCTGTGCGAAGTTCAGCAGGGCGGGATTTTCTCCATCAGCGGAATTGAAGGGACTCAGATGGCGCATTGCCTGGGTGCATACTGCCCGAACATCCTGTTCCCGTATGCCCGTGAATGCATCACCAGCCTGGTATCACGCGGTACGTTCCCGCAGCTGAACCTTGCACCGGTCAACTTTGATGCGCTGTTCATGAACTATTTACAGCAGCAGACTGGCGAAGGTACTGAAGAACATCAGGATGCCTGATGAATCAAAGTAATGCTTCAATGACTGTGATTGGTGCCGGCTCGTACGGCACCGCTCTTGCCATTACCCTGGCAAGAAACGGCCACCCGGTTATCCTGTGGGGCCACGATCCCAAACATATCGCAACGCTCGAGCACGATCGCTGCAACGTTGCGTTCCTTCCTGATGTGCCTTTTCCCGATACGCTGCGCCTGGAAAGTGATTTAGCCACTGCGCTGACCGCCAGCCGTAATATTCTGGTGGTGGTGCCGAGCCACGTCTTTGGCGAAGTGCTGCGTCAGATCAAACCGTTGATGCGCTCTGATGCGCGCCTGGTTTGGGCGACAAAAGGTCTGGAAGCAGAAACGGGACGCCTGTTACAGGATGTCGCGCGTGAAGCGTTGGGGGATGCCATTCCGCTGGCGGTGATTTCCGGTCCTACGTTTGCCAAAGAACTGGCTGCAGGCATGCCTACGGCGATTTCGCTGGCGTCAACGGACGAGACGTTTGCTGACGATCTCCAGCAACTGCTGCACTGCGGCAAAAGTTTCCGCGTTTACAGCAACCCGGACTTCATTGGTGTCCAGCTTGGCGGCGCGGTGAAAAACGTGATTGCCATTGGCGCAGGGATGTCTGACGGCATCGGCTTTGGTGCTAATGCCCGTACGGCATTGATCACCCGCGGGTTGACCGAAATGTCACGCCTTGGCGCGGCGCTGGGTGCCGATCCGGCGACCTTCATGGGCATGGCGGGTCTGGGCGATCTGGTGCTGACGTGTACCGACAACCAGTCGCGTAACCGCCGTTTTGGCATGATGCTCGGTCAGGGCATGGATGTTCAGGGCGCGCAGGACAAGATTGGCCAAGTGGTTGAAGGCTATCGCAATACGAAAGAAGTTCGTGAATTGGCGCACCGTTTTGGTGTCGAAATGCCAATAACCGAGGAAATTTATCAAGTATTGTATTGCGGAAAAAATGCGCGCGAGGCAGCATTGACGTTATTAGGTCGTGCACGCAAGGACGAGCGGAGCAGCCACTAGCCGTAAGGAACCGTTTTACTATAACGACCCGACCCGCGTAGAACGGGTTGGTCGTTTTGCTACCTTCTGTGGAGTACGCAATGCCGTGTGAAGAACTGGATATCGTCTGGAAAAATATTAAAGCAGAAGCCCGGGCACTGGCGGATTGTGAGCCAATGTTGGCCAGTTTTTACCACGCAACGCTGCTCAAGCATGAGAATCTCGGCAGCGCGCTAAGCTATATGCTGGCGAATAAGCTTGCGTCGCCAATCATGCCGGCGATTGCTATTCGTGAAGTGGTGGAAGAAGCCTACGCCGCCGATCCGGAAATGATTGCCTCGGCGGCCTGCGATATCCAGGCAGTGCGCACGCGTGACCCAGCTGTCGACAAATATTCCACTCCGCTTTTGTACCTGAAGGGCTTCCATGCGCTGCAGGCTTACCGCATCGGCCACTGGCTGTGGCATCAGGGGCGTCAGGCACTGGCGATCTTCTTGCAAAATCAGGTGTCCGTGACTTTCCAGGTCGACATTCATCCGGCGGCAAAAATTGGTCGTGGGATCATGCTCGATCATGCCACCGGAATTGTGGTGGGTGAAACCGCGGTGATCGAAAACGACGTCTCGATCCTGCAATCCGTCACCTTAGGCGGGACTGGTAAGGCGGGCGGCGATCGTCACCCAAAAATTCGTGAAGGCGTGATGATTGGCGCGGGCGCAAAAATTCTCGGCAACATCGAGGTTGGGCGCGGGGCGAAAATTGGCGCGGGTTCTGTCGTCTTACAGCCCGTACCGCCACATACCACCGCCGCAGGCGTTCCGGCACGGATTGTCGGTAAACCTGACAGCGATAAGCCGTCCATGGATATGGATCAGCATTTCAACGGGATACATCATACGTTCGAATGCGGCGATGGCATCTGATTTCGAGCTATCTTACTTGCCATATTGAACCTGGGCTGTGCTCGTCATCCTCACGTACTGCGTGTACGCTCCGGTGACTGTGCGCAGTCCGTGTTCAATCTGTCTGCGCCGATAACGCTCGAAACGAATAACATCAAATTAATGTAGGTCGGATAAGGCGCTAGCCGCATCCGACAAAATCAACTGCGTAATACGGCGCCCGGATACCCCAGCTGGCGCCAGGCCTCATACACCACCACCGACACCGCGTTAGACAGGTTCATGCTGCGGCTGTCCGGCATCATCGGAATACGAATTTTTTGTTCGGCAGGCAGCGTGTCGAGAATGCTGGCGGGCAGGCCGCGCGTTTCCGGGCCAAACATCAGATAATCACCATCCTGATAGCTTACCGCGCTATGGGCCGGCGTCCCTTTGGTGGTCAGCGCAAAAAGACGTTGCGGATTTTCTGCAGCCACAAAGGCGGCGTAATCAGGGTGGCGCAGTACGGCGGTAAATTCGTGATAATCCAGCCCCGCGCGACGCAGGCGCTTGTCGTCCCAGGTAAAGCCCATGGGCTCAATAATATGCAGACGAAAGCCGGTATTGGCGCATAGGCGGATGATATTGCCGGTATTTGGCGGGATTTCTGGTTCGAATAAAACGATGTTAAGCATACTGCCCCCTTAATAACGGGGGGCAGGATAGCAGAAAGGACGGGTACTATGCGACGGTCAGAGGCTGCGGTTTATAGCGTTGCAGCTTATAAAGCGTTGCGGCAGCAGCCAGCAGCGCGGGAACGCTGAGGAACATCAATATGCTGTCAGCCTGCCATTGCAGAGAAAGTAATTGGGCGCTGGTCATGGTCCCGGCGACGCCACCAAAGCGGCCCACGCCCTGCATCCAGGCAATACCTGTTGCGCGACAGTGGGTCGGGTAAAACGTTGCCGCCAGCGTCTGTAGTCCGGACTGTGCACCGTTCATGGTGATCCCCATCAGGAAGATCAGGGCGCCAAACAGAATGATGTGGTTATGTTCAAACCCGAGCGCCAGTGCAAACAGCATTGTCAGGATAAAACCGATGGAGACGACTTTGTGCGCTTCCCAGCGATCCATCAGCCAGCCGGCCAGCAGGATCCCCGCGGTACCGCCGAAGGTGAACAGTGATGTCAGCCAGGCAGATTCTGCCAGCGGGTAACCCATTCCCAGCATCAGCGTCGGCATCCAGCTCAGCAGCACATAATAGATAACCAGCCCCATAAAGTAGGTCATCCACAGCATCAACGTGCCCGGCAGCCACGGCATGCTGAACAACTGCGCCACGCTGCCTTTTTTGACGTCAGTCCGTTCTTCATCCAGATAAAAATGGGTGACCTGGTCTATATCACCTGGCATAAAGCGACGGGCAATTCGTTTGACTTGCGCGATCTCTTTCCCGCGATGGACCAGATACTTGACCGACTCCGGCAGAAATAACACCAGGAGGATGGTCAGCGCCAGCGGGGCAATTGCCCCGGCGAGCAGGACGCTGTGCCAGCCGTAGTTAGGAATCAGCCAGGAGGAGATAACCCCGCCACCTGCTGCACCGAGCGGGAAACCGCAGTACATGGTGTTAATCGCCATCGAGCGGCAGCGTTTTGGCGCAAATTCTGACACCAACGTGATGGCGTTCGGCATTGCTGCACCCAGCCCGAGTCCGGTGAGAAACCGCCAAAACGTTAACATATTCAGCGTCTGGGCATAGGCGGTGCCCAGACTGGCGAGACCAAAGAACAGGCAGGAAAAAACCAGTACGCGTTTACGCCCCATGCGATCGGAAATTGGCCCGGCCAGCAGGGCGCCAAATGAGAGCCCCAGCAGCGCGGCGCTTAATACCGGCCCGAGATCTTGTTTCTTGATCCCCCAGTCGGCTGAGAGGGTAGGGGCAATGTAGCCCATCGCCGCCGTGTCGAAGCCATCAATGGCCAGCACCAGAAAGCCAAGGACGATGATGACCCAATGAAAGCGTGAAAAAGGACTGTCATCTATCGCCTGCTGGATATTCACTTTACCGGAATAAACCATGTCACCCTCGCCCGTTATGATGGTTGTTGTTGTGTGGATTATTATTGTGTGGGTTGTTGTTGTATTAGCTTGTATATACATTTGGCAGGTGAATAAAAAGTTGTCAAATATATTGAGTGTAAATGTTAACTGGTCGTTATTTTTGCATAAAAAATGGCCGGACTGAGAACAGGCCGACCATTCAGAGTGTAGGGTTTTACGGGGGTGCGGTTACGCGGCGCTACCCTGGACGAGAGGTGCCAGTGCGGCGGGCAGTTGCTTTCCCAGCTCTTGTACCAGTGAGTCACGGCTGATTTCACGAATGGATTTTGCACCGGTCAGCGTCATCGCCACTTTCATTTCTTTCTCAATAAGGTTCAACAGGTTAGCGACACCTGCCTGACCGTGGGTCGCCAGTGCATACAGGTAAGCACGGCCCAGCAGTACGGTATCTGCACCCAGTGCAATCATGCGCACCACGTCCAGACCGTTACGGATGCCGCTGTCTGCCAGAATCGCAATATCGCCTTTCACCGCGTCGGCAATGGCGGGTAGCGCACGTGCAGAAGACAGCACGCCGTCCAGCTGGCGGCCGCCGTGGTTCGAGACCACGATGCCGTCGGCGCCAAAGCGTACGGCGTCGCGGGCATCTTCCGGGTCGAGGATCCCTTTGATTACCATCGGACCGTCCCAGAATTCACGGATCCACTCGAGGTCTTTCCAGGAGATGGACGGATCGAAGTTGTTTGCCAACCAGCCGATGTAATCCTCCAGGCCGGTGGGTTTACCCAGGTAGGTCGAGATATTGCCTAAATCATGCGGACGACCGTTCAGGCCAACGTCCCACGCCCACTGCGGATGGGTTACCGCCTGCCAGTAACGGCGCAGCGCGGCATTCGGACCGCTCATCCCGGAATGTGCGTCACGGTAGCGCGCGCCGGGCGTGGGCATATCGACGGTAAAGACCAGCGTGGAGCAACCCGCTGCTTTAGCACGCTCCAGCGCGTTACGCATAAAACCGCGATCGCGCAGGACGTACAGCTGGAACCACATCGGACGCTTGATCGTCGGGGCAACTTCTTCAATCGGGCAGACGGAAACCGTCGAAAGCGTAAACGGAATACCTTTGGCGTCAGCGGCAGCGGCGGCCTGAACTTCGCCCCGGCGGGCATACATGCCGCACAAGCCAACCGGCGCTAATGCCACCGGCATCGACAGTTTTTCGTTGAACAGGGTGGTTTCCAGACTCAGGTCGGCCATGTTCTTCAGCACGCGCTGGCGTAGTGCCACCTCCGATAAATCTTCGACGTTACGGCGCAGGGTATGCTCTGCATAGGCACCACCGTCGATGTAGTGGAACAGGAAGGGGGGCAGAATGCGCTGGGCTGCGGCGCGATAATCGCTGGCTGCTGAAATAATCATGAGTTGTTCTCCCTGCTAATTTCATTATGGTCACCGGGCAGACGGGTAATACGCGCCTGGCGGGCCTGGTCTTCATCAAAGCGTTTAATGGTGGTGTGGACAAAGCTGAGGTGCGCCATCATCGCCTTACGCGCGCCATCAGCGTCCCCGGCGACAATCGCGTCCAGCACGGCAAGGTGCTGTGCTGTGAGCTGTGAAAACACAGGTGGCACCAGGTACATACGCTGGCGGCTCTGTTTTACCGAGGACTGCAATACGTCGAAGAAACCGCGCATGGTCTGGAGCAGCACCACGTTGTGCGACGCTTCCGCAATGGCGAGGTGAAAGCGAACGTCTGCTTGTGAGGCGAGATCCGGGTCCTCACTCTGCGTGGCCTCAAAACATAGCCTGATTTTCTCTTTGTCGGCAGTTGTAGCGCGCATCGCGGCATGCCACGCGGTGCTGGCCTCAATGGCGTGGCGGGCTTCGAGAATATCGAAGCTGTAATCCGGGTCATCCGCCATCAGGCTTTTCAGTGGCTGAACGATGTTTTGTTCGGACCAGGCTTCATGCTGCCAGCGGACAAACGTCCCGCCGCCGCGACGGCTGAGCAGCACGCCTTCACTGACCAGCTTTGCCAGCGCCTCGCGCAGTGAATTACGCGACACGCCGAGCTGTACGGCCAGCTGGCGCTCGGCGGGCAACTTCATGCCCGCCTCCAGCTGTTGTTCTTCAATCAGCGCCCGCACGCGAGTAGCGACCTCGTCGGACAGGCGTCTGGGCATCACTATCATGGGATCATCCAGGTTAAGACATAGGCCTGAAGCGTGGTAATCACACCCACCATACAGGTGAATATCAGGCTGTGTTTCACGGTAAAGCGGAACAGGTCAGACTCTTTACCCACCAGCCCCACGGCCGCACAGGCGATGGCGATAGATTGCGGGGAGATCATCTTGCCGGTTACGCCACCGGTGGTATTTGCCGCCACCAGCAGTACATCGGAGACACCGATTTGCTGCGCTGCCGTTGCCTGTAGGGCTGCGAACAGTGCGTTAGAAGAGGTATCTGACCCGGTCAGGAATACGCCCAGCCAGCCGAGGAACGGCGAGAAGAAGGTAAAGGCGCTGCCGGTGTGTGCCAGCGCTAATGCCAGCGTCGAAGACAGGCCTGAGTAGTTAGAGATAAATGCGAATGCCAGTACCATCCCGATGGAATAGATGGGCAACGCCAGCTCTTTCAGCGTGCTGCCGAAGGTTTGCAGGGCGGCAGAGGGCTTCATTTTCAGCCAGACAATAGACAGCAGGGCGGCAAACAGAATGGCGGTGCCGGTCGCTGAGAACCAGTCAAACTTGTATACCGCCGCGTAGGCCGTGGCTTCGTGTACCACCGGCGGCATGCGGGCCACCAGTTTGTCGAGGAACGGTACCGGAACATTCACCACCCAGTGATACATCGCGCCGCCAGGGGCAAACAGCGCTTTAAACGGTGGGATGCTCCACAGCGTGACCGTTGCTGTCAGAAACAGGAACGGTGACCAGGCGCGAACCACTTGGCCGGCGGTGTAGTGAGTGCGGGCCAGCGTTTGATCGACCTGTGAAGCACCCATGTCACCAAAGCGGAAGATGCGTACCGGCTGCCAGCGTTTCAGGAACAGCGTCAGACACACCAGTGACACCAGAGAAGAGATGATGTCCGGCAGTTCTGGCCCGATAAAGTTAGAGCTGAGGTACTGCGCGATGGCAAAGGAGCCGCCTGCGACCATTACCGCCGGCCAGGTCTCTTTCACGCCGCGCCAGCCGTCCATAATCGCCATGATCCAGAACAGCACGATAATCGTCAGGAACGGCAGCTGGCGGCCTACCATCTGGCCGATTTCAAAACTGTCCAGCCCGGTAACCTGACCAGCAACCAGGATCGGAATACCCATTGCGCCAAACGCCACCGGTGCGGTGTTTACAATCAGGCACAGCCCTGCGGCGTACAGCGGGTTGAAGCCCAGGCCAACCAGCAGTGCGGCGGTAATCGCCACCGGGGCGCCAAATCCTGCAGCCCCCTCGAGGAATGCGCCAAAGCAGAAGCCGACAATCAGCATCTGCAGACGCTGGTCCGGGGTAATCGACAGAATTGAGGAACGGATAATGTCGAACTGCCCGGTCTTGACCGAAATCTTATAGACGAATACGGCGGCGATGATTATCCAGGCAATCGGCCACAGACCATAGAAGAAGCCGTACACCACGGATGCCAGCGCGTGATCGACCGGCATTTTGTAGAACAGCAAGGCGACCAACAGGGCAATCCCTACCGTCCACGTCGCAGCGACATAACCTTTCAGCTTGAGCTTAATCAGCGCGAAGAAAAAGAACAGAATAGGGAGTGAGGCAATCAGGCTTGAAAGCCAGATGTTACCGGCCGGGTCGTAGTTTTGTTGCCAGAGATTCATTGCAGGTCTCCTGGGGGCCGCCGACATAATGCAATGAGTCTGTGCTCATCTCGTCGTCACACTATGTGTAAAAGTGGCCCTGCCAATATTGTTGTGTAGGGGTAATGACAACGAATGGTTAATCAAATGTTATTTATTGGCAACGGCATTGTAAGTTATTTTTAACGAAATGTGAGGGGGTATTCGGATCTGGCTAAAATTGGTAGGGCCAATTGGCGGGGGAATAGGAGACCGGGCAAACGGACGTTGCCCGGAGGGTGATCAAAACTCAGTCTTTGAAAAGCCAGTCATCTCTTTCAGGCCCATTTCACGACCCAGTTCGGTCATCGGGTGTACGATCACCAGGCCGCGCACGCTTTTCTTCAGCTTGCCCATGTCGGCCTGCTCTTTTTTGGTGATGGCGCGACGGAACGGGAGCTTGCTGAGCTTTTGTGCTTCTTTGCTCAACTTCTGACCGTGAACTTCACGCAGGCGCACGATCTCGGCTTCCAGCGTTTCTTTTTCTTTTTCCAGCTCGGCATATTTGTCGGCGGCTTCAACCAGTGACAGGTCTGCCTGCTGGTGGCGGATGGCGTCCAGGCGATCGCTCAGACGTTTAATTTCGTTTTTTTCGACTTCTTTCATAGGATAGCTTCTGCTAAAAATAGGATGAATATCCTATAGTATGCGCGCAGAGGGGGATTATTCTCAACTAATCGAAGATAAATAATCAAATGCTGCAAGTATTATTTCGCTAATGAAAATGTTAGCTGTTTGATTAAAAAGGGATTTTAAGAAATAAGATCGTTGATGGTGCTTTTTGTCGGTGGTGGCATAGTGAAGCACGTTTTCCTCAATATAATTAACCATCCGATCCTAAACTTAAACCATCGACCGCGCAGGCGGGTCGCGGATAATACATGGAGGATGAATCATCATGGCGAAAATAGGCGAGAACGTTTCGATTCTTATTGATAAAACCATCGATTTTATGGCGTCAAGCCAGGCTTTTCGTGAGTACTTGAATAAAACGCCGCCGCGTAACACGGTGCCTTCTGAGGTCCCGCAGGAAAACGTGCCGCTGTATCTGCAGCGTCTGGAGTACTATCGCCAGCTGTATCGACCGCAGCAGGATGAGAAGTAAATCGGTATGACGTTATTTCTGAAAGGCTTTCTTTAAGCTGATTTTAGAAATCAGCTCGGTCAGAGAGAGCACCATGGTTGAGCGTACCATTTGCTGGTAGCGCTGGATTTGCATGGCGTACAAACCCGAGTCTGAGGTATCAAACTGGGGCGGGGGCGGGAGCGCCGTCACGCAGTGCAGTTCACCAAACGGTCCGAGAATTTCGTCGTCGGTGAACGCATATTCATTACCGTCGTGATTCAATTCCTCACGCAGCGCCATCAGCAGTTCCGCATCTTCATACTCAGGGCGGCTGAGCACACCCAGGCCGTAGATCAGCTTCAGACGGACCGACAGATCGCCCAGCGGCCCGTCGCCGTCGAGCAACGGTTCCACTGCATATTTAACCGCGTAGTCGTCTTTGCGAAATACCTGAAGCACCAGGATATTCACCGCCTCGGTGAGTAAATCTACGGCGGTGATGAGGAAGCTGCGTACGGTTTTGCCAGCATTCAGACGCTCAAGCACACGATTTTCAAAGGCCTGCGTTTGTTCCATTATTGCCTGCATATCTGACAATCTGATATTCGGGCGCAGGCTGACCTGCGCCACACTGTGGATCATTTGGTTGCGTTATATGCGTTAACCGCCTCCGCCACCACGTCGCTGTTGGCATCCAGCCCGGAAACCTGTGCCAGCGCGGCCTGTGGGCCTTTTTCGTCAATCAGCGCTGCCAGTTCCTGCGCCTGCGGGTCTTCTTCACTGCGGTAATGCATCGCCGCAGCAATACCCTGCACCAGATTAACGTGCGGCAGGCCGTACTCCAGCGTGCCGAGCAGCGGCTTGATTAAACGGTCGCCTGCGCTCAGTTTACGCAGCGGCTGGCGGCCCACGCGCTCAACGTCATCTTTCAGGTACGGGTTTTCGAAACGACTGAGGATTTTCTGAATGTATGCTGCATGTTTTGCCGCATCAAAGCCATAGCGTTTGATCAGTACCGCGCCGCTCTCTTCCATCGCACCTTTTACCACTGTGCGGATTTTCTCGTCGAGAATCGCGTCACGGATGGTCTGATGACCGGTCAATTTTCCGAGGTACGCGGTTATAGCATGCCCCGTGTTCAGCGTGAAGAGCTTACGTTCGACAAATGCCATCAGGTTATCAGTTAATTCCATTCCCGGGATGTTTGGCAGCTCGCCTTTAAACTGGGTTTTGTCGACAATCCACTCGCTGAAGGTTTCTACGGTCACTTCCAGCGGGTCATTGGCGGCAGAGGCGGAAGGCGGAACAATACGGTCTACGGCAGAATCGACAAAACCAACGTGTTCTTCAACCCAGGCTTTATCCGCATCGTCCAGCACGTTCAGCACGTGGCCTTTCAGCTGGGTGGTGCCGCGCACCATGTTTTCACAGGCAATAATATTCAGAGGGGTGCTAATACCCTGCGCTTTACGCTTGATCAGCCCTTTGGCGATGGCAGGCGCAATGCGTTCCAGCACGACCGGACCAACCGCGGTGGTCACGAGATCAACCTGGGCAATCAGTTCAACGACATCGTCGCCGATGCTGCTGACGGCGTTAACGCCGGAAACGGTATCAACCTGCTCATTTTCACCGACAACATGAACCTGATAGCTATGACGGGCATTCAGGGCGTCGAGAACCACCTGATTTACATCCGCAAACGTCAGTTGTATCCCCGCGTCTGCCAGCAGTTTGCCGATAAAGCCACGACCGATATTACCTGCGCCAAAATGTAATGCTTTCATAGTATTAACCTTCATTAATGTTTTTACCCAAGAGGGCTGGGGTGAGGCTTTTCCCTCAACCTAACCCTCTCCACAAGGGAGAGGATTTTGTAGGCCCGGTAAGCATGAGTCCTACCGGGCAATAACGCTTACTTACGACCTGCCAGCAGTTCCAGCACTTCATCCACGCTGGTGGTCTGCGCCAGACGTTCGATCACGGATTCATCATCCAGCGCGTTGGTCAGGCTGGTAATCACCTGGATGTGCTCATTGTTACGCGCGGCGATACCAATCACCAGGCGGGCAATGTCGTCTTCTTCTTCACCGAAGCGCACACCTTCCGGGTACTGACAGAACACGATGCCGGTTTTCAGCACGCGATCTTTAGCTTCGATGGTGCCGTGCGGTACCGCAATGGACTCACCCAGGTAGGTAGAGGTCAGTTTTTCGCGATCCAGCATTGCCTGGACGTATTCCGGCTCAACATAGCCGCCTTTCACCAGTTGCTCACCGGCAAACAGAATGGCTTCTTCTTTGTTGGTGGCTTTACGGCCAAGGAAGATATTCTCCGCACCCAGTTTAAACAGGTTGTTATCACCTTCATCAAAACTGTCTTTCAGGTGGTCACGTACCTTCTCTTCGTTAACGTTGTGGCGCTGTGCGGCAACCAGACGCTCGGTCAGGCTGGTGTACAGACCGCTGTCGAGGAAGTTGGTCAGCGAAATGTGCTGCGCCTGCGGAACCTGGCGCATAGCGCGTTCGGTCAGGTCACGGTGTGTAATGACTAGATCCACATCCGGCGGCAGATTGTTAATCGCGCTGTTGGTGACGGAGATCTGAGACAGACCGGCATCCTGCACTTTCTTGCGCAGTACGCCTGCACCCATTGCGCTGGAGCCCATACCGGCATCACAGGCAACGATGATTTTACGCACATGGCTCAGGTCGTTGGTGACATCGCCCGCAGACAGCGGAGATGAACCTTTGGATTCTGCTTTCATGTCGTGCATGCGACGGGTCGCTGCATCAATGTCATCTTCTTCTTTCACTTTGCTGGTTTTCAGCAGAATGGCTGAGACCACAAAGGAGACCGCCATGGCCGCACAGATTGCCGCGATGTTAGCGAAGTACGCGCCTTTTGGCGTCATGGCCAGTACGGCCAGGATAGAGCCCGGAGAGGCCGGAGAAACCAGACCGCCGCCGAGGATAGTCAGCGTAAATACGCCGGTCATACCGCCGAGGATAACGGCCAGGATCAGACGTGGGTTCATCAGCACGTACGGGAAGTAGATTTCGTGGATACCGCCCAGGAAGTGGATGATAGCCGCACCGCCCGCAGACTGTTTAGCGCTACCGCGACCGAAGAACATGTACGCCAGCAGGACGCCCATACCCGGACCCGGGTTTGCTTCAATCAGGAAGAAGATGGATTTGCCCATCTCATGGGACTGCTGAATGCCCAGCGGTGAGAAAATACCGTGGTTGATGGCGTTGTTGAGGAACAGGATTTTCGCCGGTTCAACAAAGATAGACGCCAGCGGCAGCATGTCATGGACAACCATGAAGTTAACGCCTGCTGCCAGAATTTTGGACAGGGCCTCAACCAGTGGGCCAATGCCGAGGAACGCCAGGATAGCGAGGATCATCCCGATGATGCCGGCGGAGAAGTTGTTCACCAGCATCTCAAAGCCGGATTTAATCTTACCGTCAACCCAGTTATCGAAGTGTTTAATCGCCCAGCCGCCCAACGGACCGGCAATCATTGCGCCGAGGAACATCGGCATATCGGCACCGACGATCACACCCATTGTGGTGATGGCACCGACCACACCGCCGCGATCGCCACCCACCAATTTACCGCCGGTGTAACCAATCAGCAGCGGCAGAAGATAGGTGATCATAGGGCCAACGAGCTTAGCCAGCGTTTCGCTCGGCAACCACCCTGTCGGAATGAATAATGCGGTGATAATACCCCACGCGATAAACGCGCCGATATTCGGCATCACCATGTTGCTGAGGAATCGACCAAAGCTTTGCACTTTGATCTTAATATCGGATGACATAAAAACACCCCTTCTTATGTTTGCTATCGCGCAGGCTGAAAGCCCGAGGTTTGTTAATGTAGCGGCAGGAGGTAGCCGGACCCTGTAGATACTGCGAAATCTGGCACTGAATCGTTCAACTGTCCAGTCGACGCCTTTTTATGTGATATTCGTCACGTAAATATAGGGTGTATGGCGGTAGTTAATGTGATATTCATCACAAAGCACCAGTACAAAAAAACACCTCACGGTTAGAATTCACCCAAAAAGGCAGAAAAATGTGAATTGGTTCACGTTTTATGTTGGCGTGTTTGTTGAGTCTTTGTGATCTGAATCACAAGAAATTTTCATCTGTTTTTTTCCCAGTGTGATCTGAAGCAGATTCTCCCCCGCCCATTTTTTGCGGAAAATAAAGCAACTTTTACTCAGAAAATATATTTTTTTTGTGGTATGGCAAAAATTGCCAACTCCAGTTATGTTCAAGACATCAGCCAGGGTACATACGGCTGCCAGCACAAAAAAACTCTAATTAGTGTGAATTCGAGGCAGGTATGTTTCTAAATTATTTCGCGTTGGGCGTGCTCATTTTTGTCTTCCTGGTTCTGTTCTACGGAATCATCGCCATCCATGATATTCCCTACAACATGGCTAAAAAGCGTAACCATCCCCATGCCGATGCGATTCATACGGCGGGCTGGATTAGCTTGTTTACGCTCCATGCCATTTGGCCGTTCCTGTGGATTTGGGCCACGCTCTACCAACCCGAACGCGGCTGGGGGATGCAAAACCACATTCAACCAACGACGGGCAACCCTGATATTGACGCTCTTGCGAAGCGCGTAGCCGATCTGGAACAAAAACTGGCTGCGGTGCAACCCGCCGCTGATAAGAACACGCAGGAGCGCTGATCATGGATCTGTTGATTGTTTTGACCTACGTGGCATTTGCCTGGGCCATCTTTAAGATATTCCGTATCCCGGTAAACCAATGGACGCTTGCTACTGCAGCTTTAGGTGGCGTGTTTATTGTTGCGGGCCTCATTTTATTAATGAACTATAACCACCCGTATACCTACACTGCGCAAAAAGCGGTGATATCCATTCCAATTACGCCGCAGGTTACGGGGATTGTGAGTGAGGTTACCGATAAAAATAATCAGCTGATTAAAAAAGGCGAGGTGTTGTTCAAACTCGATCCAGGCCGCTACCAGGCGCGCGTCGACAGGCTGCAGGCCGACCTGGTTACCGCAACGCACAATATCGATAATTTAAAAGCGCAACTTTCGGAAGCGGTCGCCAACACCACGCGAGTGTCTGCCGAGCGCGATCGTCTGTATAAAGATTATCAACGCTACCTGAAAGGCAGCCAGGCGAAGGTTAACCCGTTTTCTGAAAGCGATATCGACAACGCCCGCCAAAACTACCTGGCACAAGATGCGCTGGTGAAAGGCTCCGTTGCGGAACAAACCCAGATCCAAAGTCAGTTAGACAGCATGGTTAACGGCGAGCAGTCGCAGGTTGCCTCTCTGCGTGCTCAGCTTGCTGAAGCCAAATACAATCTGGATCAGACCGTCGTGCGTGCGCCAAGTAATGGCTATATCACGCAGTTGCTGATCCGTCCGGGGACTTATGCCGCTGCGCTGCCTCTGCGACCGGTGATGGTCTTTATTCCGGAACAGAAACGTCAGATTGTGGCCCAGTTCCGCCAGAACTCATTGCTGCGTCTTGAACCGGGCGATGAAGCGGAAGTGGTGTTTAATGCGCTACCAGGCCAGGTTTTCTCCGGTAAATTGACCAGCATTCTGCCGGTTGTGCCGGGAGGTTCTTATCAGGCTCAGGGCGCATTGCAGTCCTTAACGGTGGTGCCGGGTACCGATGGCGTGCTGGCAACGATTGAACTGGAGCCGAATGCCGAAGTTGACGCCTTACCGGACGGCATTTATGCCCAGGTGGCGGTTTACTCCGACCATTTCGCCCACGTGTCGGTGATGCGTAAAGTACTGCTGCGTATGACCAGCTGGATGCATTACCTTTATTTAGATCATTGAGACCGTCGTCACCTGCCATTTGCCGTGGCCTGAGCCATACTGATATTTTTGTTGGCAAAAAGGACACGGCATGAAACTCATTGGTAGCTACACCAGCCCTTTTGTGCGAAAAATCTCTATTCTGTTGCTGGAAAAGGGCATTACCTTCGAATTCGTTAATGAACTCCCCTACAACGTCGAAAACGGCGTGGCGCGCTACAACCCGTTAGGAAAAGTGCCCGCGCTGGTCACCGATGAGGGCGAGTACTGGTTCGATTCGCCAATCATCGCCGAATACATTGAGCTGCTGGATATTGCGCCAGCCATGTTACCGCGCGATCCGCTGGCGGCGCTGAAGGTGCGTCAGATTGAAGCGCTGGCGGACGGTATTATGGATGCTGGACTTGTCTCCGTACGTGAACAGGCCCGGCCAGCCGCACTGCAATCAGAAATCGAACTGCTGCGCCAGCGCGAGAAAATTACCCGCAGCCTGGATGTGCTGGAAGGCTATCTGGCAGACGGCACCCTGAAAACGGACACGGTGAATCTGGCCACCGTCGCCATCGCCTGCGCCGTGGGTTATCTCAATTTCCGTCGCGTCGCACCCGGCTGGTGTGTTGACCGACCGCGACTGGTTAAACTGGTGGAAACGCTCTTTCAGCGTGAGAGCTTTGCCCGCACGGAACCGCCAAAGGCTTGATGCGTATTATGTCCGCCTGAGCAAACTCACGGTACAATCCCCCCATATTGCTATCCCTCTCCCCGGCGGAGAGGGCCACCAACAGCCAGGCCCTTTCATGACAACCGACATGCGTTCACTCTACAGCCAGCTTCCTGCGATCGATCGTTTATTGCGCGACAGCGCCTTTCTTGCCTTACGTGAGTCTCACGGTCATACCCAGGTGGTGGAGCTTCTTCGCCATATGCTCGACGAAGCAAGGGAAACGATTCGCGACACGCAGGCACTCCCGGCGTGGAGTGACGACTGGGCGCAAGAAGCCAGCGCCCGGCTGGAACGCGAGTCGCACAGCGCGCTGCGTCCGGTCATCAACCTGACGGGTACGGTGCTGCACACCAACCTGGGTCGTGCGTTGCAGGCGCAAGAAGCGATTGAGGCGGTGATGCAGGTGATGCACGCGCCGGTGACGCTGGAGTATGACCTCGACGGCGCCGGTCGTGGGCATCGCGATCGTGCGCTGGCGGACCTGTTGTGTCGCATTACGGGAGCCGAAGATGCCTGCATCGTTAATAACAATGCGGCAGCGGTGCTGCTGATGTTGGCAGCAACCGCCAATGGTAAAGAGGTGGTGGTTTCACGCGGTGAGCTGGTGGAAATTGGCGGCGCATTTCGTATTCCGGACGTGATGCGCCAGGCCGGGTGCGTTCTACATGAGGTCGGTACCACTAACCGGACGCACGCCAGCGATTACCGTCAGGCAGTGAATGAAAATACCGGTCTGTTGATGAAAGTGCATACCAGCAATTACAGCATTGAAGGCTTTACCAAAACGGTGGATGAAGCCGAGCTGGCGGCGATCGGTCATGAGCTGGATATTCCGGTGGTGACGGATCTGGGCAGCGGCTCGCTGGTGGATCTCAGCCTGTACGGTTTACCCAAGGAGCCGATGCCGCAGCAGTTGATTGCCGCGGGTGTTAGCCTGGTCAGCTTCTCGGGCGACAAGCTGCTGGGCGGGCCGCAGGCCGGAATTATCGTCGGTAAGAAAGAGATGATTGCCCGGCTGCAGCGTCATCCGCTGAAACGTGCGCTGCGGGCCGATAAAATGACCCTGGCGGCACTGGAAGCCACGCTGCGGCTCTATTTACACCCGGAAGCACTGGCAGAAAAATTACCCACGCTGCGCCTGCTCACTCGTAAGGAAGAGGCGATCCGCGAACAGGCACAACGCTTACAGGCACAGCTCGAACAACATTATGGCGGCGAGTTTGCACTGAACGTGATGCCTTGTCTGTCGCAGATTGGCAGTGGTTCGCTACCGGTTGATAGACTGCCCAGCGCGGCATTAACCTTTACCCCGCATGACGGGCGCGGTAGCCGCCTTGAGGCCCTGGCTGCCCGCTGGCGCGCGCTACCGGTGCCGGTCATTGGGCGAATTTATGATGGCCGCTTATGGCTGGATCTGCGCTGTCTTGAAGACGAGCCCCGGTTTATGGAGATGATGCTGAAATGATTATTGCAACAGCCGGACACGTTGACCACGGAAAAACCACGTTATTACAGGCGATTACCGGTGTGAATGCCGATCGCCTGCCGGAAGAAAAAAAACGCGGCATGACCATCGATTTGGGCTATGCCTACTGGCCGCAGCCGGATGGCCGCGTGCTGGGGTTTATCGACGTTCCCGGACACGAAAAGTTTCTGTCCAACATGCTGGCGGGCGTCGGCGGCATCGATCACGCGCTGTTAGTGGTGGCCTGCGATGATGGCGTGATGGCGCAAACGCGGGAGCATTTGCAGATCCTGCAACTGACGGGCAATCCGCAGCTCACCGTGGCGCTGACCAAAGCCGATCGCGTGGATGACGCGCGTATTGACGACGTGCGTGCAGAAGTGCAGTCAACGCTGGCGAACTTTGGTTTTGCCGGGGCGACACTTTTCGTGACCGCTGCCAGTGAAGGGCTGGGTATTGATGCATTACGTGAGCATCTGCTGCAGCTGCCTGCGCGAGAGCTGGCCCGCAATCACACCTTCCGGCTGGCAATTGACCGCGCCTTTACGGTGAAGGGGGCGGGCCTGGTGGTTACCGGCACGGCGCTCAGTGGTGAAGTGAACGTTGGCGACACGCTGTGGCTGACTGGGGTCAACAAACCGATGCGCGTGCGTAGTCTGCATGCGCAAAACCAGGCCACTGAGTACGCTCATGCCGGGCAGCGTATTGCCCTGAATATTGCTGGCGATGCGGAGAAAGAACAGCTCACCCGCGGTGACTGGCTGTTGTCCGATGCACCGCCGGATGCCTTGACCCGCGTCATTGTCTCTTTAGAGCACGCCGCCCCGCTGACACAGTGGCAACCGCTGCATATTCACCACGCGGCCAGCCACGTGACCGGGCGTATTTCCCTGCTCGAAGGGACGCTGGCGGAGCTGGTGTTTGATACGCCGCTGTGGCTGGCCGATAACGACAGACTGGTGCTGCGCGATATTTCTGCCCGCACGACGCTTGCGGGTGCACGCGTGGTGACGCTCAACCCGCCGCGTCGTGGCAAGCGTAAACCGGAGTATCTGCAGTGGCTATCGGCGCTGGAAAACGCACAGAATGACGGCGACGCGCTGGCAGTGCATCTGACGCGTGGCGCGGTGAACATCCCCGATTTCGCATGGGCGCGCCAGCTTAACGGCGACGGGATGCGCCCGTTGATTGAGCAACATGGTTTTATTCAGGCTGGATATAGCCTGTTGAATGCCTCTGTCGCCGCCCGCTGGCAGCGTAAAATTTTGGATACGCTGGCGACGTACCACGAGCAGCATCGCGATGAACCGGGACCGGGGCGTGAGCGTCTGCGGCGCATGGCGCTGCCGATGGAAGACGAAGCGCTGGTCCTGCTGCTGATCGAAAAAATGCGCGATAGCGGCGTTATCCATAGCCACCATGGCTGGCTGCATTTACCGGACCATAAGGCCGGCTTTAGCGATGAGCAGCAGGCCATCTGGCAAAAAGTTGAGCCTCTCTTCGGTGATGAGCCGTGGTGGGTGCGGGACCTGGCGAAAGAAACGGGCACAGATGAGCAGGCCATGCGTCTGGCGTTACGGCAGGCAGCGCAGCAGGGCATCATTACCGCGATCGTCAAAGATCGCTATTATCGTAACGATCGCATCGTGGCTTTTGCCAATATGATCCGCGAACTGGATCTGGAAAGAGGATCAACCTGTGCCGCTGATTTCCGCGACAGGCTGAATGTGGGACGTAAATTGGCTATCCAAATTCTGGAATATTTTGACCGTATTGGGTTTACCCGTCGCCGGGGAAATGATCATTTATTACGCGATGCATTACTGTTTCCCGAAAAGTAATGACACAATTAATTCATAGAAAACATGAATTAATACAAAATAGCGGTTGATTTATATAAGCACATTAGATTTTAAACCTAATGTGCTTTTTTAATTTCTGGTGTTATTAAAATAACAACCACGATCATATTTTGATGGGATTTTCACACGTATGCTGCCTACCTCTTTAGAGTAATTAAGGATTGTACAATGGCTGCTTCAACATTTTTTATCCCATCTGTGAACGTAATAGGTACTGGTGCATTGAAGGATGCCATGAATACAATGGCGGAATATGGATTCCGTCGTACGTTAATCGTGACGGATGCCATGCTGACCCAATTAGGGATGGCGGGCGATATTCAAAAGGCCTTACAGGAACGTGATATTTTCAGTGTTATTTTTGATGGTACACATCCTAACCCAACTACCAGCAACGTTGCGGCGGGTCTGAAACTTCTGCAAGAACACCAGTGTGATAGCGTTATTTCCCTGGGCGGCGGCTCACCACACGACTGTGCGAAAGGCATTGCGCTGGTGGCGGCTAACGGCGGCGACATTCGTGACTACGAAGGCGTTGACCGTTCTGCAAAACCACAGCTGCCGATGATTGCCATCAACACCACGGCGGGTACGGCATCTGAAATGACCCGTTTCTGCATCATCACTGATGAAGAACGCCACATTAAAATGGCGATTGTTGATAAGCACGTGACCCCGCTGCTGTCGGTAAATGATTCCTCGCTGATGGTCGGTATGCCGAAGTCTCTGACGGCGGCCACCGGTATGGATGCGCTGACCCACGCCATTGAAGCCTATGTTTCCACTGCCGCCACGCCAATTACCGATGCTTGTGCGCTCAAAGCGGTAACGATGATTGCTGAAAATCTGACGGTTGCCGTGGAAGAGGGCAGCAACGCGCAGGCGCGCGAAGCCATGGCCTACGCGCAGTTCCTCGCCGGTATGGCCTTTAACAATGCATCTCTGGGTTACGTTCACGCAATGGCGCACCAGCTGGGCGGTTTCTATAACCTGCCGCACGGGGTGTGCAACGCCGTCCTGCTGCCGCATGTTCAGGTGTTCAACAGCAAGGTTGCTGCGGCTCGCCTGCGTGACTGCGCGGCTGCAATGGGTGTGAATGTGGCGGATATGAGCGAAGCGCAAGGCGCTGAGGCCTGCATCGCGGCGATCCGTGAGCTGGCGCAGAAAGTGGCAATTCCGGCAGGCCTGCGCGACCTGAACGTGAAGGAAGAAGATTTTGCTATTCTGGCGACCAACGCCCTGAAGGATGCCTGTGGTTTTACCAACCCGATTCAGGCGACGCATGAGGAAATCATGGCGATCTATCGCGCGGCAATGTAAACCGTGACATCTGTCGTAAAGCAGTAAATGGCTGGCGAATAATTCGCCAGTCCCGTCTACCTTTGTAGTACCCCTACAGCAAGGAGACGGTCATGACCAATAACCCCCCTTCAACGCGTATTCATCCCGGCGAGTATGGTTATCCCCTGAAGTTAAAAGCCCGATACGATAACTTTATCGGCGGCGATTGGGTGGCACCGGTGGACGGTGAGTATTACCAGAACCTGACGCCGGTCACCGGGCAGTTACTGTGCGAAGTGGCCTCTTCCGGCAAAAAAGACATCGACCTGGCATTGGATGCCGCGCACAAAGTCAAAGATAAATGGGCGCATACGTCCGTCCAGGATCGTGCTGCGCTCCTGTTCAAGATTGCCGATCGCATGGAGCAAAACCTGGAGCTGCTGGCGACGGCAGAAACCTGGGATAACGGTAAGCCAATCCGCGAAACCAGCACGGCAGATGTGCCGCTGGCCATTGACCATTTCCGCTATTTCGCCTCCTGTATTCGAGCCCAGGAAGGGGGGATCAGTGAAGTCGACAGCGATACGGTGGCGTATCATTTCCATGAACCGCTCGGCGTAGTCGGGCAAATTATCCCGTGGAACTTCCCGTTGCTGATGGCGAGCTGGAAGATGGCGCCGGCCCTGGCAGCGGGTAACTGCGTGGTGCTGAAGCCAGCTCGTCTGACGCCGCTGTCGGTGCTGCTGCTGATGGAAGTTATCGGTGATTTGCTGCCACCGGGCGTGGTGAACGTGGTCAACGGTGCGGGCGGAGAAATCGGCGAATATCTGGCGACATCAAAACGCATTGCGAAAGTGGCGTTTACCGGATCGACGGAAGTCGGCCAGCAGATCATGCAGTACGCCACACAGAATATTATCCCTGTCACGCTGGAACTGGGTGGCAAGTCGCCGAATATCTTCTTTGCCGACGTTATGGATGAGGAAGATGCGTTCTTTGACAAGGCGCTGGAAGGCTTTGCGCTATTTGCCTTCAACCAGGGCGAGGTGTGTACTTGCCCGAGTCGTGCACTGGTGCAGGAATCTATATACGAACGTTTTATGGAGCGAGCCATTCGCCGTGTGGAGAGTATCCGCAGCGGTAACCCGCTTGATAGCGTCACGCAAATGGGCGCGCAGGTCTCACATGGGCAGTTAGAAACCATTTTGAACTACATTGATATCGGTAAGAAAGAAGGGGCGGATGTCCTGACCGGCGGGCGGCGTAAGCAACTGGATGGGGAGTTAAAAGAGGGCTACTACCTCGAGCCAACCATCCTGTACGGCAAGAACAATATGCGCGTTTTCCAGGAAGAGATCTTCGGCCCGGTGCTGGCGGTCACAACCTTTAAAACTATGGAAGACGCGCTGGAGATCGCCAACGATACCCAATACGGACTGGGTGCCGGCGTCTGGAGCCGTAACGGTAATCTGGCCTACAAGATGGGACGTGGTATTCAGGCCGGACGCGTCTGGACCAACTGCTACCATGCCTACCCGGCACATGCGGCGTTTGGCGGCTATAAACAGTCGGGTATCGGGCGGGAAACTCACAAGATGATGCTGAACCACTACCAGCAGACCAAGTGCCTGCTGGTGAGCTACTCTGATAAACCGCTGGGGCTGTTTTAATCTCCTGTCACTTATTGCCCGGTATCGCATAGCGAGCCGGGCATCAAGTTCTGCTCTGCAGTTTACTCAGGTAAATGACTGGGGTGAGCGAACGAAGCCAACAAAGAAGCAGTTCAAAAGACGATGGGTATATATAAACCCATATATCGTTATATAAATAAGACAATTGCATCCAATCTGGTTATTCCTCTATTATGCTCAAATCTATTATTTAAAACTAATAGCATACAAATTCTTTATTTTTAATCCCTGAGGCAAATATGTTTCTTGATTATTTTGCATTAGGAGTGCTTATTTTTGTATTCCTGGTCATTTTTTATGGGGTTATTATTCTGCATGATATTCCCTATCTAATTGCAAAAAAACGTAACCATCCTCATGCCGACGCTATCCATGTTGCGGGATGGGTAAGTCTGTTTACGCTGCATGTTATTTGGCCCTTTTTATGGATTTGGGCAACGCTGTACCGCCCGGAGCGCGGTTGGGGCATGCAAAGCGCTGATTCTTCCCTGATTCAACTTCAGGAGCGGGTAGCCGATCTGGAAAAGAAACTGGCCGAGGTTAAGACCTCCCCGGCGGAGTAATATCGATGGATTTACTGATCGTTTTGACCTATGTGGCTTGTGCATGGTCTGTATTTAAAATTTTTAAAATTCCTGTAAATAAATGGACAGTACCAACTGCAGCATTGGGCGGTATTTTTATTGTTTGCGGACTTATATTACTGATGAACTATAACCATCCGTATACATTTAAGGCGCAAAAGGCGGTTATTTCTATTCCCGTCGTGCCGCAGGTGACCGGGGTGGTAACAGAAGTCACGGATAAGAAAAACACGCTGATCAAAAAAGGCGAGGTGCTGTTTAAGCTTAACCCAGGGCGTTATCAGGCGAGGGTTGACCGCCTGAAAGCCGATATTGTCACGGCACAGCATAAAGAGCAGGCGCTGGTTGCGCAGTTAGATGAAATGAAAGCGAACACGCAGCAGAAAAAGGCCACGCGTGACAAGTTGGCAAAAGATTACCAGCGTTACGCGCAGGGTAGCCAGGCGAAGGTAAATCCTTTTTCTGAACGCGATATCGATGCGGCACGGCAAAACTATCTGGCGCAGGAAGCGTCGGTAAAATCGTCCCTCGCAGAGCAACAGCAAATACAGAGCCAGTTAGACAGCATGGTGATGGGTGAGCATTCACAAATTGCCAGCCTGAAAGCCCAGCTGGCGGAAGCAGAATTTAACCTCGATCAAACCGTGGTTCGTGCGCCCAGCGATGGCTATGTTACCCAGGTGCTGATCCGACCGGGCACCTATGCCGCTGCGCTGCCGATGCGTCCGGTGATGGTGTTTATCCCGGATCAAAAACGACAGATTATTGCCCAGTTCCGCCAAAACTCACTTCTGCGACTGGAGCCAGGTGACGAAGCTGAAGTGGTATTTAACGCGCTACCGGGGAAAGTTTATAGCGGAAAACTGGCCGCGATTAGCCCGGCGGTTCCGGGGGGGACGTATCAGTCGAACGGCGCGTTGCAATCCTTAAACTCCACGCCGGGTTCGGAAGGGGTGATCGCCACGATTGAACTGAATGAGAATGTGGACGTCAACGCGTTGCCTGATGGTATTTACGCTCAGGTCGCGGTGTATTCGGACCATTTCGCCCATGTATCAGTGATGCGTAAGGTCCTGTTACGCATGACCAGTTGGGTGCATTACCTGTATCTCGACCACTAGGTGCAGACTATATTACTTACTCAGGTGGCTGTTGTAGCACCTGAGTAAGCTGCTCGCGAATCTCCGCCAACATCTCATCCAGAATAAACTGCACTCGCCAGGGTTGGTATTCACGCTTACGGAAAATCGCGACCAGATCCAGCCACCACTCGTGCTGTTCAGAGAAGCACGGAACCAGCGCCCCAGCCTCAATATCAAGTTGAACGCTTTCATTGGGCGCAAAAACAATGCCCAGATGATTACGTGCCAGCGCCAGCGCGGATTGTGTATTATCGCAGACGTAATTTCCTGTCACCCGATAGTCATGCATCTCCTTGCCACCGGCTGAATTGAATCGCCAAATATTGGCGTCATCAATCATCATTGAATCAATCAAAATACAGGAATGTTGCTCCAGTTCTTCAGGGCTACTGATGGGGTGTTTATCGAGATATCCCTGGCTGGCAAAAGCCGTAACCGCATATTTAGTAATGAAACTGGCAACCAGTGTTTCATCTTTGGGATGTGCGTAGGAAATTAAAACATCACAATCATCAGGGAATTCGACCCCTTCATAAAATGCTTTACGTTCCAGGTTATAGGTTTTCAGCGAGAGGCTAATTCCACCAATATTCTGAATTTTTGCAATAACATGTTGCGATAAGTAAGCAATAATTCCCGTCGGTGCATATACCGTGACCCGACCACGTTTTTCATGCTTATAATCGGCAATAAAATTGTTCAGCTGCTCGTTTCTGTCTAACATGTCATTGATGTAGGGTAGCAACGCGGTGCCAAAGGGCGTCAGGGTAAGTTGTCGGGTGGTTCTGTCAAACACCTTTAATCCAACTTTTGATTCAAAATCAGCAAGATATTTGCTGACGTTGGCCTGCGCAATGCCGAGTACGGTTGCGGCATGGCTGATGTTTTCACTGGCAGCAATGACCGAAATAATTTTCAGTTCCCGGTGTTTGAGTTGTAATTTGTTCATCGCTGAATCCAATATATATATGATTTTATATATTACTATATAAATATGCGTCTTGCACTGATGAAATTGTAAGCATTATTATGCGCCTGCTTTGTAGCTTATTTTAAAATGGAAAGTTGGCATGTTAATTAAACGCAATATTGCGGCGCTAGTTGCTTTGTCTTTTATGGCAAGTGCATCAGCCGCAGAGTTTTCTCTTGGCGGTGGGGCTGTATATAACGAATCTCCTTATCGTGGATACAATGAAAATGTCCATGCAGTACCGCTTATCAGTTATGAAGGCGAATCATTTTATTTTAGGCAAACAACGCTAGGTTATATTCTGTCGAAGAGTGAAAGTAATGAATTTAGCATTACTGCTTCGTGGATGCCGCTTGAGTTTGACCCAGGCGATAACGACGATCATGCGATGAAGCAGCTCGACAAGCGTGACGCAACCGCAATGGCGGGGGCCGCATGGTATCACCATGAGAAATGGGGCAGCGTGAAAGTCTCTGCCGCAGCGGATGTAATGGACAACAGCAGCGGTTGGGCTGGCGAAGTTTCTCTGTTCCGTCCAATGCCGATGGGCAAGCTGACGCTGACGCCGTCCATTGGTGTGCTCTACTACGATGAAAAATTCAACGAATATTACTACGGCATCTCAGGCAATGAGTCTCGCCGTAGCGGGTTATCTAGCTATTCCCCAGGCGATAGCTGGACACCGTATGCCGGTCTGTCCGCAAAATATGCGTTAACCGCTAACCTGACACTGCTGGCCAGCGCCAACTATAGCGTGCTGCCAGATGATATTAAGGATAGCCCAATGGTTGATCGCGATGACAGCTTCACTTTCCTGTCAGGGGTGAGCTGGCGTTTCTGATTCTCACCCGTTTGTCCTCATGGAAGAGGGCAATTTTTTCATGATGTTTTGACGGATGGCGCCAACAGTCGCCATCCGTCATATCATTACTGCTCGTTGACCCAAATCCGCATTTCACCTTCACCACGGTTCGCCCAGCTAAACCACGGAATAAACGTCAGCGTATGCGTTTGCCGGGAAGCGGGGGAGACATCGTAGTGCCACAACGATTGCTGCGTGGCATCATCAGCGCTTTGCTTCACCCCTTCCGTTTGAATCAGTATTTTATGGCTGAATAGCCCTTTCCCCTCAAAGACCCTGAATTCACTCTCTTTGGGCAGCCACAGGTTATGCAATTCCTCGCCGTTATCCGCCTGCTCCAGACAATAGACTAACGGTCCACGTTGAATGGCAACTTTACCGGCAACATGGCGAACCAGCGGATTGCCGTATACCCGACGCACCGGCATCGGGAGCGTCAGGCTCAGCGTATCCCCTTCTTGCCAGGTGCGGGTTATGTGCAAATAGCCTTTGCGAATATCCTGCTCGACCGGCAGACCGTTCAGCATTACCTGCGGCGCGGAGCACCAGTCCG
This sequence comes from Citrobacter sp. JUb117, assembly GCF_024809055.1. Taxonomy (NCBI): domain Bacteria; kingdom Pseudomonadati; phylum Pseudomonadota; class Gammaproteobacteria; order Enterobacterales; family Enterobacteriaceae; genus Citrobacter; species Citrobacter sp. JUb117. The sequence goes on from NZ_JANUFB010000006.1 coordinate 186,253, forward strand.
GCAGGCGTAGTGCCAGGGTGTGGTGTACTGGCTGCACGGAATCAATGGTGATATTAACCTGCTCATGCCACGGATAATCTCCGCTAATGCGGAGTTTCAGCGTCCCGTTTTCAACGGGTATTTCCATGCTGTTGCCCACATACATATTGATATACAGCGCGTCCTGGCGCGGCGTGTAGAGGTAATGGCCAATCGACGTTAACACGCGCGCGATATTCGGTGGGCAGCAGGCGCAGCCAAACCAGCGCTGGCGAATGGGCTTCACGTGGTCATAAATATGGTTAAATTTTAGAGATTTAGGATGCACTTCCAGCGGGTTAACGTAGAAAAAGTGTTTTCCGTCAAGCGCCATACCACCCAGTACGGTGTTATACAGTGCGCGTTCCATTACGTCGGCGTACTGACTATCGGCCTCCATCTCCAGCATCCGGCGGGCGAACATCATCAGACCAATAGAGGCGCAGCTTTCCGCATACACAGAGTCGTTGGGCAGATCGTAGTCGCTGCTAAATGCCTCGCCGCTGCTTTGCGAGCCGATCCCGCCGGTAATGTACAGCTGGCGCTGGGCCATATTGTTCCACAGTCGCAGGCAGTCCTGGCGCTTGCCTTCGTCCTGGCTTAAGCGTGCCAGGTGGGCCACTCCTGTCATCAGGTAGACAAAGCGCACGGCGTGACCGATGGCGGTTTGCTGTTCAGATATTGGCTGGTGCGCCTGGCTGTAAGGCTTGTCTTTCACCATCCACGCCGGTCCGTAGGTGTGCCAGTAGGAGGTGCGACCGCGTTTTTCGTACTCTTCATCGTAGAAATGCGGCTGTGTGCCACGCTGCTCAACAAAATAATTTACCAGCGTCATATACCGTGGTTGCTGCGTGACTTCATACAATCGCATGAGCGCCAGCTCAATTTCCGGGTGTCCGGGATAGCCATGCAGCTGGTTTTCACCGGGTCCAAAAACGTTGTCGATATGGTCTGCCAGACGACATACCACCTCCAGTAAGCGGCGTTTTCCCGTCGCCTGAAAGAAGGCCACACCCGCTTCTATCATGTGACCCGCGCAGTACAGCTCATGACATTCGGCCAGATTCGTCCAGCGTTCTTCAGGGGCCTTCACCGTAAAATAGGTGTTGAGATAGCCATCTTCGCACTGGGCGGCGGCGACCAGTTCAATCACCTCATCGGCGGTTTTTTCCAGCTCGGTATCCGGTTTCTGACACAGCGACCAGGCCACGGCCTCCAGCCATTTGGCCACGTCGCTATCCTGAAAAACCATGCCGTAAAACTCACCGGATTGCTGGCCCGCAGCAATGCGGAAATTCTCGATAGCGTGGCTGGGATCGGCTTCTGCAATACGGTCATTGAGCGCATCCCACTGATAGGGGATCACCACGTCGCGCACCAGTTGCTGGTATTGTCCGAGGAACGGATCGCTGACCGTGAGCTTATGCAGGTCGACTTCCTGTGCGTTCATTTCGTGCTCCTTAAGGCTATACATGACGCTGACGCAGATCGGTAGCAATGCGCGACATCATCGGGTTATTGAGTTTGCAAAGGCGGATAGACAGCGCCAGCAGTAGGTGGAACAGGGCGGGCAGCAGCGTCTCCATGGCGGTAATACCTTGCAGCGAACTGGCGGTTTGGTTGCCAGCGCCAGGCTGATAGGCGACAAAAATAAACAACACGCTGATGATCCCGGCACTGGAGGCCCAGGCCAGCTTGATGAAAAACAGGTTGAAGGCGAAATTCATGCCGGAGGAACGCACGCCGGTTTTCCATTCGCCGTAATCATCAGCAAAGGCCATCAGCGAGAAGTGCAGCGGCAGCGTGAAGCCGAGAATAATGCCGTTGCCGAGAATCACCGCCAGCCATAACGTCTGGTGCGCTGGACCGGTTGGCAGGAACCACATTAACGCTGCCAGCGCCGCCAGTACCAGGTTGGTGTAGTAATAGAGTTTGACGGTGTCGATGCGTCGCGTCAGCGGGCTAACCACCACCGAACCGATGATCGAGGCGAAGGTGACCATGGTGAAAAACAGCGAGGTGTAAGCGGTACTGCCTTCCAGCACGTAGGTAATGAAGTACATGTACCCGCCGCCACGAATATTAAAGACATTGATCAGCAGGAAGGACATCACCAGCATCAGCAGCAGTTGGTCATTTTTACGCAGTCCGCCGATGTGTTCGCGCAGCGTAAATTTCCCCATCATCGCCAGCGGTACCCGCTCGCGCACCCAGAAGAAACAGCACAGGAACATGACGACTGCGATGGCACACAGGATGCCCACGCCAAACTGATAACCCTGCGCGGCGTTGCCCTGACCGAGTATCTCCACCATCCACGGCAGGCCGACGGAGACTAAAAAACCGGCGACACCGCACAGCACAAAGCGCCAGGACTGGCAGGCGATCACTTCATTGTGGCGCGTCGTCATGGTGTTGATCAGCGCACAATACGGCACATTGATCGCGGTATAGCCGACGGAAAGCAGCAGATAGGTGCCAAATGCCCAGGCGATTTTTACCCCCATGCTGGCGTCCGGGACGGTAAAGGTCAGAACGCCAATAATGCCGATGGGAACGGCCACCCACAGCTGCCATGGGCGAAAGCGTCCCCAGCGGCTTTGCGTGCGGTCGGCGAGGACACCCATGATCGGGTCAGAAACCGCGTCAAATACGCGCAGGGCAATAAACAAGGTGCCGACCAGTGCGGGCGTTAAGCCAAACACATCAGTATAGAAAAAAGTCAGGAAGTTCATGATCAGGCAGGTAATAACGGTCCCGCCTGCATCGCCTAATCCGTAACCTATTTTTTCACGCAGAGATAATTTGTCGTCTTGTGCACGTTGTGCCAAATCGTTGGTCGTAATCGGAGCCGAAGTCATAAATAACTCCCGGAGAGGATGTTCAGAAAGTACCCCGCTACATTGCGGGCTTTTATTGTGTCATTTGCAAAGTACGTTATTTATTCTGCACCAAATACACAGACCAACAAGGGAAGGGAAAAGTATAAAAAGATGACAATTCCGACTTAATTGAAAAAGTGTGATTTCGATCCGGCGAGATACTATTTTATCGTGAATAATCAAAGATGAAGGCAGGTTTTTAGGGTGCTAAAAGCGGGAAATTGAATAGTTATGCTTGAATTATCCATGTCACTTCCGATTAAAGTACAAAATGGCGGGCTGTTTATTTCTCGTGGCGTGGGAAGTCATCCGGCGCGGCAACTTCATTCCTGGGAAATTATCTTTGTCGAAAAAGGGACATTAACGATTCGTGAAGGGAACGCTATTTTTAGCGTGCAGGCTGGAGAGAGTTTGCTGCTGTGGCCGCAGCGTTTACATGTCGGCGTGGAACAATTTCCGCCCGATTTAAAATTTTATTGGCTGCATTTTGAAGTGAAGTCCGGTGAGCGTGTTTCACCGCCTGAAGCGCTGCTTTCGATCCCGCAACAGACTCGGGTGAATGAGCCACAATATATTATTTCGCTGTTTCGCCAGTTTTTACGTGAGCAGGAGAATATCCATCGCAGCGTTGCGCTGGAGCTGATCCTGTTGCTGATTTTGCAGCAAATATCCGCTGCCGCCAGCGAACAACCTGCCGATACGCCCGGTAATGCGCTGGCGTGGAAAGCGCAGCAAATGATACATACGCAGTTCCATTTACCCCTATCAGCCTCATTGCTGGCGAAAGAACTGCATTGCAATGCAGACTATCTGGGGCGTGTATTCCGGGGTGTTTTTCGGCTGACGTTAACCGAAGCGCTGCATCGCCAGCGGGTGAGGGCGGCAGAAAAGCTGTTGATCAGTGATTCGCTGTCGCTGACCGAGGTGGCGTTTAAATGTGGATTTAACGACGTGGGGTATTTTCGCAAAATTTTCCGTACGCACACCAGCCTGACCCCGGCGGCGTGGAAGCGCCGTTACTGTAAAGAGCATATTAATTCGGCGTAGTTGCCCCTGCCTGGCTCATACACCTGACAAAATTCCACCGTTTCCCCTGTCCGATCAAAGCGGTGGGGGCCCGCTCTCTGGCACTCTGTGGTTTTAACGGCGACGGAGAAGGCAATGAACGGGTTTATTATGGCGGATGCGGCGAAATGCATTGGATGTCGAACCTGCGAAGTGGCCTGCGTCGTCGCGCATCAGGAAAACCAGACGTGTGCGACGGTCTCCTCCGGGGCATTTATCCCGCGTATTCGGGTGATTAAAGACGACGCGTTTACCACGGCGGTAACGTGTCATCAATGCGAAGACGCACCTTGTGCGAATGCCTGCCCGACCACCGCTATTCGCCGCGAACATGGGCATATCTTCGTGGAACAGGCACGCTGCATTGGCTGTAAGAGCTGTATGCTGGCCTGTCCGTTTGGGGCCATGAATGTGGTTGCACAGCGCTCGCGGGTGCAGGCGGTTAAATGTGATTTGTGCTGGCATCGTGAAACGGGCCCGGCGTGTGTAGAATCCTGCCCGACCCGTGCGTTGCAATGCGTTGACGCCGCAAAAATTCAGCAGCAGCGTTTGCGTTCACGGCCGTTGTAATGCGTGACCCGACCGATTAGGCGGTCGGGTTTGCCATCAGCCTTCACGCCAGGCGCGTTCTATCTCTTCAGCCAGAATCTTCACGCCAGCCTCGATTTTCTCCGGCTCCGGAACGTAGTTCATCCGCATGCACTGGTGGGTGTGCGGCCACGGCTTGTCCAGCCCCGGGAAGAAGTAATCACCGGGAACCATCAACACGCCGCGTGCTTTCAGGCGCTGATACAGCAGCTCGGTGGTGATAGGCAAGTCCTTGAACCACAGCCACAGGAAAATCGCCCCTTCTGGTTTATGGATCAGGCAGCGCTCTTCGGATAAGTAACGGCGAATGATCGCCACGGTCTCCTGAACGCGCTGATAATAAAACGGCTTGATCACGGTCTCCGACAGGCGCAGGAGATCGTTGCGTTTAATCATCTCGCACATGATAGCCGGACCCATACCGCCAGGGGCAAGGCTGATGATGCCGTTCATGTTGGTGATCGCGGTGATGATTTTTTCATTGGCGATAATAATACCGCAGCGCGAACCTGGCAGCCCGAGCTTGGAAAGGCTCATGCACAGTACAATGTTGGGGTTCCACAGCGGACGGGCTTCGCTAAAGATAATGCCGGGGAACGGGACGCCATAGGCATTATCAATGACCAGCGGAATACCGTGCTGATTGGCGAGGCGGTCCAGCTTCAATAACTCTTCGTCAGTAATCACATTGCCTGTCGGGTTGGTGGGGCGCGACACGCAAATCATGCCGGTCTCTTCGCCAATGTGCAGGTGTTCAAAGTCAACGTGATACTTAAACTGACCTTCCGGCAGCAGCTCGATATTCGGGCGCGCAGAGACGAAGAGCTCCTCTTCCAGCCCGGAATCGGCATAGCCAATGTATTCCGGTGCCAGTGGGAACAGGACTTTTCGGGTGGTCCCGTCGGCGCGACGTCCGGCGAAAAGATTGAATAAGTAGAAAAACGCGCTCTGACTACCATTTGTCAGTGCAATATATTGTGGTTCGATATCCCAGCCCAGCTTCTCGCGCAGCAGCGTGGCCAGTTCGGCCAGTAGCTCGGTTTTCCCTTGTGGACCGTCATAATTACAAAGCGCATCAGTGACTTTGCCGTTTTCCAGCATCTCGGCTAGCAGAGACTGGAAGTACTCCTGCATCTGTGGGATTTGCGCCGGGTTACCGCCGCCAAGCATGATCGCGCCGGGCGTACGTAAACCGTCGTTGAGGTCCTCCATCAGGCGGGTGATGCCTGAATGGCGGGTAAATTTGTCGCCAAAAAGTGAGAATGTCATAGCAGGTGGTCTGTCGAGCTGAGTAATAAAGTGGCTAACCATAGCGCTACCTATGGCGGGGTGCAAATCAGGCCTGTGAGACTAAATTGACGTTTTGTGCTACATATTTGTAACAGGGTGGTGTTTTATTTTGCATAACGCTTCTCGCCCCACCGGGTACGAGAAGCCAGGGGGGATTAGGGCTGACCTGCCCAAATGACCATCACTTTGTCGTCACCGTGCTCGCGGGAAAATCCGTATCCTTGTTTCAACGTCAGCGTGGTTTGTTTACCAGCGCCGATGGCGGCATGTCTGGCCCTGAACTGGCTGATTTTCTGCCAGTGTGCGACGCTGGCGGCCGATTTACCGCTGACGTCCTGCCAGTTCATATCGGATCGCGTGCCTTGTAAAGGGTCTGAGCCGGTCGGGCCGAAAGGACGCGCGGATTCGTCACCGTAAAACAGCTGCACCGCGCCCGGTGCCAGTAGCAACAGCTCGGCGGCTTTATCTCCACCTTCGCGGAACAGGCGCGTGTCGTGCGATGAGAGATAGCTCAGGATGTTAAAATCCTGCAATTTATCCGCCATCTGCTGCCAGGTGAGATCCATATTGGCCAGGCAGTCGACGGCGCTGGCCGCCTGTTCCTGATAATCAAAATTGATCATCGCATCAAAGCCGTGGCGGTAATACGCACTGCGCATAACGCCGTGACCCCAGGCTTCGCCGGTCATCCAGAAGGGTTTATCATCCAGCGCTTTGTCCGGGTTGGCTTTCTTCCATTCGGCCAGCGCTGCGCTGGCCTGGGTTTTCAACTGCTGCCAGGCGGGAAGTTCGACGTGCTTGGCTGTATCGACTCGAAACCCGTCAATCCCGTAGTCACGCACCCACTGACTGAGCCAGTGGGTCAGATAATCTCGTGGCGCGTAGCCCGCAATGGCTTTGGCGTGGGTATCCGGTTTGTTATTGTAAAACACCGGTAACCCGGAAGGTGTGTTGGACTCGGTTTTCAGATCGGGCAGGAAGGCCAGCGACATCGTCAGGTCGTCAAAACCGGGGCTGTCGTAGTCGCCGATGTCGGTACGGATCCAATTTTTCCCCCACCATTTTTCCCAGGCGGCTTTATCACTGAAATTGATGTAATCATTAAAGCTGTGCCAGCTCTGTCCGGCGGCGGGCTTCCAGTCCGTCCAGCGTTCACCGAGCGTATGTTTCAATTCATCGCCCGATAAATATAACGCGCCAAACTGATAAGCCTGCATATCGGCCAGCGTCGCGTAACCGGCATGGTTCATCACCACATCGAACAGAATGCGGATACCGCGCTGGTGAGCGCCATCGACCAGCGCACGCAGATCGGCCTCGTTGCCCATATTGGCATCAAGCGTGGTCCAGTCCTGCGTGTAATAACCGTGATAGGCGTAGTGGGGGAAATCCCCTTTGGTGCCACCACCTACCCAGCCGTGAATCTGCTCAAACGGAGCGCTGATCCACAGGGCGTTAACGCCTAACTGTTGCAGATAGTCGAGTTTGCTGGTGAGGCCACGTAAATCGCCACCGTGAAACGTCCCAATCTCCTGCATGCCGTCGTTGTGGCGACCGTAGCTGTGGTCATTGGTCGGATCGCCGTTTTGAAAGCGATCCGTCAGTACGAAATACACTGTGGCGTTATGCCAGTCGAAGGGGGCAGGGGCGTCCGTTTCTGCGCGTTCAAGCAGTAATAGCCCGTTGCTACTGGCTGCGGGTTGGAGGGTGATTTGACCGTGCTTAACCATTGCCGTCTGCTGGCTGTAGTAATCACGCACCACGGCACCTTCAGGGAAAGTCTGACTCACATCCAGCGTCAGCGGTGAGCCATCCCATTTCGGACACTGGCGAATCAGGTTGCTCACCGGCTCAACGGCGGATGCTAGTGACAGCATCAACGTTGGCGTTCCGGAGCGGGTATCCACTTCCAGCGTGTAACTACCGTCTTTGAATAAACGCCACTGTGGTGGCTCGCCTGTGCAAGGTTTTAGCGACAGCATCTGGTTGAGTTTAATGGTTTCGGCAGGCTGCCAGCACTGTTGGTCAAAATTTAGTATTAAAGGACGGGTACCCTTCGTCAACGTTGCATGGCTGACAAACTTACCCGTACCCTCCACTTCGAAGGTGGGGAACCCTTGAGAAGTCCATGACGAGGCGATGGTGATGCCTGGCATAAGCGCCAGCGCAAAGGCGGCAAGTTTCATAACGCTGTCCTGAATGCTGCGATTTTAGCCAGTTTGCCAGCGAATTACGGTCGGAGACTCATCCTTTGGGTGGATTCCGCCAGGATGAGACGTGAGGGTGAGCGATCGTGCGCAAAAAACGGCATTATTTTGCGATAACCCCCGCATTTTCTTCGAATTAATACCAATCTTAACCGTTAGCGCGTGACATAGTTTCGGAATTGGACTATTCCTTTGGGTGCTCTTGACGGCTATTTTTGCTATGATTTGAGATTCATCTCTCATTTTTATGAAAAATATAAGGTGTTGGAATGTATAAATCCGACCAGGAGACCTAATGATATTGACTCCCATTCGACGATATGGGGCCATGATTCTAATGTTACTCACCATTGCATTTTCCGGTGAGGTGCTGGCAAAGACACACACGGCAACAACGAGTCAGAAGCCCCAGGCAACCAAGACAAGTAATACACAGGTAAGCAGTAAACAAGAGTATTCTCGCAATAGTGCAAAGAGTAGTTCACTTCCTGATTTGCGAAAATACCCTTCCGGAACACCAAGGAAAAAAGCGTTTCTCCGGACGGTTATGCCTTACATTACTAGTCAAAATGCGGCCATTACTGCTGAACGTAACTGGCTGATTTCAAAGCAGTACCAGAATCGCTGGTCGCCGAGCGAGCGTGCGCGCATGAAAGATATCGCCAAACGCTACAAGGTGAGCTGGTCTGGCAACACGCGTAAAATTCCGTGGAACACGCTGCTTGAGCGCGTGGATATTATCCCTACCAGTATGGTGGCAACCATGGCTGCGGCAGAAAGCGGCTGGGGTACGTCGAAGCTGGCACGTAGCAACAATAATCTGTTTGGCATGAAATGTGTCAAAGGTCGTTGCACCAATGCGCCGGGTAAGGTGAAAGGCTACTCTCAGTTTGACTCGGTGAAAGAGTCAGTGACGGCTTACGTCATTAATCTGAATACACATCCGGCATACTCTTCCTTCCGTAAGTCACGCGCTCAGCTGCGTAAAACCGATCAGGAAGTCACAGCCACGGCGATGATTCATAAGCTGAAGGGGTATTCCACCCAAGGGAAGAGCTACAACAACTATCTGTTCGCGATGTACCAGGATAACCAGCGCTTAATTGCAGCGCATATGTAATTCCTGCGCCTGATGGCGCTACGTTTATCCGGCCAACACGATGACTCGTCGGCCGGATAAGGCGCAGTCGCCATCCGGCAACACATCACATCAGCACTTCGCTGTTCACATCGCGGTATTCTTTTGGCGTCGTGTCGTACTCTTTCTTGAACACCGAATAGAAATACTGCAGAGACGGATAACCGCACATCTGTGAAATCTCGTTGATGGAAAGCGTGGTTGAAATCAGTAGGCTGCGCGCTTTCTCCAGCTTTTCGGCATGGATCACCGCATGAATGGTCTCCCCGACCTCCTCTTTAAAACGCTTCTCCAGATTCGACCGTGAAATCCCCACTGAATCCAGTACCTGTTCGACCTTGATGCCCTTACAGGCATGGTTGCGGATGAAGTGCATCGCCTGAATAACGGCCGGATCGGTAAGTGAACGGTAGTCGGTTGAACGACGTTCCACGACGCGTACCGGAGGGACCAGAATGCGTTGTAGCGTCGGCTCTTCGTTCGCCAGCACGCGGTGCAGGAGTTTTGCGGCCTGATAGCCCATCTGACGAGCACCCTGAGCAACGGATGATAACGCCACGCGCGACAGGTAGCGGGTCAGTTCTTCGTTATCAATGCCAATGACGCACAGTTTCTCCGGTACCGGAATATGCAGATGTTCACAGGCCTGCAAAACGTGCCGTGCACGCGCGTCGGTGACGGCGATAATCCCGGTTTGCGGTGGCAGAGTTTGCAGCCAGTCGGCTAACCTATTTTGTGCGTGTTGCCAGTTTTCTGGTGCTGTTTCCAGGCCTTGATAGACCACGCCACGGTACTTTTCTTTCGCTACCAGTTGGCAAAAGGCATATTCACGCTCCTCGGCCCAGCGTTTGCCGCTGGAAGGTGGTAGACCGTAAAATGCAAAGCGGTTCACCCCTTTTTCTTTCAAATGCAGAAAGGCGCTTTCAACCAATGCGTGGTTATCGGTGGCAATGTAGTGGACCGGTGGATAATGTTCAGCAAGATGGTAAGAACCCCCGACGCCAACGATGGGGACATCGACATCGGCAAGTAATTGCGCAATGTCATCGTCGTCATAATCGGCAATAACACCGTCGCCTAACCAGTCTTTAATATTATCAATACGCGCGCGAAAATCTTCCTCGATGAATATATCCCATTCAGATTGCGACGCTTGCAAATATTCACCCACGCCCTCAACAACCTGGCGGTCGTAGGCTTTATTGGCATTAAATAAAAGAGTGATACGGTGACGTTTATCAAACATAAGAGCCTGTCCTGGAAAGGGTGAATATGGGCCTGTCGATACTACCAAAACCGTGGATAATGCTGCCTGATTATGTGTGACAAATTTTTGATTTGCGTAGCGCTATGCAAAACTCACATACCCTAAGCGGGAAGGCAATTGTCATATCTTATCCGCGGATTATGGTTTTTAGTTTATTCATCAGGATCCGATCCCGATCGTCTTTTTATTTCTTTATTTAGCGCGTTTTTTTGGGAGCCAGCGCACATTTGGGTATTCTCTTAATAGCGGTGTGAAATAACGTAATTGAGCAATAAATCAGGAAATTCCAGTATGGCGATATCGCAGTTTACTTGCCGTATTACCTGATTATGGAGCTTATTATGCAGGCTTATTTTGACCAACTCGACCGTGTTCGTTTTGAAGGGACAAAATCCACTAACCCGCTCGCATTTCGCCATTACAATCCTGATGAGAAAGTGTTAGGCAAGCGTATGGAAGATCACCTGCGTTTTGCCGCCTGCTATTGGCACACTTTCTGCTGGAATGGTGCAGACATGTTCGGCATGGGAGCCTTTGACCGCCCATGGCAGCAACCCGGTGAAGCGCTGGCGCTGGCGAAACGCAAAGCGGATGTGGCGTTTGAGTTTTTCCACAAGCTGAACGTGCCTTACTACTGCTTCCATGATGTAGATGTCTCGCCTGAAGGTGCTTCGCTGAAAGAGTACAAAAACAACTTCGCGCAGATGGTTGATGTGCTGGCCGCTAAACAGGAACAAAGCGGCGTGAAGCTGCTGTGGGGGACGGCAAACTGCTTTACTAACCCACGTTACGGCGCAGGTGCGGCTACCAACCCGGATCCGGAAGTGTTCAGTTGGGCGGCCACCCAGGTGGTGACTGCCATGGATGCTACGCATAAATTAGGCGGCGAGAACTATGTTCTGTGGGGCGGTCGTGAAGGCTATGAAACCCTGCTTAATACCGATCTGCGTCAGGAACGCGAGCAGATTGGCCGTTTCATGCAACTGGTGGTTGAGCACAAACACAAAACCGGTTTTCAGGGGACTTTGCTTATCGAACCGAAGCCGCAGGAGCCGACCAAACATCAGTACGACTACGATGCGGCGACCGTTTACGGCTTCTTGAAACAGTTCGGCCTGGAAAAAGAGATCAAACTGAATATCGAAGCTAACCACGCCACGCTGGCTGGCCACTCGTTCCACCACGAAATCGCCACCGCAATCGCGCTGGGCCTGTTTGGCTCTGTCGATGCCAACCGCGGAGATGCGCAGCTGGGCTGGGATACCGACCAGTTCCCGAACAGCGTGGAAGAGAATGCGCTGGTGATGTACGAAATCCTGAAAGCGGGTGGTTTCACCACGGGTGGCCTGAACTTTGATGCCAAAGTGCGTCGCCAGAGCACCGATAAATACGATCTGTTCTATGGTCATATTGGGGCGATGGACACCATGGCACTGTCGTTGAAAATCGCAGCTCGCATGATTGAAGATGGCGGCCTGGATCAGCGCGTTGCAAAACGTTATGCCGGTTGGAATGGTGAGCTGGGCCAGCAAATTCTGAAGGGCCAGATGACGCTGACCGAAATTGCGCAGTACGCTGAACAACATAATCTGGCGCCGGTGCATCAGAGCGGTCATCAGGAACAGCTGGAAAATCTGGTAAACCATTATTTGTTCGACAAATAACGGATCGTTAAGAACGTTCGTCAGCCCGGATAGCTTTGCGCTGCCGGGCATTTCTTTAAGGAACGATACCCTATGTATATCGGGATAGATCTGGGCACATCAGGCGTAAAGGCCATACTGCTGAATGAGCAGGGTGATGTTGTGGCCTCGCAGACGGAGAAACTCACGGTTTCGCGTCCTCATCCGCTATGGTCGGAGCAGGATCCTGAACAGTGGTGGCTGGCAACGGATCGCGCCGTCAAAGCACTGGCTCAGCAACATTCACTCAGGGAGGTGAAGGCGCTGGGGATTGCCGGTCAAATGCACGGTGCGACGCTACTTGATGAGCAGCAGAAGGTATTGCGCCCGGCGATCCTATGGAATGATGGACGCTGCGCACAAGAGTGCGAGATACTGGAAAACCAGGTTCCAGAGTCTCGCGGCATCACCGGCAATCTGATGATGCCGGGTTTTACGGCACCCAAATTGCTGTGGGTTCAGCGCCATGAACCGGATATTTTCCGCCAGGTTGATAAAGTCCTGCTGCCGAAAGATTACCTGCGTTTGCGTATGACCGGGGAATTCGCCAGCGATATGTCTGATGCCGCCGGTACGATGTGGCTGGACGTTGCGAAGCGCGACTGGAGCGACGTCATGCTGGCAGCCTGTCACCTGACCCGTGCGCATATGCCAGCGTTGTTTGAAGGCAGCGAGATTACCGGCACGTTGTTGCCTGCGGTCGCGCAAGCCTGGGGCTTGTCCGAGATCCCGGTGATTGCGGGTGGCGGAGATAACGCGGCAGGCGCAGTTGGCGTCGGTATGATGAATGCCGGTCAGGCGATGCTTTCGCTGGGCACGTCCGGTGTTTACTTTGCGGTAAGCGACGGATTCCTCAGTAAACCAGAAAGTGCGGTACACAGTTTTTGTCATGCCTTACCTGAAAGATGGCATCTGATGTCCGTTATGCTCAGTGCGGCATCCTGCCTGGACTGGGCGGTAAAATTAACCGGGCTGAGCAGCGTTCCTGCGCTAATAACTGCGGCACAACAGGCGGATGAGCAGGCTGAACCCGTCTGGTTTTTGCCGTACCTGTCGGGTGAACGTACGCCGCATAATAATCCGCAGGCGAAAGGCGTCTTTTTTGGTCTGACGCATCAGCATGGGCCGGCAGAACTGGCGAAAGCAGTGCTGGAAGGCGTGGGATTCGCGCTGGCAGATGGTATGGATGTGGTGCATGCCTGTGGTGTTAAACCGGCCAGCATTACGCTCATTGGCGGCGGGGCGCGCAGCGAGTACTGGCGCCAGATGCTGTCTGATATCAGCGGGTTGCAGCTGGATTACCGTACCGGTGGTGACGTTGGTCCTGCGTTGGGGGCGGCACGTTTGGCACAAATTGCGATGAATTCCGATAAGCCATTATCTGACCTATTGCCTCAACTGGCGCTGGAACAGGCGCATTATCCTGACGCAGATCGCCATGCGCTTTATTTGCAGCGTCGCGAAACCTTCCGTCGTCTCTATCAGCAATTGCTGCCGCTGATGTCATGATCATATTTCCCCTCTGCTAAATGGAGGGGATTTTTATAATCTATGTATTTTTTAAATTAATAATTTACGTGTATGGATTTATTCTGAAAATATAACTTAGTGCTATTTTTCTGTGTTGTCTTTAGTGGGTTATTCATATTGTATCCGTGATGGATAAGGAGATCCCAATGAAGACTACGAGGTTTATGGCATGGCTATTATTCCTTTCGGGTGCACTCATTTACGTTATTGGTTTATGGCGCGCCTGTCCCTTATTGAACGGGAAAGGATACTTTCTGGGTGTCCTGATGACAGGGATGTTTGTGACGTACGCTTACCAGCGTGCTGAAAATAGTAATCAGAATGACGAACACTTTACGCGTGTGTGCCAGATGGTGGCATTGATAACAGTAGGGTTGCTGCTGCTGGGGATGCTGAACGCTCCCTTGTCACTCATCGAAATGGGCGCCTATCCAATGGCATTCTTCGTGTGTTTAGCGGGGCAAATTATGCTGATGCGCCCGCTAAAAGAGTAACGACGGGTGAGTGTTAACTCACCAGTCGGCGTGTATCGATGCGTTGCAGCAGAACCGAAAGTAGCAGGCTGCCCGCCAGCGTGGCGCTGAAAATCCACAGCATATCCAGCGGCGGCCAGTTCTTGAGCTCGATACTGTTAGTGCGCAGCGCATGAATGATCAGCGCGTGGAAGCCATAGATACCCAGTGAGTGGCGGGAAATCAGGCCCAGTACGGGGATAGTGCGTGCGCTAAGGGTGTTTTTGACCAGCGTCAGCAGCGAGACTGCGCAAATAAATACGGCTGGGCCGCAGTAGAGATACCAGGTGTCGGCGAAATTCCCTCGCCAGCGGAGCTCGTATAAGGTTCCGCGAGAGATAACAAAGACGGCGGTGACGCACAGTGCCGCACAGACCCAGGTGAGCGCGCGTTTTTGTGTATTCATCATGCCAATCGCCCTGCCCAGCAAGCCGTACAGGATGTAATAGACCGTGTCGCCGCTGATGTACAGGTTGATAGGCAGCCACTCAACGCCCCCCATTTTTAGCGAGACGGTGTTGGGATTAGCAAGGATGCCAAGCACCACCATCAGCGCCAGCAGCATTTTTCCGCTAATACTTTTCACTTGAATCAGCGGTGAGACCAGGTAGATGACGGCGATGGCGAAGAAAAACCACAGGTGATAGAACACCGGTTTTTGCAGCAGATTTTTCAAAGACAGCTCGGCGTTAATCGAGGTGAACAGTGAGATGTAGGCCAGTGCGACGGCGCTATAAAACAGAACGCAGAGCGCAATACGGAGAAAATGTCGCGGCTGGGCGCTGCGCTCGCCAAAGAAAAGAAAGCCTGAAATCATGAAAAACAGCGGTACGCTGACGCGTGAAGCTGAATTGAGCACATTGGCAAGATCCCAGGCTAACGGGCTGACGCTGTGCGCATTGGTGATGTACCAGGTGGTTGTATGGATCATAACCACCATTAAACAGGCTATCCCGCGCAGGTTATCAATCCAGAAAATTTTGGGCTGCATCAGTTCCTCTGTTTCCATTAAAAAAAGTCTGACTGGCATTTCGCGGATGTATCTCACTGGAATAATCTGAGTTTTTACGCTAAAGCTTGTGATGGTCCGATGAGATTCTCAAAATAGGATCCGTTTCCAGACAGTAATAATAATAAGACTGACCCGCAAATCAGAGGGTAATAAAATGATGATGAAGTATTTCTTTCCCGCGATGGCTGCCCTCCTGCTGGCAGGATGCGCGGACCCACAGCCGCCGGCACCGACTCAGAAAGCGCAAAAGGCCAAAGTGAGCTCTTCACGTTCGCTGGATATGGAAGCATTATGCAAAAATGAAGCGGCTGAACGTTATAACACCGGGACGCAGAAAATAGACGTAACCGGCTTCGAACAGTTCCAGGGCAGCTATGAGATGCGTGGTTCTACCTTCCGTAAAGAGAGTTTTGTCTGCTCATTTGACGCAGACGGGCAGTTTTTGCACCTTTCCATGCGCTAAGTTCCTCCTTTTTCCCGTTTCGTACTGTATATCTTGCAGCCAGCGGGTATACTGATCGCTTCCTTTAAATCCACACGTATCCAGCACGAAATAATATGCAAAAGTTTGATACCAGGACCTTCCAGGGCTTGATCCTGACCTTACAGGATTACTGGGCTCGCCAGGGCTGCACCATTGTTCAACCATTGGACATGGAAGTCGGCGCGGGTACTTCTCACCCAATGACCTGCCTGCGCGCGCTGGGGCCGGAGCCGATGGCGACTGCTTATGTGCAGCCTTCTCGTCGTCCGACCGACGGTCGCTATGGCGAAAACCCGAACCGCTTACAGCATTACTATCAGTTCCAGGTCGTCATTAAGCCGTCCCCGGACAACATTCAGGAGCTGTACCTTGGTTCGCTGAAAGAGCTGGGTATGGATCCAACCATTCACGACATCCGTTTCGTGGAAGATAACTGGGAAAACCCAACGCTGGGTGCCTGGGGTCTGGGTTGGGAAGTGTGGCTGAACGGCATGGAAGTGACGCAGTTCACCTACTTCCAGCAGGTTGGTGGTCTGGAATGTAAGCCTGTGACCGGAGAAATCACTTACGGTCTGGAACGTCTGGCGATGTACATTCAGGGCGTAGACAGCGTTTACGACCTGGTCTGGAGCGACGGCCCGCTGGGTAAAACCACTTACGGCGATGTGTTCCATCAGAACGAAGTCGAGCAGTCGACTTACAACTTTGAATACGCTGACGTGGACTTCCTGTTCACCTGCTTCGAGCAGTATGAGAAAGAAGCCCAGCAGCTGCTGGCGCTGGAAAACCCACTGCCGCTGCCTGCTTACGAACGTATTCTGAAAGCCGCCCATAGCTTCAACCTGCTGGATGCGCGTAAAGCCATCTCCGTCACCGAGCGTCAGCGTTATATTCTGCGCATTCGCACCCTGACCAAAGCAGTGGCAGAAGCTTACTATGCTTCCCGTGAAGCCCTTGGCTTCCCGATGTGCAACAAAGACAAATAAGAGGCGGCCATGTCTGAGAAAACTTTTCTGGTGGAAATTGGCACTGAAGAGCTGCCACCAAAAGCACTGCGCAGCCTGGCTGAGTCCTTCGCTGCGAACTTCACTGCGGAGCTGGACAATGCTGGCCTCGCGCACGGCAACGTAGAGTGGTTTGCTGCGCCGCGTCGTCTGGCGCTGAAAGTGGCTGCCCTTGCTGAATCGCAACCTGACCGTGAAGTAGAAAAGCGCGGCCCGGCGATTGCCCAGGCGTTTGACGCTGAAGGTAAACCGAGCAAAGCGGCAGAAGGTTGGGCGCGCGGTTGCGGTATCACCGTTGATCAGGCTGAACGGCTGACCACCGACAAAGGTGAATGGCTGCTGTACCGTGCGCATGTGAAAGGCGAAAGCGCAGAAACGCTGCTGCCAAACATGATTGCCACGTCACTGGCTAAGCTGCCGATCCCGAAACTGATGCGCTGGGGCGCGTCCGACGTCCACTTTGTGCGTCCGGTTCATACCGTCACGCTGCTGCTGGGCGACAAAGTCATCCCGGCAACGATTCTGGGTATTCAGTCCGATCGCGTGATCCGCGGCCACCGCTTTATGGGCGAGCCTGAGTTCACCATCGACAATGCCGACCAGTATCCTGAAATTCTGCGCCAGCGCGGCAAAGTCATTGCTGATTACGCCGAGCGTAAGGCAAAAATCAAGGCCGATGCCGAAGAGGCGGCGCGTAAGATTGGCGGTAACGCTGACCTGAGCGAAAGCCTGCTGGAAGAAGTCGCGTCTCTGGTTGAATGGCCGGTGGTGCTGACGGCGAAGTTCGAAGAAAAATTCCTCGCGGTACCGTCTGAAGCGCTGGTTCACACCATGAAAGGTGACCAGAAGTACTTCCCGGTGTACGCGAACGACGGCAAACTGCTGCCGAATTTTATCTTCGTCGCTAACATCGAATCGAAAGATCCGATGCAGATTATTTCCGGTAACGAGAAAGTAGTTCGTCCGCGTCTGGCGGATGCCGAATTCTTCTTCAATACCGACCGCAAAAAACGCCTGGAAGATCATCTGCCGCGTCTGCAAACCGTGCTGTTCCAACAGCAACTGGGTACCCTGCGCGACAAGACGGATCGTATTCAGGCGCTGGCGGGCTGGATTGCTGAACAGATTGGCGCTGATGTCAACCACGCCACCCGCGCGGGCCTGCTGTCCAAGTGTGACCTGATGACCAACATGGTCTTCGAGTTCACCGACACCCAGGGCGTGATGGGCATGCACTACGCACGTCATGATGGCGAAGCGGAAGATGTAGCGGTAGCGCTGAACGAGCAATATCAGCCGCGCTTTGCCGGTGATGACCTGCCGTCTAACCCGGTGGCCTGTGCGGTAGCCATTGCCGATAAAATGGACACCCTGGCGGGTATCTTCGGTATTGGTCAGCATCCAAAAGGTGACAAAGACCCGTTTGCACTGCGTCGTGCTGCGCTGGGCGTGCTGCGTATCATCGTTGAGAAGAACCTGAACCTCGATCTGCAAACGCTGACCGAAGAAGCGGTACGTCTGTACGGTGACAAGCTGTCCAACGCGAACGTAGTGGATGATGTCATCGACTTTATGCTGGGTCGCTTCCGTGCCTGGTATCAGGACGAAGGCTACACCGTTGATACCATTCAGGCGGTGCTGGCACGTCGTCCGACGCGTCCGGCTGATTTCGACGCACGTATGAAGGCGGTTTCGCACTTCCGTACACTGGAAGCCGCGTCTGCGCTGGCTGCGGCTAACAAACGTGTTTCTAACATCCTCGCGAAAACGACAGAGCCGCTGAACGACCGTGTGAATGCAGCAACGCTGAAAGAGCCGGAAGAAATTACGCTGGCGATGAAGGTTGTGGTACTGCGTGACAAGCTGGAGCCTGCGTTTGCTGAGGGTCGCTATCAGGAAGCGCTGGTCGAACTGGCCGAACTGCGCGAACCGGTTGATGCGTTCTTCGAGAAAGTAATGGTTATGGTGGAAGATAAGGATTTACGTATCAACCGTCTCACCATGCTCGAAAAACTGCGTGAGCTGTTCCTGCGCGTGGCGGATATTTCGCTGCTGCAGTAACCGTCTGTATTGACGTAAAAAATGCCGGATACGCAATTGCCTATCCGGCATTTTTTTATGCTGTTAGCGCAGCTGCAATTCGGTCAGACAGGTCTGGCTGTCATTCATCGTTTTGATGGCGTGAGACGCTTTTTTGCCGTTGTAGCTCACTTCAATTGTGCCTTCCATATTGCGTGGTAGCCATACGCCGATAAAACCATTGCGGTAGCTGGTCATTGCTTTCTGCACCACCACGTCTCCCTTGCTATCCGTCACTTTGACATCAAAGGTCTTCTCGGGCATTTCTCCCTTGCAGCCAGAAAGGCTGTGGTTAAAGCAGGGGTGAGTTTGCCATTCGTATGGGGCAAAGGAGAGATAGAACTTGTCACCAAGCGGTAGCGTATAAACCTGTTCACCGGAAGAGAGCTTTAGTTCGGTGCTGGTGATGGAGGCAGAATAGGGCAGTGGTCGACTCTGAGGCGACTGGTCAATGGCGTCGACAATTTGCTCAACGGATTTCCCGCTTAGCCCATGTTGCGCCAGAAAGGTTGATTCTGGGGTAGCAGCGAATACGCTACTTGTGGTGAGTAAACCTAATAACAGCAACAGTGAGGTTTTCGACATAGCTTCAATTCCTTGTGAAAATTGTGGAATACATGCCGACGTACTATAAAGCTTACCCTTAGGGAAAGGTCAAAGGTGCGGTGGGTAAAGTAATGCAAAGAAGAAAGCTGGGGAAATTTATTGCGAGAGACAGATAAAAAAATCCCCGCCGTTTGGCAGGGATCTAGAATTTTGAGCTTTTTAAGCTTACAGGCTGGTTACGTTGCCAGCTGCCGGGCCTTTAGCGCCGCTTTCGATGGTGAAGGAAACTTTCTGACCTTCGTCCAGAGATTTGTAGCCTTCGTTCTGGATAGCAGAGAAGTGTACGAACACGTCTTTTGAGCCATCGTCAGGAGTGATGAAACCGAAGCCTTTATCAGCGTTGAACCATTTTACGATACCAGTCATTTTACCGGACATAGTGTATTACCTTTTAAAAAATAAGTGTGCCTTTCGGCGATATGGCGTGCTTTACAGATTTTTTAACAGTAAAGGAAAATGCTCACTACGAAGGGTATCAATGATAACTCTTGAAGGGACTTGCCTTACTAAACTGCTGTAATGGTCTGTACGTCAAACCGTTGAGTGCATTAACTCATTTTACGCCGGAGGATGCAACTACTATTTTCTTTTTTGTTGCTGGAGCTGGTGGTAGAACGGTCCATTTACAGGACCGTTCTGAAGAAAAACCAGAAAAAACATCAATCCATCAACTGCTTACTTAATCTCGGGTCGGCCTGAATCAGGCGCATCAATTTCAATTCGGTACTGGAAGGCTTTACGCGTTTAGACTCCCACTCATGAACCATCGCAACCGTTACGCCCATTACTCGGGCAAAATCATCTGTTTTTAAACCCGTCCCTCGTCGTAGCTGTTCAAATTCGGTAAACGGGTTGGCTTTTTGCGTCAAGGTGACGGTCTGCGATACATCTTTAAAAACAATCTGTTCCAGACTGCTAAGCAGTTCAAGCATAGGATCTTTATATTCCATTGAGGACTCCTAAAATCACACAGCGGGATCGTGAATTTCATCGAAGCTCATTAAGAATAGTCGCAAAAAAAGACGCCGGGCGTGGGGTGCGCGCGGTGGGCGCGTTTCAGCGGATCGCGGTGGCCGACCTGTAGTTTGCTAACGATCTGATAACGGTCGGGATCTCCTCTCGGCCAAACTCATTTGTAAAGATGACAAAATTTTTACGCCATTCGGCTGATGGCGCATTGTTCAGCAAAACGCAGGGCCACCGAAACGGGTATTTTCCCCGACAAGATTACGCGGAAAGGGTATCTTGCGGGGCTGACCTGGACTATCCTTGTCATCGTCAGGCACGCGGGTGTCGTTGTGCGCATTTTTGGGTGAAGGAGTATTAAAATGGCGACAGGTAAGTCCTGCTCTCGCTGGTTTGCGCCTGTTTTGGCGCTCTTAATGGTAGTTGGCCTGAGTGGGTGTTTTGATAAAGAAGGCGATCAACGCAAAGCGTTTGTCGATTTCCTGCAGAATACTGCAATGCGTAGCGGAGAGCGTTTACCGACGCTGACCGCCGATCAGAAAAAACAGTTTGGCCCGTTTGTCTCCGATTACGCGATTCTTTATGGTTATTCACAGCAGGTGAATCAGGCGATGGACTCCGGTCTGCGCCCGGTTGTGGATAGCGTAAATGCCATCCGTGTTCCTCAGGATTACGTGACCCAGCGTGAACCGCTGCGTCAGGCAAATGGTGCGCTGGGCGTGTTAGGGCAACAGCTGCAGAATGCGAAGCTGCAGGCCGATGCCGCACGTGGTGCGCTGAAGCAAAGCGAGGATCTGAAACCCGTCTTTGATCAGGTATACAGCAAAGTCGTGACTGCTCCGTCAGAGGCGCTACAGCCGCTGATTCCTGCCGCGCAAATCTTTACGCAGCAACTGGTACAGGTGGGTGATTTTATCGCGCAGCAGGATACGCAGGTGAGCTTTGTGGCGAACGGTATCCAGTTCCCGACCTCACAACAGGCAAGCCAGTACAACACGCTGATTGGCCCGCTGGCAGCCCAGCATCAGGCATTTAATCAAGCCTGGACTGCTGCGGTGAACGCAGCCCAGTAATTCAGGGAATAACGATATACAGAATGCCGGGTACGCAGTAGCGCTACCCGGCATTTTTTTATCCTGCTACCTGCGGATTCACACAGTTCTTCTCGACGTTCCCTTGCAGTGCATCAATTAAGTTATCTACCGCACAGGCTGCCATGTTGTAGCGGGTTTCATGGGTTGCCGAACCAATATGCGGTAGCGCCACCACGTTTGGTAACGACAGCAGCGGAGAGTCTACCGGCAGCGGTTCCTGCTCAAACACATCCAGACCGGCGGCATGAATCTCCCTGCTTTGCAGGGCGGCAATCAGTGCGGTTTCGTCCACGACCGGGCCACGTCCAGCGTTGATGAAAATGGCGGAGGACTTCATTTTGGCGAACTGCGCGGCGCCAAACAGATGGTGAGTCTCATCCGTTAGCGGCAGGATCAGACAGACAAAATCCGATTCCTGCAACAGCGTATCCAGATTGCAGTAGCGCGCGTTGAAGCGCTCTTCCGCTTCCTTATGCTGGCGGCGTGCATTGTAGAGAATGGGCATGCCAAAGCCGAAATGGGCGCGTTGTGCCAGTGCGAGGCCGATGCGGCCCATACCGACAACCCCCAACGTTTTGTGATGTACATCGGTGCCGAACCAATCCGGCCCGATGCTCTTGGTCCATTCACCTACTTTCACGCGTTCAGCCACCTCGACTACGCGGCGAGCCGTGCTTAACACCAGTGCCATTATCGTATCCGCCACGGTTTCGGTCAGTACGGTTGGGGTGTGCATCAGTAAGACATTACGGGCGTTAAGCGCCTCGACGTCGAAATTGTCATAGCCTACGGAGATTGTTGAGGTTGCGCGCAGCCTGGGCATGTTCTCCAGCAGGGCGCTATTGACGGTTTCGCTGGAGCCCAGCAGACCTTCCGCACTGGCGAAGGCCTGCGCGTGCTGTGCGACCGTTTCCGGGCGCAGGTTAGGGACTTGAGTCACCGAAAAATGTGCTTCCAGGCGCTGCAGTAAATCGTCAGGTAACGCTTTGTAGAGAATAATGGACGGCTTCATGCGAATCTCCGTAAGTTAAAATTTAAGCGTGGCGTGCGCCAACCGGAATGCAGGTATTATTAGCAGGCTTAACAATCAGAGTTAGCCACACTGAGACAAAAAGCGCCACCCCCATAAAAATGTACGAGGCGGACGGGCTGCCGGTGGTGCCATTGAGGTAGCCAACAAACCAGGAGCCAAAGAATGACCCCAGCGCGCCCATACTGTTAATCAGCGCCATGGCGCCCCCGGCGACGTTACGCGGCAGCATTTCAGGAATGATGGCGAAGAAGGGACCATACGGGGCGTACATCGCCGCACCGGCTATCACCAGCAGGGTGTAAGACATCCAGAAGTGGTCAGCGCCAACGGCCCAGGAGCCGATAAAGGCACACGCGGCGATCAGTAACAGCGGCCAGACAAACAGCTTACGGTTTTGCAGTTTGTCGGAAGCCCATGAGGCCAAAATCATCGCGACGGTGGCGGCCAGATACGGGACCGATGAAAGCCAGCCCACTTCCACCATGCCGAGATTCGCGCCGCCGCTGCGGATAATTGACGGCAGCCACAACACAAAACCGTAAACGCCGATACTCCAGGTAAAATACTGCATACACAGCAGGATCACATTGCGTGAGCGGAAAGCCTCACCATAGTTACGCACGGCTTTAATTCCCTGCTGCTCTTGTTCCAGCTGTGCCTGCAGCGCGCTTTTTTCTGACTCCGTCAGCCAGCCCACCTGGGAAGGTTTGTCTTTGACCAGCACCCACCAGCAGAACGCCCAGATGACGGCCGGAAAGCCTTCGATGATGAACATTTCACGCCAGCCGAGCGCCTGAATCAAATAACCCGAAACGACGGACATCCACAGCACGGTGACCGGGTTACCGAGGATCAGGAAGGTGTTGGCGCGTGAACGCTCGGATTTGGTAAACCAGTTGCTGATATAAATCAGCATCGCGGGCATGACGGCGGCTTCTACGACGCCAAGAATAAAACGGATGGCGGCAAGCATGGGGATGTTACTGACCATTCCGGTCAGCGAGGCGCACCCGCCCCACAGGATCAGGCAGATAAAAATGAGTTTTCGTACGCTGCGGCGCTCGGCGTAAATTGCGCCTGGGATCTGGAAAAAGAAATAGCCGAGGAAAAACAGGGCACCCAGCAGGGAAGAGATCCCTTTGGTAATGCCAAGATCCTCGTTAATGCCTGCGGCGGAGGCGAAGCTGAAGTTCGCGCGGTCGAGATACGCCAGGCTGTACGTGATGAACACGATTGGCATGATGTACCACCAGCGTTTTGCTGCATTGGTTGAGCTATTCATAGACTGCCCTCTGGTTATGCTGTTACGCCGCCTCTGTATGTAGGGTACAGAGTGGGCCGGGGGTTTATTCCGCTAATTGTTCACGTGTGGGTAATCCTTCGCTGTCGCCCTGAACCTGTATGGCCAGGGCGCCAATTTTATTGCCTCGGGTCACCGCCTGATGCAGTGAGTGCCCTTCCAGCAGGGCGCTGATGACGCCGACCGCAAAGCCATCGCCCGCGCCGACGGTATCGACCACGTTGTCGACCTTCACCGGTGCGACGCAGCCCTGCTCGCCGTTGGCTGCCTTATACCAGGCGCCATCGGCACCCGTTTTAACAATCACTGCCTTCACGCCATGGCGCAGATAAAAGTCGGCGATGCCTTCAGGCGTCTGTTGTCCCGTTAAAATCATGCCCTCTTTTAACCCCGGCAGAACCCAGTCGGCCTGGAATGCGAGTCGGTTGAGTTTCTCCACCATCTCCGCTTCGCTGTTCCACAGCACCGGGCGTAAATTGGGATCGAATGAGATAGTCTTTCCCTGGGCTTTCATGGTGCGGGCGGTATGGGCCAGCAGTTCGTAAGAACTGGCGGACAGCGCTGCCGCCACGCCACTCAGGTGCAGGTGGCGTGCGCTGGAGAAGTACGCTTCGTGATAATCCTCCATGCCAAGATGGCTGGCGGCTGAGCCTTTGCGAAAATATTCCACAATGGGATCGGTTCCATTTTCGACTTTAGATTTCAGCTGAAAGCCGGTTGCGTAGCGTCCATCCTGAGTGACTCCCTGCGCATCAATCCCTTCTTTTGCCAGCGACTTAATAATAAAACGGCCAAAACTGTCGTGACCTACGCGACTCACCCAGCCGACCTTGAGGCCCAGACGAGCAAGGCCGGTTGCCACGTTAAGCTCTGCGCCCGCGACCCGTTTGATAAATGTCTCTACATCCGCCAGTTCGCCGGTTTGCGTGGCGACAAACATCGTCATTGCTTCGCCAATGGTGACGACATCCAGTGAATTTTTCATGTGTTACTCCTCGCGTAGCAGTTCGACGTAGTGACGGGTCACCGCCGCTAAATCGTGCCCTTCCAGGGGGAATTCAATGCCGCGCGGGACGTCCGTGGGCAGCGTGTTTAACAGTGCCAGCCAGCGCGGGTCTGCCCGATCGGGCGCAATGGCACGGAAGCTGTCGAGATGCGGAGTGGCGGCCTTCACATGGATATATCCCACGGTTGAGGCGAGCGCCTGCGCGGCGTCTTCGGGGGAGTCGCCGACCCACAGCCAGTTGCCCATATCAAAGGTCAGGGATACCGGCAGATCCTGCTTCTGGCAGGCATCCCTGAAGTGCAGCATAGGCTGCAGTCGTCCGCAGGACGTTTGATCGTTTTCGACCACCAGTTCCATACCGCTGTCGTTGAGCCACTCACGTAGTGTGTCGAATTGCTGAGTATGGGAAAAATGACCCAGGGAGACTTTTAACCATAACGCCTGCAACGTTTGGGCTTCCTGAAGGAGTGCCGGCAGGTGGGGATTGAGATGACCATCTTGTAGAAATAGCGGTTCTGGCGCGGAGTAGCAGGCCAGCAGGCCGAAGATTTCAATCGCGGATGCCAGGGTTGGCAGCGTTTTAAGCTCGGCGTCGCTCAGCATTTCGCGGCGGATTTCAACGCCGTCAGCTCCGGCTTCAGCAATAATAGGCAGCATGGCAGTTTGCCCGCCAGCTGCATGCACCTGGTCGTAGCCGTAAGCGGCGGTGACCACCATAATTTTTCTTTTCATGGAAACTCCAAATCGTGCGTTCTTGCTATAACGCTAGATGGAACCGGTTCCAAAGAAAAGACTATGATGCCGAATTTATGATCACCATCACGAAGGAAATTTAACGGGCGGTAGACCCGCGAACGATCAGCTCACCGGAGAAAACCTGTTCCTGAACAGCATCCGATTTACCATCGATCCGGCGTACAACCTGCTCGACGGCGGTATAGCCAATCTGCCAGGTGGGCTGTTTCAGGGTGGTGATGCCGACGCCAGCCAGTTCGGCCCATTCCAGTTCGTCAAAACCGAGCAGGCCGATGTCGCTGCCCCAGTTGAGGCCAATACGCTTCAGCGAGCGGGCCACCTGCAGCGTGAGCGCGCCGTTGGCAGAGATAACGGCCTTACGCATTCCGCGATGCTGCTGATGAAACTGACGCAGCGTGTCATCCAGTTGCGTATTTTCCGCCAGCGAAACCTCGGCATTTTCGGCGATAACGCCGGGGTATCGCGCCAGCGTGGCGCGAAAAGCAGTTAGACGTTCGCGTCGGGTGTTAACCATCCCCAACGGCTCGCTGAGGAACATAATAGCTTCGAAGCCTTGTTCAATCAGGTGCTCAGTGGCAACTGTCGCCGCCTGGGTGTTATCCAGACCGACCATATCACAGGCGAAATCCGGAATTTTACGATCAATCAACACCATCGGTAGTGCAGACTGTTGCAGGCGGTTCAGCCCTTCTTCGCGCATGCCGACGGCATTCACCACAATCCCCTCAACCTGATAGCTGCGCAGCAGATCGAGATAATGCAGCTCCTGGTCCACTTCGTTGTTGGTATTACAGACCAGCGGGGTAAAGCCTTTTTCGCGACAGGCAGCTTCGATACCGCTTAACACGTTAACGGAGTAGGGGTTGGTAATGTCGGCGATAATCAGGCCTATCAGGCGGGTACGGCCATGCTTCAGGCCTCGTGCCATCAGGCTTGGGCGATAGTCGAGTTCGGCAATGGCGTGTTCAATGCGGGCCAACAGCGCGTCGGAAAGCAGATGCTTCTCACCGTTGAGGTAGCGTGAAATGCTGGTCTTACCCGTTTTTGCGGCTTTCGCCACATCGCTGATGGTGGCACGTGTTGATTTGCTCATCGCTGATTTCCCTGAATTTAGTGTGAACACCTTATCGTGAAAATCAACGATGGCAAGTGCTTCATGCCGGATAAGGCGCACCCTGTCTCCGGCACAAAACGTTACTGAATTGGACTCAACGTGATCTCTACGCGGCGGTTTTGTGCTTTACCTTCCGCGGTGCTGTTGCTGGCTATTGGATTCGCCGGGCCCATTCCACGGGTGCGGATACGGTTAGCTTCTACACCCTGAGTGATCAGGGCGCTGGCAACGGAGTCCGCACGCTGCTGTGACAGACGCATGTTCAGATCCTGGCTGCCGGTGCTGTCGGTGAAGCCCAATACGTTGACTGCGGTTTTATTGTACTCTTTCAGCACCATTGCCACGCCGGTCAGGGTGTTGGCCCCGGCAGGTTTCAGGTTGGCGCTGCTGCTGTCGAAGGTGACGTTGTTGGGCATATTCAGAATGATGTTATCGCCACTGCGCGTCACGCTCACGCCGGTTCCCTGCATTTTTTCGCGCAGTTTTGCTTCCTGCACGTCCATGTAGTAACCGATACCACCACCCACGGCGGCCCCTGCGGCTGCGCCAATCAACGCGCCTTTACCGCGATCTTTCTTCGACGAGGAGAGCGCGCCAATGCCCGCACCCACCAGCGAACCAATGCCCGCCCCCATGCCGGATTTACCCGCTTCGCGTTCACCGGTATAAGGGTTTGTTGTGCAGCCAGAAACCGCCAGGGCGCCGCTCACGATGGCAGCAATCACAAATACACGTTTCTTCATCTTAATTCCTTAATGACTTTTTTATTCTTTACCACAGCGACTGTGGCGGTTGATTATGACGTGTGAACATGAAGAAAATTCCAGGGAAGACTCTGAAATTTGTAAGTAACATTGAACGGCATAATAAATAAGCCGTCACATCGCATTCAGGAGCGCCATCTTGGCTAATTCACCCGCACATTACTCGGTATTAACCGCCGCCCACTGGGGACCCATTCTTGTTGAAACCGATGGCGACACGGTTTTCTCCTCGCGTGGCGCATTGCCCACTTCACAGCCCAATTCGTTGCAGACCGTGGTGCGCGATCAGGTACACAGCAAAACGCGGGTGCGTTTTCCGATGGTGCGTAAAGGCTTTCTGGCCTCGCCGGAGGCTCCACAGGGTGTGCGCGGGCAGGATGAGTTTGTCCGTGTCAGCTGGGATGAGGCGCTGAATCTGATCCATACCCAGCATAAGCGCATTCGCGACAGTTACGGTCCGTCCTCCATTTTTGCCGGTTCGTACGGTTGGCGTTCGAACGGTGTGTTACACAAGGCCGCGACCCTGCTGCAGCGGTATATGGCGCTGGCGGGTGGTTATACCGGCCATTTGGGGGATTACTCAACGGGGGCGGCGCAGGCCATCATGCCGTACGTCGTGGGCGGGAACGAAGTCTATCAGCAGCAGACCAGTTGGCCCGTCGTACTGGAGCACAGCGACGTGGTGGTGCTTTGGAGCGCGAATCCGCTCAACACCCTGAAGATTGCCTGGAACGCCTCTGATGAGCAGGGGCTCGCGTACTTTGAGGCGTTACGCAACAGCGGTAAACGCCTGATCTGCATTGATCCGATGCGATCGGAGAGCGTGGATTTCTTTGGTGACAAAATGGAGTGGGTCGCCCCGCATATGGGTACCGATGTCGCCCTGATGCTCGGCATTACCCATACGCTGGTGGAAAACGGCTGGCACGACGAGGCGTTTCTTGCCCGCTGTACCACCGGTTATGAACGATTTGCCGACTATCTTGTGGGGAAATCCGATGATGTCGCCAAAACGGCAGAGTGGGCTGCGGAGATTTGTGGTGTTCCTGCGGCGAAAATACGTGAACTGGCAGAAATATTTCACCAAAACACCACTATGCTGATGGCCGGGTGGGGTATGCAACGTCAGCAGTATGGTGAACAAAAGCACTGGATGATCGTCACGTTGGCCGCCATGCTCGGGCAAATTGGCACGCCTGGCGGTGGTTTTGGTCTCTCTTATCATTTTGCTAACGGCGGCAATCCGACGCGTCGCGCGGCGGTGCTCGCCTCCATGCAGGGGAGCGTAAAAGGTGGCACCGATGCGGTGGATAAAATCCCGGTTGCGCGCATCGTTGAGGCTCTGGAAAACCCCGGAGGGTTCTACCAACACAACGGTATGGACCGCCATTTCCCGGACATCCGTTTTCTCTGGTGGGCGGGCGGGGCAAACTTCACCCATCATCAGGATACCAATCGTCTGATTCGCGCCTGGCAAAAGCCAGAGCTGGTGGTGATCTCCGAGTGTTTCTGGACTGCGGCGGCGAAGCATGCCGATATCGTTTTGCCCGCCACCACCTCTTTTGAGCGTAACGACCTCACCATGACCGGTGATTACAGTAATCAGCATCTGGTACCGATGAAGCAGGTTGTGCCGGCACGCGATGAGGCGCGTAATGATTTTGATGTTTTTGCTGAACTCAGCGAGCGCTGGGAGCAGGGCGGGTATGAACGGTTTACGGAAGGCAAAAGCGAGCTGGAATGGCTGGAGACCTTTTACAAGATTGCCGGGCAGCGCGGGGCCAGCCAGCAGGTGACGTTGCCGCCCTTTGCCGAGTTCTGGCAGGCCAACAGGCTTATCGAAATGCCGGAAAGTGCCGCCAACGCGCAGTTTATTCGCTTTGCTGATTTTCGCCGTGACCCGCAGGCGCATCCGCTGAAAACTGACAGCGGCAAAATCGAAATCTACTCGCAGAAGATTGCAAGTTACGGCTACGCGGATTGTGCAGGGCACCCGATGTGGCTGGCGCCGGATGAATGGTTCGGCAATGCTGAGCCCGAGCAATTACAGGTGCTGTCGGCCCATCCGGCGCACCGTTTGCACAGCCAGTTGAATTACAGCACGTTACGCGAGCAGTACGCGGTGGCGGATCGCGAGCCGGTGACCATTCACCCGCAGGATGCAAAGGCGAGGGGGATTGCCGATGGCGACACGGTCAGGGTGTGGAATCATCGCGGGCAAATTCTGGCCGGGGCGGTGGTGACGACAGGCATCAAAGCGGGCGTGATTTGTATTCACGAGGGCGCCTGGCCAGATTTGGACCTGTCCGCAGGGGGTATTTGTAAGAATGGCGCGGTGAATGTGCTGACCTGCGATCTCCCCAGCTCGAAGCTGGGGAATGGCTGCGCGGGCAACACCGCGCTGGCGTGGCTGGAAAAGTACACCGGGCCCGCACTGGCGCTTACGGCGTTTGATCCGCCTGCCAGTTCATAATCCACGTGGGGTGATGCGTCTCTTCCTGCCATGCGCTGTCTTCAATACGAAAACCCAGCGCATGGTAGAAATTCACCGCCGACTGGTTCTTCTGATAAACCTCAAGGCTGAGTAACGAAAAGCGCTGCTGGACATGCTGCACCAGCGCTTTGCCGATCCCGCTTCTGATGGCGGTAGGTTCAACAAACAGTGCGCCCAAAAAGCGCGCTTCCATCACGCTGGCAAAGCCTTTGAGCTGGCCGCTTTCCTCCCATACCCAGGTTTGTGCTGCGGGCAGGTAGACATCGCGTACGATGGGTTCACTCTCACGCCAGTAGCGTTCTTCAATAAACGGATGAGCATAAATCGTGCTATCCATCCACAGCGCCAGAATCGGTGCCAGATCGTCAGGCGTTGATTGGCGAATCATGTTGACCCTCCGGGTAGCAAATACAGCCGGTGACATGGTCGTTGACCAGCCCGCATGCCTGCATAAAGGAGTAACAGATGGTGGTGCCGACAAACTTAAAGCCGCGCTTTTTTAACGCTTTTGAGAGCGCGTCAGACGCAGGGGTTGAGGTGGGGATGTCGCTCAGGCTGGCGGCGCGCGTCAGCTGCGGTTGATGATCAACGAACGACCAGACAAACTCGCTAAACGGTTCGCCGTTTTGCGCCATCGCCAGGTAGGCGCGTGCGTTGCCTATAATGGCCTGAATTTTCCCTCGATGACGAATAATACCGGCATCCAGCACCAGCCTTTCGACATCATCTTCGGTCATCGCGGCAACGGCGACGGGATCGAAATGGTGGAAAGCATGACGATAGTTTTCCCGTTTCTTCAGGACGGTTATCCACGATAACCCCGCCTGCTGCCCCTCCAGACAGATCATCTCGAACAGCTTTTGACCATCGGTTTCGGGGACACCCCACTCCTTGTCGTGATAGGCAATGTATAGTGGATCCTGACTGACCCAGCCGCAACGCTGCATATTCTTCCTCGCTGTTTTTACTGGCGTAAAAATTTCATTCGGCTCGCCTTGACGCGCCCGCTAAAAAGACAATATTTAATACAGGGCCTAATGTGCCCGATATCCTTCACACAATGACAATAATATCGCCGAATTCGGCTCTTTTCTGGAGTCGCGTTGATGATTATAAGAAACAGTAGTGGTCGCCAGAGGTTCAGCCTTCTGGTGAGCGTCGTGGTCTGTGCGCTGTCTACCCATACGGCCTATGGCTGGCAACAAGAATATATCGTTGATGCTATGTCAGGTCATACGGCTGAACGTTATACATGGGACAGCGATCACCAACCACGCTATAACGACATACTTGAAGAACGCATTCGTTCCACGAAGAGCGTGGCGGGTCCGGTGGTGAACCTGGCGGACCAAACGACGCTGGATACGACCAGCGGTATGAGTATGGGCTGGAATTTCCCCGTGTCCAGACAAGTGACGACCGGCCCGATTGCAGCCCTACATTATGACGGTTCGGCAACGTCCACCTATAACGAGTTTGGCGACAGTGCGACGTCCGTCACGCAGACCGATCCGTTATGGCATGCCAGCGTTAGCACCTTAGGCTGGCGGGTTAATTCGCAGTTTGGCGATCTGCGTCCGTGGGCGCAAATCAGCTATAACCAGCAGTTTGGCGAGAATATCTGGAAGGCGCAATCGGGCCTCAGCCGGATGTCCGCGGCGAGTCAGGACGGCAACTGGCTGGATGTTACCGTGGGGGCTGATATGCTGCTCAATCCGCATATGGCGGCCTATGCTGCGCTCTCTCAGGCGGAAAATAGCACCAATAACAGTGACTATATGTACACCATGGGAGTAAGCGCTAAATTTTAACGCGAACATGCGTAAATAAAACAACTCCGTAACTAATTAGAATCAATAATCACACGCATCTCAGTGATAGCGGGTACTCACTTGTGTGAAAAAATCCGGTCCTCTCACTTTTTGTCTCGTCATTCATTCCGCAATCCAGGCATTTCATTCCGTTCTGATGGCACTTCATGCCGTTTTCCCCTCGTCATAAATGCACTTCGGTATGGTTGTTGGCAGAGAATTTCCCATTTTGCTTATGCAGGAATACTGCCATGAAAACTTCTGATTATCAGCGTACCCGGTGGCTGACCCTGATCGGCACCATCATTACCCAATTTGCCTTAGGTTCGGTTTACACCTGGAGCCTGTTCAATGGCGCGCTTTCTTCAAAGCTGGATGCGCCGGTCAGCCAGGTGGCTTTCTCCTTTGGCCTGTTAAGCCTGGGCCTGGCGATTTCTTCTTCTGTCGCCGGGAAACTTCAGGAACGTTTTGGCGTGAAACGCGTCACCATGGCATCCGGTATCCTGCTGGGCGTGGGCTTCTTCTTAACCGCACACTCTGACAGCCTGATTATGCTGTGGCTGAGTGCGGGTGTGCTGGTGGGCCTGGCGGATGGTGCGGGCTACCTGTTAACGCTGTCCAACTGCGTAAAATGGTTCCCTGAGCGTAAAGGGCTGATTTCCGCCTTTGCTATCGGCTCTTATGGCCTCGGAAGCCTCGGCTTCAAGTTTATCGACACTCATCTGCTGGAAACCGTCGGGCTGGAGAAAACCTTTGTTATCTGGGGTGCCATTGTGCTGGTGATGATCGTCTTTGGCTCTACGCTGATGAAAGATGCACCAAATCAGGAAGTTAAAACGGTGAATGGCGTGGTCGAGAACGACTACACTCTGGCGCAATCTATGCGCAAACCACAGTACTGGATGCTGGCAGTGATGTTCCTGACCGCGTGTATGAGTGGGCTGTATGTCATTGGTGTGGCAAAAGATATTGCACAAACTCTGGCGCATATGGATGTGGCGACAGCGGCCAATGCGGTGACGGTGATTTCCATCGCTAACCTGTCAGGCCGTCTGGTGCTGGGCATCCTGTCCGACAAGATTTCCCGTATTCGCGTTATCACCATTGGTCAGGTTGTTTCGCTGGTCGGTATGGCGGCGCTGCTATTCGCACCGCTGAACGAAGCGACCTTCTTCGCGGCGATTGCCTGCGTTGCCTTTAACTTTGGCGGTACGATTACCGTATTCCCGTCCTTGGTCAGTGAGTTCTTTGGCCTGAATAATCTGGCTAAAAACTATGGGGTTATCTATCTGGGCTTCGGGATTGGCAGCATCTGTGGGTCCATCATCGCTTCCCTGTTTGGCGGTTTTTACGTGACCTTCTGTGTCATCTTCGCGCTGTTAATCATCTCGCTGGCGCTGTCTACCACCATTCGTCAGCCTCAGCGTAGCGTATTTACCGAGGCGCACGCCTGATTCTATTAGTGGTGTCATTAATACCTGGCGCATATATTTACAAAAATATATGCGCCATTTTCATTCTCTATAAGCACTTTTGCGTTTACCTGTGGTCTACTTACTCGCGCCCGTAGACATTTCAAACTCTGCCGTTGTCGCATCTTTCACCTGCCCGGTCTAACTGACTGTAAGTAGGGCTTTTTATCCCGTTTTCCAGGTTTTATTGATGAGATATATTAAGTCGATGACGCAGCAGAAGCTCAGTCTCTTGCTGGCAATCTATATCGGTCTGTTTATGAACTCCGCTGTATTTTACCGTCGTTTTAGCGGATATGCGTACGAGTTCACCGTCTGGAAAGGAATCTCTGCGGTTGTTGAATTAGCTGGCGCGGTGCTGGCAACCTTCTTTTTACTTCGTCTTCTCTCTTTATTTGGCCGACGCGCCTGGCGTGTACTGGCAACCTTTGTGGTGCTGTGTTCCGCAGGTGCCAGCTATTATATGACCTTCCTGAACGTGGTGATCGGTTACGGCATTATTGCCTCGGTTATGACCACCGATATTGATTTATCGAAGGAAGTTGTGGGCTGGCATTTTATTGCGTGGCTGGTTTCGGTCAGTATTTTGCCGTTGCTCTTAATCTGGAATAACCGTTGTCGCTACACCCTGATAAAACAGCTGCGCACGCCAGGTATGAGATTTCGCAATGTGGCGGTCGTTTTGCTGGCGGGGATCATGGTATGGGCGCCGATTCGTCTGCTCAGCATGCAGCAGAGATCCGTCGAGCGTGAAACCGGCATCGATTTACCCAGCTACGGCGGCGTCGTGGCAAACTCCTATCTGCCGTCAAACTGGCTCTCCGCGTTAGGGCTGTATGCCTGGGCGCAGGTTGATGAGTCCTCAGACAACAAATCGCTGATGAACCCGGCGAAAAAATTCACTTATGTTGCCCCCAAGAATCTCGATGACACCTACGTGGTGTTTATTATTGGTGAGACCACGCGCTGGGATCATATGGGGATTTTTGGCTACGAGCGAAATACCACACCAAGACTGGCTCAGGAGAAAAACCTGGCGGCATTCCGTGGGTATTCATGTGATACCGCGACCAAGTTGTCGCTGCGCTGCATGTTTGTACGTCAAGGTGGTGCGGAAGAAAACCCACAGCGGACGCTGAAAGAACAAAACGTTTTTTCCGTACTCGGTCAGTTAGGGTTTAAAACAGACCTTTACGCGATGCAAAGCGAGATGTGGTTCTACAGTAATACCATGGCGGAAAACATCGCCTATCGTGAACAAATTGGCGCAGAGCCGCGTAACCGTGGCAAAACAGTTGACGATATGCTGCTGATTACCGAAATGCAGCAATCCTTAAAGCAGAATGACAGCGGTAAGCGCCTGATTATTCTGCATACCAAAGGTTCACACTTTAACTACACGCAGCGCTACACTCGCGAGTATGCACAGTGGAAGCCTGAGTGTGTGGATGTCGATAGCGGCTGTTCGAAAGAACAGATGATTAACTCTTTCGACAACTCGGTGACCTATGTCGATCACTTTATTACCAAAGTGTTTGATCAACTGCGCGATAAGAAAGCGATAGTGTTCTATGCCGCCGATCACGGTGAGTCTATTAACGAACGTGAGCACCTGCACGGTACGCCGCGTAAAATGGCGCCGCCAGAGCAGTTCCGCGTGCCGATGATGGTGTGGATGTCGGATAAGTATCTGGAAGACCCCGATCATGCGAAGGCGTTTGCTCACCTGAAGCAAGAGGCGGATATGAAGGTCCCGCGCCGTCATGTGGAACTGTATGACACCATTTTGGGTTGCCTCGGTTATACCTCGCCAAACGGCGGTATAAATGAGAACAATAACTGGTGCAACGTTCCGGGCGGGCAGAAAGTCGCGGCGCAGTAACCGGCCTGCTGACTTTCTCGCCGATCGAATGGCATTTTGATACGAAGGGATTGACGGGCGCGCACCTGAGCAGTAAGATGCGCCCCGCATTCGGTGATTGGCGCAGCCTGGTAGCGCACTTCGTTCGGGACGAAGGGGTCGGAGGTTCGAATCCTCTATCACCGACCAAATTAGAAAAGCCCGCTCTTTGAGCGGGCTTTTTGCTTTCCGGGATTCACGAGGATGAGAACCTCCGGGGGCAAGGGGTTCGACTCGAGCGGAGCGAGAGAACGTTGCGTCAGCAACGGCCCGCAGGGCGAGCCACGTAGTGGCGAGTCATCCTCTATCACCGACCAAATTTAAAGCCCTGCTCTATGAGCAGGGCTTTTTGCATTTGAAGCCGAGAGGATTTGTAGGCCTGATAAGCGCAGCGCCATCAGGCAATTAAAGCGCGTGGGAGTCTGCATCGCCGGATGGCGGCGCAGACGCCTTATCCGGCCTACGGGCTGCTTCCCTGTTTCATCTTCATTTCGCCTGCAAAAATTGTGTACCACTTCCCACTGTCTGTTAACGATTCTGTGACATATTCCATTGTCTTTTTTTATATTTGCTTGAATCTTTTTTTGCGTTACTTATGGCTGAACCTAGCATTTTCCGCTGTGCGCTTTAACGTTCATGGTATTAATCGCTCAGATATGCAGCATTCATTAAGAAATTTTTCACATTTTGCATAAATGTTAATCACTAAACGTTGCTAAATATGAAGATATTTATTCTGGTATAGGCCGCGTAGCACAAATTTCCCTGCTGAAAATGCCCCTCTGCACTTTTTTTAATCTTTGTTTGCGAATTCTCACCGTTGGCGTAAATCACGGTTACCTGTATTGACGTTTTCACATTCTGTTGACAGATTGTAGGGCATGAGGGGCATTTCATGGAGAATCCGCACTGCAACTCAGTCGCTTATGTGAACGGAATCCCCATCCTCTTAACGCCGACCCGGCCGGGTAAAAAACAAAAAAGGCCAGGCGGTGCAAACCCACTGCAAAGGGTAAAACAACAAACATCACATTTGGAGCAGAAGAATGAGTATTTCCTTGAAGAAGTCAGGGATGCTGAAGCTTGGTCTGAGCCTGGTGGCTATGACCGTCGCAGCAAGCGTACAGGCTAAAACTCTGGTTTATTGTTCAGAAGGATCTCCTGAAGGCTTTAACCCACAGCTTTTCACTTCTGGCACAACCTATGATGCCAGCTCAGTACCGATCTATAACCGCCTGGTTGAGTTCAAAACCGGTACGACTGAAGTGATCCCGGGCTTGGCTGAGAAGTGGGAAATCAGCGAAGACGGTAAAACCTATACCTTCCACCTGCGTCAGGGCGTGAAGTGGCAGGACAATAAAGAATTTAAACCGACGCGTACCTTCAACGCTGATGACGTGGTGTTCTCCTTTGACCGCCAGAAAAACGCCCAGAACCCGTACCATAAAGTCTCTGGTGGCAGCTATGAGTACTTCGAAGGGATGGGCTTGCCGGATCTGATCAGTGAAGTGAAGAAAGTCGACGATAACACTGTCCAGTTCGTACTGACCCGCCCGGAAGCACCGTTCCTGGCAGATCTGGCGATGGACTTCGCGTCTATTCTTTCCAAAGAATATGCCGACAACATGCTGAAAGCCGGCTCCCCGGAGAAAGTGGATCTGAACCCAATCGGTACCGGTCCGTTCCAGATGCAGCAGTACCAGAAAGACTCGCGCATTCTGTATAAAGCGTTCGAAGGTTACTGGGGCACCAAGCCGAAGATCGATCGTCTGGTCTTCTCCATCACCCCTGACGCATCCGTGCGTTACGCCAAACTGCAGAAGAATGAGTGCCAGGTGATGCCGTACCCGAACCCGGCTGACATCGCGCGCATGAAGCAGGATAAAAACCTCAACCTGCTGGAGCAGGCGGGCCTGAACGTGGGTTACCTGTCTTTCAACACCGAGAAGAAACCGTTCGATGACGTGAAAGTGCGTCAGGCGCTGACCTACGCGGTGAACAAAGAAGCGATCATCAAAGCGGTATATCAGGGCGCAGGCGTTGCAGCCAAGAACCTGATCCCGCCAACCATGTGGGGCTATAACGACGACGTTAAAGACTACAGCTACGATCCGGAAAAAGCCAAAGCGCTGCTGAAAGAAGCGGGCCAGGACAAAGGCTTCACCGTTGAACTGTGGGCGATGCCGGTACAGCGTCCGTACAACCCGAACGCACGCCGTATGGCTGAAATGATCCAGGCGGACTGGGCGAAAATTGGCGTCCAGGCCAAAATCGTCACCTACGAGTGGGGCGAGTACCTCAAGCGTGCCAAGTCTGGTGAGCACCAGGCGGTGATGATGGGCTGGACCGGGGACAATGGGGATCCGGATAACTTCTTCGCCACCCTGTTCAGCTGTGCGGCAGCGAAAGACGGCTCCAACTACTCTCGCTGGTGTTACAAGCCGTTTGAAGATCTGATTCAACCGGCCCGCGCGACCGACGACCACAACAAGCGTGTTGAACTCTACAAACAAGCTCAGGTAGTGATGCATGACCAGGCGCCTGCGCTGATCATTGCTCACTCCACCGTGTATGAGCCAGTGCGTAAAGAAGTCAAAGGCTATGTGGTTGATCCATTAGGCAAACACCACTTCGAAAACGTCTCTGTCGAATAATTAAAAGCAATTAAGGAAGCGCTGCGCCCCGGTATTGTGTAGGCCGGATAAGCGCAGCGCCATCCGGCGTAATGCTTTACCCACGATGCAGTTTGCGTGGGATAAGATTTGTGAGCAATACAGATTCACGGTTCCAGGCCGTGCGTCATTAGAGAGAATCCGGGTTATGTTGCAGTTCATTCTCCGACGTTTGGGACTCGTCATCCCTACGTTTATCGGTATCACTCTTCTCACCTTTGCTTTCGTCCATATGATCCCCGGCGATCCGGTAATGATCATGGCGGGTGAACGTGGGATCTCCCCTGAGCGTCATGCTCAACTGCTGGCTGAACTCGGTCTGGATAAACCGATGTGGCAGCAGTACCTCCATTACATTTGGGGGGTTATGCATGGTGACTTAGGCATTTCGTTAAAAAGCCGCTTGCCGGTGTGGGAAGAGTTCGTGCCGCGCTTTAAAGCGACGCTGGAACTCGGTGTCTGCGCCATGATGTTTGCCACCGCGGTAGGGATTCCCGTTGGCGTACTCGCCGCGGTTAAGCGTGGTTCCATTTTCGATCACACCGCTGTGGGTCTGGCACTGACCGGTTATTCCATGCCTATCTTTTGGTGGGGCATGATGCTGATCATGCTGGTTTCCGTGCAGTGGAACCTGACGCCGGTTTCCGGGCGGGTGAGCGACATGGTGTTCCTTGATGACTCCAACCCGCTGACCGGGTTTATGCTGATCGACACCGCCATCTGGGGTGAAGAGGGTAACTTCATTGATGCCGTGGCGCATATGATCCTGCCCGCGATGGTGCTGGGCACCATTCCTCTGGCCGTTATCGTGCGTATGACCCGTTCGTCAATGCTGGAAGTGCTGGGCGAAGATTACATTCGTACCGCGCGCGCCAAGGGGCTGACGCGGATGCGCGTGATCGTCATTCATGCTCTGCGCAACGCCATGCTGCCTGTGGTGACCGTTATCGGTCTGCAGGTCGGTACGCTGCTGGCTGGGGCTATTCTGACCGAAACCATTTTCTCGTGGCCGGGTCTGGGGCGCTGGCTGATTGATGCGCTGCAACGCCGTGATTATCCGGTAGTGCAGGGCGGTGTATTACTGGTAGCGACGATGATTATTCTCGTCAACCTGCTGGTAGACCTGCTGTACGGCGTGGTGAACCCGCGTATTCGGCATAAGAAGTAAGGGGCCATCATGTCACAGGTTACTGAAAATAAAGTTATTGCTGCACCGGTGCCGATGACCCCGTTGCAGGAGTTCTGGCACTATTTTAAACGCAACAAAGGTGCGGTCGTTGGCCTCGTTTATGTGGTCATCGTGCTGTTTATTGCAATTTTCGCCAACTGGATTGCGCCCTATAACCCGGCGGAACAATTTCGCGATACGCTGCTGGCACCTCCTGCGTGGCAGGAAGGCGGCTCGCGGGCGCATCTGTTTGGTACTGACGACGTAGGGCGCGATGTGCTGTCGCGCTTGATGTACGGTGCACGCCTGTCGCTGCTGGTCGGCTGTCTGGTGGTGGTGCTCTCGCTGCTGATGGGCGTGATTCTCGGGCTGGTGGCCGGTTATTTCGGCGGCATCGTTGATAACGTCATCATGCGAGTGGTCGATATCATGCTGGCACTGCCGAGCCTGTTGCTGGCCTTGGTGCTGGTGGCGGTATTTGGCCCATCGATAGGTAATGCGGCGCTGGCACTGACGTTCGTGGCGCTGCCGCACTATGTGCGTCTGACACGTGCCGCCGTGCTGGTGGAAGTGAACCGCGACTACGTCACCGCCTCTCGCGTGGCGGGTGCCGGTGCGATGCGCCAGATGTTCGTCAATATTCTTCCTAACTGTCTTGCGCCGCTGATTGTTCAGGCGTCGCTCGGCTTCTCTAACGCCATTCTCGATATGGCCGCGCTTGGCTTCCTGGGCATGGGCGCGCAGCCGCCAACACCGGAATGGGGCACTATGCTCTCCGACGTGTTGCAGTTCGCGCAAAGTGCCTGGTGGGTCGTGACCTTCCCGGGTCTGGCGATCCTGCTGACGGTGCTGGCATTTAACCTGATGGGTGACGGTCTGCGTGACGCGCTCGATCCCAAACTGAAGCAGTAAGAGGTTCGAGATGGCGTTATTAAATGTAGACAAATTATCTGTACATTTCGGCGACGTTGGCGCCGAATTCCGTGCCGTAGACCGCATCAGCTACAGTGTGAACCAGGGCGAAGTGGTGGGGATTGTCGGGGAATCCGGCTCCGGTAAGTCCGTCAGTTCACTGGCGATTATGGGGCTGATTGACTACCCCGGCCGCGTGATGGCGGAAAGCCTTGAGTTTAACGGCCGCGACCTGAAACGCATCTCTGAAAAAGAGCGTCGCCAGCTGGTGGGTGCTGAAGTGGCGATGATTTTCCAGGACCCAATGACCAGCCTCAACCCGTGCTACACCGTCGGCTACCAGATTATGGAAGCCATTAAGGTGCATCAGGGTGGCAACAAGAAAACCCGTATTCAGCGGGCGATTGACCTGCTGACGTTGGTGGGCATTCCTGACCCGGCTTCACGTCTTGATGTGTATCCGCACCAGTTGTCTGGAGGTATGAGTCAGCGCGTGATGATCGCCATGGCGATTGCCTGTCGTCCGAAATTGCTGATTGCCGATGAACCGACAACCGCGCTGGACGTGACTATTCAGGCGCAGATCATCGAACTGCTGCTGGAGCTTCAGCAGAAAGAAAATATGGCGCTGGTGTTGATTACTCATGACCTGGCGCTGGTGGCAGAAGCGGCACACAAAATCATCGTTATGTATGCCGGTCAGGTGGTGGAAACCGGGGCTGCACACGATATTTTCCGCGCGCCCCGCCATCCGTATACCCAGGCATTGCTGCGTGCGTTGCCGGAGTTTGCGCAGGATAAAGCGCGTCTGGCCTCGTTGCCGGGCGTGGTGCCGGGTAAATACGACCGCCCGAACGGTTGTCTGTTGAACCCGCGCTGTCCGTATGCCACGGACAAATGCCGTAGCGTAGAGCCGGAGCTGAACATACTGGGCGAAGGTCGCCAGTCGAAATGCCACTACCCACTCGATGATGCCGGGAGGCCCACACTATGAGTACGCACGAGGCCACCTCGCAACAGCCATTGTTGCAGGCAATTGACCTGAAAAAACACTATCCGGTGAAGAAGGGGATGTTCGCCCCGGAGCGCCTGGTTAAAGCGCTGGACGGCGTGTCATTTACCTTAGAGCGTGGCAAAACGCTGGCGGTGGTTGGCGAGTCGGGCTGCGGGAAATCAACGCTGGGTCGCCTGCTGACGATGATTGAAGTTCCGACCGGCGGAGAGCTGTATTACCAGGGGCAGGATCTGCTCAAGCATGACCCTCAGGCGCAGAAGCTGCGTCGGCAGAAAATCCAGATTGTGTTCCAGAACCCGTATGGCTCGCTGAACCCGCGTAAGAAAGTGGGGCAGATTCTGGAGGAGCCGCTGCAGATCAACTCCTCGCTCAGCAAAGAGCAGCGTCGTGAAAAAGCGCTGGAGATGATGGCGAAAGTGGGTCTGAAAACCGAGCACTACGACCGCTATCCGCACATGTTCTCCGGTGGTCAGCGTCAGCGTATTGCCATCGCCCGCGGTCTGATGCTTGACCCGGACGTGGTGATTGCCGACGAACCGGTTTCCGCGCTGGACGTTTCCGTGCGTGCGCAGGTGCTGAACCTGATGATGGATCTGCAGCAGGATCTGGGGCTGTCCTATGTCTTTATCTCCCACGACCTGTCGGTAGTGGAACATATTGCCGATGAAGTGATGGTGATGTATTTAGGTCGCTGCGTGGAGAAAGGGACCAAAGATCAGATCTTCAACAATCCGCGCCATCCGTACACCCAGGCGCTGCTCTCTGCGACGCCGCGTCTGAACCCGGACGACCGTCGTGAGCGCATCAAGCTGACCGGCGAGCTGCCAAGCCCGCTGAATCCACCGCCGGGCTGCGCGTTCAACGCCCGCTGCCGCCGTCGTTTTGGTCCTTGTACCCAGCTACAGCCGCAGCTTAAAGATTACGGCGGTCAGCTGGTGGCGTGCTTTGCCGTAGACCAGGATGAGAATCCGCAGCAATAAGCGTGGGTTATGACCCAATAACCGGAGCCTTGTGCTCCGGTTTTTTTATATTTCGTTTTTACTTCCACAATGTGAGTCCATTGGCAGAACATTATTCCACAGCGTCTAGAATGTAGTCAGATTCTTGAGCGTCACCGAAATATCTACTTCGCAGTTGCTAACTACTTGGAGCAAATGTGGTCACGATACGCTGGGATATTAAAACAATTGATCGCCTGTCTATGGTTGAGGATGTCCTGAAGGAGTTTTCCTGCTGTGATATCAATATCATCTCAATGAAAGTGACGGCAGGCCGGATCCTGATTAAATCCTGGTGTCGTCAGTTGCAGGATATTTCCTGCGTGCAATCCAGTTTAAGTCAGCGTGCCGATATTATTAACGTTGCTTACTTTTGCGAAGAGATAAGCGAACTGTCGATGCCCGAAGTGGAACGCCCACGCTATTTTTCAGACATTATTTGCAGCAGCCAGAGCATGCAGGCACTGATCGAAAAAGCGATCAGAATTGCGGACAGCAAGTATACCGTCCTGATCCGCGGTGAAACCGGCACCGGTAAAGAGCTGCTGGCCCGAGCGATTCATAACTCTGGCCAGCGTAGCTTTTATCCATTTATTCCGGTTAACTGCTCTGCATTACCCGAGTCGCTGATGGAGAGTGAATTCTTCGGATACGAAAAAGGCGCCTTCAGCGGTGCGGACGGTAAAGGCAAA
The DNA here is from genome assembly GCF_024809055.1 of Citrobacter sp. JUb117. Taxonomy (NCBI): domain Bacteria; kingdom Pseudomonadati; phylum Pseudomonadota; class Gammaproteobacteria; order Enterobacterales; family Enterobacteriaceae; genus Citrobacter; species Citrobacter sp. JUb117. The sequence continues at coordinate 228,784 of NZ_JANUFB010000006.1, forward strand.
AAAGGGCTGTTTGAAATGGCGGATAAAGGCACCCTTTTCCTGGATGAATTTGGTGAGATGCCGCTGAATTTACAGGCCAAATTACTGCGAGTACTGCAAGATGGCGGGATCCGCCGCGTGGGCGGGGCGCAGATTATTCCGGTTAACGTGCGTATTATTGTGGCGACCAACGCCAATCTGGAAGAGATGGTCGAACAACGCCTGCTGCGCGCCGACCTGTATTATCGAATTAACGTCCTCTCCCTGACTATTCCTCCGTTGCGGGAACGCCCGCAGGATCTCAGCCTGCTGATCCGCCATTTTGTGCAGAAATATGCGAAAGAATTTCAGCGCCGGTTAATTTTGGATAAAGGCTGCTTTGATGCGATGCATCATCATGGTTGGCCGGGGAACGTGCGCGAACTGGAAAACACCATTATTCGTCTGATGTTGATGGCAGAATCTGATGTGATTACCCGAGAGGATTTGGGTATCGCGAGTATAACCTCAGTTAATCAGGCCCGCGGTGGACAGCCTTTTAAACAGCAGGTTCAATGCGCTGAGCGTCAGTTGATAGAGCAGATGATGGATGAGAATGTTTCATCGCGGCATATTGCCAAAGCGTTGGGGGTGTCGCATACCACGGTACTGAATAAAATCCGTAGCTATCAGCTGGAGAGCGTGGAGTAAGCGCCGTCAGGGCTGACGGCGCTGTCATCGGGTTATTTAATTTGTTATTCAATCAGCTTCAACAGTGGTGACAGGCACAGCAACATTCCGTACAGCAGGATAAGCCAGGTTTTTACCCCGCGCAGTTTTTCCAGCTGTGTGACTTTATAAATCAGGAAGAACGGAATAATGCACGAGACGATACCGTAAAGCGGGCTACCCAACTGGAAGAACACCAGTACTGATACGCGGAACGACACCCAAATCACCAGCGTGGTGACGATAAAGGCGCAAATCCCCAGCGTCAGAACCAATGGATTAATTTTCTCAACGTCGATAACACGACCCAGTACGTTAAGAATAATACCCTTCATAGCCTCGTGGAATCCCAGATAAATACCGAAGAATGCTGTCAGTACGGCAAAAATATTCAACACCGTGGAGGTGATGTGAATAATTTGTCCTGGGATAACTTGAGCCGCCAGCGCCAGTGCGGAAATATTTTGTTCGAAGGCTGAGACCGCTTCTTCATGGCTAATAGAGAAGGTAAAGGAAAATGAGAAGAACAGAATGACTGCAATCAACGTAATATAACTGATGCGGTGGGTACGAATGACCATGCGCGTAGCCAACACCCGGTCTGACACCCGTTTGCGGTAGGCGATATTCATGGGGTTCAGTACCTGAATAAACACCGCCGAGAAGAAACAGAACGGGATGGTTAGCAGGACATCGCGGAAGAAGACGCCCGCCTCAGGGAATGCGCTGATATTATTAAAGTTCCAGTGCGGGACCATCGCAAAGCCAAACACAATGATGATGCCAACTTTTACCACCACCATCGGGCCGGAGATTTTGAACAGCAGCTTTTCTCCGCCGGAAGCAATGGCAACCAGCACCGCAAAAATTGCGACTTTGTAGATAATTGACTGCGAAAGATCGGCATCGGTGAGTCCGAAGGTTTTGATATAGGATGCACTGTCAAAAACAACCGATAATGAATAAATAAAGATGCCGTGGATAATCATCAGAAAATAGATGACGCCAAGAAATACGCCCCAGTTCTTACCTAAATAATGACTAATAATATCGGTGTAGTCATTACAGGTTTCACTTTCAGAGAGCGTTTTTAAATAAATATCCTGCACAATATAGGTGGCGGGATAAGCAATAATAAAGGCGACAATAAATACCCAAATACCGGTTAAACCAATTTGTACCGGCATCAGCACCGTTCCGGCGCCAATTGCCATGCCGATGCAGAGTAATACCCAACCAAAATCGTATTTTGTAAAAGGTAGCTTTGTTGAGAAGGATGCGGCGGTTGCTGTAGTGTTGCTTAATTGTAATGTGTTGTCCTGCATAGAACCCCCTGCCGAAAATACACGCTCTCCCCTGAAAAGGAATTACGTGTATAGCCAGGCTGTTGTGCCTTGATTCTCAACGGCCTGAACCGATCTGCATCGGTTCAAGCCGTAATAGTCAGAATGTTGCCTTTCTGATGGCGTGTTCAAGGTCGTTAATAATATCTTCTGGATCTTCAAGACCAACAGAAAGACGGATAAGTCCGTCGGTAATACCTGCTTTAAGCCGTTCCTCTGGCGCAACGGGCGAATGTGTCATAGACGCTGGGTGCTGAATGAGGGTTTCGGTGTCACCGAGACTGACCGCGAGGAGGCACAATTCTACAGAATTGATCATCCGTCTGCCAGCCTCGAGGCCGCCGGCGATTTCGAAGCTGATAATTCCTCCCGGCAGGCTCATCTGACGTTTACCCAGCTCATACTGCGGATGTGAAGGCAAGCCAGGGTAATACACGCGGGTAATGGCCGGATGCCCTTCCAGGAAGCGGGCAATTTTTAACGCGTTTTCACAATGGCGCTCCATTCGGATGCCCAGCGTTTTCACGCCGCGCAGCGTCAGCCAGGCGTTGAACGGACTCATGCAGCCGCCGGTGATATCTTTCAGCCCGACGAATCGTGCCTGGTCGATAAATTCCTGCTTGCCAACAATCACACCGCCAATCACGTCCCCGTGGCCGTTGATGTACTTGGTCACGCTGTGCACCACGATGTCGGCACCTAACAGCAGAGGTTGCTGGCAGTAGGGCGACATAAAAGTGTTATCCACGACCAGCAATGCGCCTTGCTGATGGGCGATCCCGGCGACCGTTTCAATATCAACCAGCGAGAGCGTTGGGTTTGCTGGCGTTTCGATATACACCACTTTGGTTTCCGGGCGCATGGCCGCGCGGATTTCTTCCGGCTTGGCGGCGTCGACGAAGCTGACGTTAATGCCGAACTTCGGCAGGCTGTGTGACAGAAAAGCGTGAGTACAGCCGTAAATGGCGCTGGCGGAAACGATATGGTCGCCCTGCTGGCACAGGGTCAGCAACGAGGTGGTGATGGCTGAAATACCGGATGCAGTTGCCAGCGCGGCATCGCCTCTTTCCAGCACAGCCAGCTTTTTCTCCAGCGCGTCGGTGGTGGGGTTTCCAAGGCGCGTATAGATGTAGCCGGGTTCTTCAAGCGCAAAGCGGGCGGCGCCCTGTTCGGCACTGTCAAAAACGAAGGTTGACGTCTGGAAAATAGGCGTACTGAGCGCGCCAGTGGAAGGGTCGGGTTGTTGGCCCGCATGAACGATCTGGGTATTGAATCCGTAAGCACGACAGTCAGACATGATATCTCCTTTGATTCGGAACAGAACAGCTCACAGTCAAATAGCAATCGCTGTGCCAGAACATGAATGTATAGATATCAATGTGTTAGTAATTTAATCATTTGAGATGCCGTCAGGAAAGTTGCCAGCTGGCAAATAACTTTCCAGTTACGGCGAGATAAACGTGAATGCGAGGCTTCACGCAGACGGGGTGCTGGCGAAGTGGTTGGGGTGATGTGTTACCGCAGAATCATCGATAAGCCGGGCTTGTCCGGTGAGGCGTAATCTTGCGGCCTTTTTCGCCTTTCTGTCGGTAACTTGCCACGCCAGGCGTCAAACCTGCGGCGAAAATACACGATGGGAACTTTTCAGATAGCGCCTCTCTTAATAACGCTATGATCGGGTATACTCTGACGGCAGTTTTATTTATCCATGGAGAGTCAGTTTGCGTGTCAGTCGCTCGTTAACAATTAAGCAGATGGCGATGGTTGCGGCCGTAGTCATGGTGTTTGTTTTTATTTTTTGCACCGTTTTGCTGTTTCATTTGGTACAGCAGAACCGCTATAACACGGCTACGCAACTGGAAAGTATCGCCCGCTCTGTACGTGAGCCCCTGTCGGCCACCATTCTGAAAGGGGATATCCCCGAAGCGGAGACGATTTTACGGCGAATTCAGCCCGCGGGCGTGGTCAGCCGTGCCGATGTGGTACTGCCGAATCAGTTTCAGGCTTTGCGGATGAGCTTTATTCCCGAACGTTCGGTCCCGGTAACGGTGACGCGTCTGTTCGAACTACCGGTGCAGATCTCGCTGCCGGTCTATTCTCTGGAGCGTTCTGCCAACCCACAGCCGCTGGCCTATCTGGTGCTGCAGGCAGATTCGTACCGTATGTACAAATTCGTGATGAGCACGCTATCAACGTTAGTGACCATTTACTTACTTTTATCCCTGGTCCTGACGGTGGCGATCTCCTGGTGTATTAACCGCTTGATTGTGCATCCGTTGCGTAAAATAGCCCGAGAACTGAATGAGATCCCTCAGCAGGCGTTAATTGGCTACCAACTGGCGTTGCCGCGCCTGCATCAGGATGATGAGATTGGCATGCTGGTGCGCAGCTACAACCTGAACCAGCAGTTGGTGCAGCGCCGCAGCGAAGAGTTGAGCGACTATTCAATGCGTTTTCCGGTCTCCGAACTGCCCAACAAAACGTTTTTAATGGGGCTGCTGGAGCAGGTTGTATCCCGTAAGCAGACCACAGCACTGATGATTGTCACCTGCGAAACGTTGCGGGATACCGCAGGCGTGCTGAGCGAAACTCAGCGGGAAATCCTGCTGCTGACGGTTGTCGAAAAACTCAAGTCGGTACTGGCGCCCAGAATGGTGCTTACCCAGGTCAGTGGCTACGATTTTGCCATTATTGCGCATGGTGTGAAGGAACCCTGGCATGCCATCACATTAGGTCAGCAAGTACTCACTATCATTAATGAGCGTTTGCCTATCCACGGCATCCAACTGCGCCCCAACTGCAATATTGGGGTCGCGATGTTTTATGGCGACTTAACCGCAGAGCAGCTTTACAGCCGTGCGCTCTCTGCGGCACTCACCTCACGCCGGAAGGGTAAAAACCAGATTCAGTTCTTTGACCCGCAGCAAATGGAAGAAGCTCAGCAGCGTTTGACGGAAGAGAACGACATTCTTACCGCGCTGGACAACCAGCACTTTGCGCTGTGGATGCAGCCGCAGGTAGAAATTGCCAGCGGCAAAATACTGAGTGCGGAAGCGCTGTTACGGATGCAGCAGCCGGATGGAAGCTGGGAACTGCCGGAAGGGTTAATCGACAGGATTGAATCCTGTGGTCTGATGGTAACTGTCGGGTACTGGGTGCTGGAAGAGTCCTGCCGCCAGCTTGCTGCCTGGCAGGAGCGCGGTCTGATGCTTCCACTATCGGTCAATCTTTCTGCACTGCAGTTAATGCACCCGAATATGGTGTCAGACCTGCTGGAACTACTAAACCGGTATCGTGTGAAGCCCGGCACGCTGATTCTCGAAGTGACCGAAAGCCGACATATCGATGATCCCAACGCGGCCGTTGCCATTTTGCGCCCGCTGCGTAATGCAGGTGTGCGTATCGCGTTGGATGACTTTGGTATGGGCTACGCCGGTTTACGCCAGCTACAGCATATGAAGTCGCTGCCGGTGGATGTGCTCAAAATCGATAAGATGTTTGTCGACGGCGTGCCTGAGGATTGCAGCATGATCACGGCGATTATTCAGCTGGCGCACAGCCTCGATTTACAGATGATTGCTGAAGGTGTCGAAACCGAAGCCCAACGCGCGTGGTTGGAACAGGCGGGCGTGGAAGTGGCGCAGGGATTCTTATTTGCCCGTCCCGTTCCGGCAGATATCTTCGAAGAACGTTATTTAACGCAGTAATGGGCTGATTACAAAACTTAAAAAAGGGTGCGCTTGTGCGAGCCAGCTCAAAATTTTTAACATTTTTGTATCAATTATGATCTTTGTACATTTCTGTCATGTTGTGTGGGTGTTACTTTAGGGCCGCAGGTTAAATAAAACCTTACAAGACCTGTGGTTTTTACTTTAAGGACACCCTATGAAAACCTCAATATTCAAAAGCCTTTACTTTCAGGTCCTGACAGCGATTGCCATCGGTATTCTCCTTGGCCATTACTACCCTGAATTGGGCGCCCAAATGAAACCGCTTGGCGACGCGTTCGTTAAGCTCATTAAGATGGTCATCGCTCCCGTCATCTTCTGTACTGTCGTTACCGGCATTGCAGGCATGGAAAGTATGAAAGCAGTAGGCCGCACGGGTGCGGTTGCACTGCTTTATTTTGAAGTAGTCAGTACGATTGCGCTGATCATCGGTCTTATCATTGTCAACGTGGTGCAACCCGGTGCCGGGATGAACGTTGATCCGGCCACGCTGGATGCCAAAGCTGTCGCGATTTACGCTGAGCAGGCAAAAGACCAGGGGATTGTGGGCTTCCTGATGGATATTATCCCAGGTAGCGTCATTGGCGCGTTCGCCAGCGGCAACATCCTGCAGGTATTGCTGTTCGCGGTGATGTTTGGTTTCGCGCTGCACCGTCTGGGCAGCAAAGGCCAAATGATTTTCAACGTGATTGAAAGCTTCTCGCAGGTCATTTTCGGCATCATCAACATGATCATGCGCCTGGCGCCAATCGGTGCTTTCGGGGCCATGGCCTTTACCATCGGTAAATATGGCGTCGGTACGCTGGTACAGCTGGGGCAGTTGATTATCTGCTTCTACATCACCTGTATTCTGTTTGTGGTGGTGGTGCTGGGGTCTATTGCTCGTGCAACCGGCTTTAGCATCTTCAAGTTCATCCGCTATATCCGTGAAGAATTGCTGATCGTTCTGGGGACATCATCTTCCGAGTCCGCGCTGCCGCGTATGCTTGATAAGATGGAAAAACTGGGCTGTCGGAAGTCGGTGGTCGGGCTGGTTATCCCTACAGGTTACTCGTTTAACCTTGATGGGACCTCGATCTATCTGACGATGGCGGCGGTGTTTATCGCTCAGGCCACGAACAGTCATATGGATATCTTCCATCAGATAACCTTGTTGGTGGTGCTGCTGCTCTCCTCGAAAGGGGCTGCGGGTGTCACCGGAAGTGGCTTCATTGTCCTGGCGGCGACGATCTCCGCTGTGGGCCATTTACCGATTGCCGGTCTGGCGTTGATTCTCGGTATTGACCGCTTTATGTCTGAAGCCCGTGCGCTGACCAACCTGATTGGTAACGGTGTGGCCACGGTCGTTGTGGCTAAGTGGGTGAAAGAATTGGATACCAAAAAGCTGGATGACACGCTGAATAACCGTGCGCAGGATGGCAAAACGCACGATTTATCCTCTTAATCTCGTCACTTCTGCCCGTAGTCCCTTGTAGGGCTACGGGCTCCTGCGCATAATTACCCCCTGTACCTGAAGCCGTCGATCCGATGGCTTCGGGATTTTTTCACTTCTTCCGTGACATTTTTATGTTTTCGCGGTCTAACACGAAGTGTTTTAACGTCATATTCAGAGAGTCCTGTTCAGGGCTGTCTTTTTATTACCAGGATTGTTGATCAGGGGTTCACATGCAGGGCACAAAAATTCGACTTTTAGCGGGCAGCTTGCTGATGATGGCCTCTGCCGGCTATGTGCAGGCAGATGCGCTCCAGCCTGACCCGGCGTGGCAACAGGGTACGCTGGCAAACGGTTTACAGTGGCAAGTATTAGCCACCCCCCAGCGCCCCAGCGACCGTATCGAGGTTCGCCTGCTGGTTAATACCGGTTCACTCACCGAAAATACACAACAGAGTGGTTTCAGCCATGCGATCCCGCGTATCGCGCTGACGCAAAGCGGTGGCCTTGATGCCACGCAAGCCCGTTCACTGTGGCAGCAGGGGTTCGATCCCAAGCGTCCCATGCCGCCTGTTATCGTTTCCTATGATTCCACACTGTATAACCTCAGCTTGCCCAACAGCCGTAACGACCTGCTGAAAGAGTCGCTCTCTTATCTGGCGACTATCTCCGGCAAACTGACCATCACGCCAGAAACCATCAACCATGCGCTGAGTAGCGAAGATATGGTGACAACCTGGCCGGTGGACACCAAAGAAGGCTGGTGGCGCTACCGACTGAAAGGATCAACGCTGCTGGGACACGATCCTGCCGATCCGCTGAAAACCCCGGTCGATGCTGAGAAAATCCAGTCGTTCTACCAGAAATGGTATACCCCGGATGCCATGACGCTGATTATCGTCGGCAACGTTGACGCACGTAACGTGGCAGAGCAAATCAACAAAACCTTCGGCGAATTAAAAGGTAAACGTGAGACTCCGGCACCGGTGCCGACACTTTCTCCGCTACGCGCTGAAGCGGTGAGCATTATGACCGATGCGGTACGCCAGGATCGCCTCTCCATTATGTGGGATACGCCGTGGCAACCGATTCGTGAATCTGCCGCGCTGTTGCGCTACTGGCGTGCTGATTTAGCCCGTGAAGCGCTGTTCTGGCACATTCAGCAGACGCTTACTAAAAACAATGCGAAAGATATCGGCCTCGGCTTTGACTGTCGGGTGTTGTTCCTGCGTGCGCAGTGCGCCATTAACGTTGAGTCACCGAATGATAAGCTGAATGCGAATCTGGGTACGGTGGCGCGTGAGTTGGCGAAAGTGCGTGATAAGGGGCTGCCAGAAGATGAATTTAACGCGCTGGTGGCACAAAAAAATCTGGAACTGCAGAAGCTGTTTGCCACCTATGGCCGAACCGATACCGATATCTTAATCAGCCAGCGCCTGCGCTCGCTGCAAAATCAGGTGGTGGATATTGCGCCGGAACAGTACCAGCGTTTACGCCAGAACTTCCTCAATGGCCTGACCGTAGAAATGTTGAATCAGGACCTGCGCCAGCAACTGTCGCAAGAAATGGCACTCATTCTGCTGCAGCCGAAGGGTGAGCCGGAATTCAATATGAAGGATCTGCAGGCGACGTGGGATGCCATCATGGCGCCGGTGGCCGCTGCGGCAGCGTCGGTTGAAACCGATGAGTCGCATCCTGAAGTGACGGATATTCCGCCAGTACAGTAGAGGGTATCGTAACCTGTAGGCCGGGCAAGCGAAGCGCCCCCGGCGTACCCAATGCCGGATGCGGCGTTAACGCCTTATCCGGCCTACAAGAACAATAAGTTACTGCGGCATTGCGTCGCGGGGAATAATCGCCCCGCGATGCTGAATCACCGTGCTGGCCGTCAGATGACCGCGTTTGGCGGCTTCTGCGGCATCACCACCGGTTAAGCGTACGGCCAGATACCCGGCGCTGAACGAGTCGCCTGCGGCAGTGGTATCAATCACTTTCTCTTTCGGCAGTTTTACCGCCGGTACATCAATGAGCTCTTCGCCATTGATAGACACCAGGCACGAGTCTGCGCCGCGTTTCACCACTACCTCTTGCACACCGGCCGCGTGGGTGCGGGCAATGACCTCAGCAACGGGTTTTTCACCCCACAGCGCGTCTTCATCATCCAGCGTCAGGAACGCGATATTGGTGCACTCCAGCATCTGCTGATACACCTGCTGCGTCTCTTCTTTACTGCTCCACAAGCGCGGGCGGTAGTTGTTGTCAAAAATGACTTTTCCGCCGTTGGCGCGGCATTCGCGCAGCAGTGACAGCAGTTTCTCGCGGCTGGTCGGGCTTAAGATCGCCAGGCTTATACCGCTCAGGTACAGGTAGTCGAACGTCGCCAGCTCTTCGCAAATGGCGGCGGATTGTTCACTCTCCAGCCAGAATTTTGCCGCGGCTTCATTACGCCAGTAATAGAAGGTACGTTCGCCGGTGCTGTCTGTCTCAATGTAATAGAGACCCGGAAGGCGATTGTCCATGCGTTGCGTTAATGAGGTATCGACGTTTTCGCCATGCCAGGATTCCAGCATCTGTTGGCTAAAACTGTCCGTGCCCAGCGCCGTGACATAGTGTACAGAAAGGGCCGCAGAATCGACCTGACGGGCGATATAAACGGATGTATTCAACGTGTCGCCACCGAAACCGCGCTGAACGTCTGCGCCTTTCTGTGACAGTTCAATCATGCATTCGCCAATCACGGCAATCTTGCTGGACATAGTCGTAACCTGCTCTGAAAAAAATTAACGGTAGTGTGCGCTGTGGGTGTTAAGTGGTCAACTATATTAAAACATCGTTCCATTAATTTTTTGAGCCAACGCGTATTCTGCGCAATTTTTTGCTGCCTGGTTTTTATTTTGCGATGTGCTGAACGTAAAGTTCTGCGCCCGAGCGCCGATAACCTTTGACGAGTCCGGTCAGTCACACTCTTATTTACAGGACATCTCAGATGATAAAGCAGGTTACCCAGCAGCTAATTACGCCTGATGCGAGTATCGAGAGCTTGCTGGAGAGACGCTATTGGCTGCAGTGCGAGCGTGCTTACACCTACCAGCCGATTTACCAGACCAATGGGCGGCTGATGGCCGTTGAACTGCTGACAGTGGTGAGCCATCCTGACAATCCTGCCCAGCGTCTTGCGCCGGACCGCTATTTTGCCGAAATAGCCGTACGTCATCGTATTGACGTGGTGAAAGAGCAGCTTCTGCAACTCCAACTGAAAAGCGACTTTTTCAGAGCCCACGACCTGCTGGCGTCGGTGAACGTCGATGGCCCGACGCTGCTGGCGATGCGCCAGGATCCCGACATACTGAAAATCATTGAATGCCTGCCGTGGCTGCGCTTTGAACTGGTGGAGCATATTCGTTTACCGAAGGGAGCGTCATTTGCCTCAATGTGCGAGTTTGGCCCGCTTTGGCTGGATGACTTTGGCACCGGGATGGCGAATTTCTCCGCTCTGAGCGAAGTCAGCTATGACTACATTAAGGTAGCGCGGGATCTGTTTATTATGCTGCGCCAGACGCCGGAAGGCCGCAACCTGTTCACACTGCTGCTGCAGTTGATGAACCGTTATTGCCGCGGCGTGATTGTTGAAGGTGTGGAAACACTGGAAGAGTGGCGCGACGTGCAAAACTCACCGGCGTTCGCTGCGCAGGGCTATTTTCTCTCGCGTCCGGTTCCCCTGAATACCCTTGAAGAGGTGATATTGTCGCTGTGATGTTGGCGTCATCGGCCTCCTTTTAACCCTGCTGGACTATCTTTAGAACAGGCAAGGAAGAAAGTGAGGAGGTAAAAGATGACGAAAGCAGGCAAAATAACCACAGCAGTATCAGGGGTTTTCTTGTTGTTGATCGTCGTACTCATCATCGTGATTGCGACATTTGACTGGAACCGGCTCAAACCGACCATCAACCAGAAAGTCTCTACTGAACTCAACCGACCGTTCGCGATACGCGGTGATTTGGGTGTCGTCTGGGAACGCCAGAAGCAGGAAACCGGCTGGCGAAGCTGGGTTCCGTGGCCGCACATTCATGCGGAGGATATTATCCTCGGCAACCCGCCGGATATCCCTGACATCACCATGGTGCATCTCCCGCGCGTTGAAGCCACGCTCGCGCCGCTGGCGTTGCTGACCAAAACGGTCTGGCTACCGTGGATTAAGCTGGTGAAACCGGACGCGCGGCTTATTCGCCTGTCGGAGAAAAACAACAACTGGACCTTTACCCTCGCGGGGAGTGAAAACCCCGATCCCAACACCCCGCCTTCAGCCTGGTCATTTCGACTCGATAATATTTTGTTCGATCAAGGACGTATCGCCATCAACGATAAGATCACCCAATCGGAGATTGAAATCGTCGTTGATCCGCTGGGCAAGCCGTTGCCCTTTAGCGAAGTGACGGGAACGAAAAGCACAGAAAAGCGTGCCAACGTTGGCGATTACGTTTTCGGCCTGAAGGCACAAGGGCGGTATCGCGGTGAACCGCTAACCGGCAGTGGAAAAATCGGTGGGATGCTGGCGTTACGCGGCGAAGGCACACCGTTCCCGGTGCAGGCCGATTTCCGTTCAGCTAATACGCGGGTGGCCTTTGTCGGTGCGGTAAATGACCCGATGAATATGGGCGGCGTCGATCTTCAGTTGAAATTCTCCGGTGATTCGCTCGGGGATTTGTACGATTTGACCGGCGTTCTGCTGCCGGATACTCCCCCCTTTGAAACTGACGGGCGGCTGGTGGCCAAAATAGGCAGTGAGAAATCTGCCGTATTTAGTTATCGCGACTTTAATGGCCGCATCGGCGACAGTGATATTCACGGCACGCTGGCTTACACCACCGGCCAGCCGCGCCCGAAACTGGAAGGCGACGTTGAGTCGCGCCAGCTGCGGCTGGCAGATTTAGGGCCGCTGATTGGCGTGGATTCCGGTAAAGGTGCACAACGCGCCAAACAATCTGAACAGCGTAAAGGCGAGAAGAGCGTTCAGCCCGCGGATAAAGTCTTGCCGTACGACCGTTTCGAAACCGATAAATGGAACGTGATGGATGCCGATGTGCGCTTCAAGGGACGGCGTATTGAGCACGGCAGCAGCCTGCCGGTAAGCGATCTCTCCGCCCATATCATCCTGAACAATGCCGACCTGCAACTGCAGCCGCTGAAATTTGGTCTGGCGGGAGGCAGCATCGTCTCTCGCATTCATCTGGAAGGGGATAAAAAGCCGATGCAGGGCCGGGCGACTATTCAGGCGCGTCGTCTGAAGCTGAAAGAGCTGATGCCGGATGTGGAACTGATGCAGAAAACGCTCGGTGAAATGAACGGTGATGCCGAATTTCGCGGGAGCGGGAATTCGGTGGCTGCGCTGCTCGGAAACAGTAATGGCAACCTGAAGTTGTTGATGAACGATGGGTTGATCAGTCGAAACCTGATGGAAATAGTGGGGCTGAATTTGGGCAACTATATCGTCGGACAGATATTTGGTGATGACGAAGTGCGAGTGAACTGTGCGGCGGCGAATCTGGATATCGTCAATGGCGTTGCGCGCCCGCAAATTTTTGCTTTTGATACCGAAAATGCGGTTATCAATGTTACGGGAACAGCGAGTTTTGCCTCTGAACAGCTGGATTTAACCGTCGATCCGGAGAGTAAAGGCATTCGTATTATTACGCTGCGCTCACCGCTGTATGTTCGCGGGACATTCAAAAATCCGCAGGCCGGAGTGAAAGCAGGGCCGCTGATTGCGCGTGGGGCCGTCGCCGCGGCACTGGCAACGCTCGTCACGCCGGCTGCCGCCCTGCTGGCACTGATCTCACCGTCAGAAGGTGAGGCTAATCAGTGCCGGACGATTTTGTCGCAAATGAAGAAGTGATGTCTGGTCGGATGCTTACCCGGCCTGGATTTCATGTTCAACGTAGGCCGGATGAGGTGGTTACACCGCCATCCGGCAAAAGAATCACAACGACTGATGGCGCGTCTCGTGGATTAACAGCAGCGCGATCAGCGTTAATGCGGCCATCGAGGCCAGATAAATCCCGACGGCCGGCAAACCATAGTTACCTTGCAACCATGCCGCGATGTAGGGGGCCACGGACGCGCCGAGAATCGATGAAACGTTATACGAGAACGACGCGCCCGTGTAGCGCACCTCGGTCGGGAACAGCTCCGGCAGCAGCGCGCCCATCGGGCCGAATGTCAGCCCCATCAGGCTCAGCCCCAGCAGCAGGAAGACAAAGACCAGCGCCGGATTGCCAGAACCCAGCAGCGGTTTAAAGGCGAACAGGGCGAACAGAATGATAAGTGTGGTGATGATGAGCATGCTCTTGCGACGACCAAACGCGTCGGCCAGCAGTCCGGCAACCGGGACCATCACGCCAAAGCCAATCACCGCCATCATCAGCATCCACAGGACTTCATTACGCGGTAAACCAAGGCCCACAGGGGCGGCGGCGGTACTGAAGGTCATTGAGTAAACGGTCATGATATAGAACAGCGTATAGGTCGCCAGCATGATAAACGTGCCGAGGAGCGTGACGCGAACATGTTTTGTCAGCAGGGTTCCCAGCGGGATCTTAACCTGCTTTTTCGCTGCCGCGACTTTGGCGAACACCGGGGATTCATGCAGTGAGACGCGAACGTACAGACCGATAATCACCAGTACCGCAGAGGCTATAAACGGTACACGCCAGCCCCAGCTCATAAACTGCTCATCGGTCAGCAGCCAGGAGAGCAGCAGAAACGTGCCGTTGGCAAAGAAGAAGCCGATCGGTGCGCCCAACTGCGGGAAGGACCCATAGAGCGCCCGTTTGCGCGGTGGGGCATTTTCTGTGGCCAGCAATGCAGCACCGCCCCATTCACCGCCAAGACCCAATCCCTGACCAAAACGCGCCAGTGCCAGCAGGATCGGGGCGAAAATCCCAATCGACGCATAACCCGGCAACAAGCCGATAATCACCGTCGAAATCCCCATGGTCAGCAGCGAAGCAACCAGCGTGACCTTACGCCCGACGCGGTCGCCGAAATGTCCGAACACCGCCGAGCCGATCGGCCGTGCCACAAAGGCGATAGCAAAGGTGGCGAGAGACTGCAGCGTAGCCGCCGCCGGGTCGCCCTGTGGGAAGAAGATATGGGGGAAAACGATCACCGCGGCGGTCGCGTAAATATAGAAGTCGAAGAACTCAATGGCGGTACCGATGAGTGAGGCGACGACGACTTTATTGCGCGAATTGACCGGGGTGTGTTCTTGTTCGTTGTCGAGCGTTGTGGCGGTTGCTTGCATATTATTTTCTTATTTTTTGTCGAACGAACGGTCATATTACGCACAGCAAAAGAGACATTTCAATCTGTAACAATCGTTGCGCTTGGTCAAAAATCGGGCAAAAAGGGGATAATGTTTAGGCCGAAGATTTCGCTTCTATGAAATGCTTCACATAATTTAAAACTTGGATGATAAAACTGGTTTTTGGTTAAATAAAAGTTACGGGTTGGATTTATTCACTGAATCAGTGAGAGCGGGCGGCATTATAATTGCCGGATGGCGCTACGCTTATCCGGCCTACAAAACTCACCAGTAGGGCAGATAAGCGTAGCGCCATCAGGCAGTTAACGAAGATTAGCGGTGTGTTTTCCCCGGCATCCGCGGGTCGTCTTTGTATTCCGCGGTGGCTATCCAGGCGGCGCAGAACAGGGTCAAACGGGCGAAGAAGTAGAAGAAAGCCATTAGACCTAATACCGAGCCAAACGCCGCGCCTGACGGGGATTGCACCAGCGACGGCAGCGTGTAAGTCATAATAATTTTGATTGCTTCAAAGCCAAAGGCCGCAATAAAGGTACCGCGAATGAGCGCCTTCTTACGTGGGCGATGACGCGGGAGTCGCCAGAAAATCCAGAAGAACAACAGATAGTTGGCGAAAATAGAGATCGCCAGGCCGATCAGTCGCCAGGCGGGCTTCAGCCAGTCAATACCATCGAGGTACAGGGCCGAGATTATCATCTGCTGGGCGGAACCGGCGATGGAGGTAATTGACAGGGTGACAATCAGCGCAATCAGTAATCCAATCAGCGAGACAAAATCGCGCAGATATTTGACCCAGATTTTCTCCTGATCCTGCGGCGTGCGTTCCCAGACATCACGCGACTGGGCGCGAATGGCCTCGCGCAGGTTTCCCATCCAGTTAACCCCGGAGTAAAGGGCGATACCCAGCCCGACCAGCCCGACGGTGGTACGTTGCTGAACGGCGGTATTGATGGTGTTTTTCAGCGTGGATGCCAGCGTCGGATCGCTGACGTTGGCCAGGATTTTACTGAAGATATCCTGCAATAACGTGGGGTGCGACGCGAGAATAAAACCGGCGGCAGCGAACGATACCATCAGGATAGGGATCATCGACAGGAACGAGAAATAGGTGATTGCCGCGCCAAACTGGTTTCCCATCCGGTCATTAAAACGTTCTGCGGCGCGGATAAGGTGGGCGATCATGGGCTGGCGTTGAACGCGTTCCGCCAGAGTCAGGGCTGTTTTCAGCGCCTGATGGGTCTTATTGTTGGTTTCTGTCTGGTCACGCTCTGGGGTGTCAATTTTGGCGATCGGCGCGTGCTCAAGTTCCTGAATGGGGCGTTTTACGTCTTTTTCCTGCGTCATCAGGGCGGTAGTCCTTATTCTGTGCATTCACAGGACAGTATAGCGCGTCAGTCCACATAGTCTTTCATCACGCCGGTCAGCCATTCCATAAACAGGTGGACCCGGCGGGAGAGATTACGGCGATGTGGATACAGCAGAGAAACCGGCATCGGTTCGGCGCGATACTGCGGTAAGACTTCAACCAGCGTACCGGCGCGCAATGCCTCACGTACACCCACGCGTGGGACCTGAATGATGCCCAACCCGGCAAGACAGGCCGCATGATAGGTTTCGGTACTGTTCACCGTCAGCATGCCGCCGGTTTTTATCCAGCGGGGCCCGTTGTCGGTCGCTATTTCAAAGCCCTGCGAACGGGTACCCAGATTTACCGCGTAATGCACCACCGCATGCGAGGCCAAATCGTCCAGGCTTTCGGGATAACCAAAACGGGCCAGATACTGTGGGCTGGCGCAGTTAATCTGCGTCAATTTCCCCAGCGGGCGGGCAATCAGCCCTGAATCTTTCAGCGCACCCACGCGCACCACGCAGTCGAAACCCTCACGGATTAAATCCACCAGACGGTCGCTGCTGCTGAGTTCTAGCTCAAGTCCCGGATACTGATGTAAAAAGGTAGGCAGGCGGGGCATCACCAGATTTCTGGCCACGCCAACCGGCATATCGACCCGCAGTTTACCGCTGATGCTGGTGGGATCGTGATGAAAAAGTCCGTCCAGCTCATCCAGATTGCTCAACAGATCTTTCGCACGTTCGTAATAGATCATCCCGTCCTGGGTCAGTTGAACGCGGCGGGTGGTGCGATGCAGCAACTGGGTACCCAGATGATTTTCCAGCGCCTGGATTTGTCGCGATACGCTTCCCTTAGGCAGTCCGAGGGTGTCGGCCGCACGCGAAAAACTCTCCAGTTCTGCGACGCGGAGGAACAACTGCATTGCGTGAATTTTATCCATCTCTCTGCCCTATTGTTGTTCCCAAGGAAACAGTAATGCGCAATTCGACATATTTATTGTTTTTCTAACACCTAATAAGCTTTATCTCAATCTTCACAACGCCTGAAATGAGGTTTCTTATGACGCAACGTATTGTATTGGTGACCGGCGGCGGTCGTGGACTGGGGAAAAACGCGGCGCTTAAGCTGGCGAGTAAAGGAATGGGCATCATTCTGACGTGGAACAGCAATGAAAAAGAAGCTCAACAGGTGGTGGATGATATTCGCCAACTTGGCGGCAAAGCAGCAGCATTGCCGCTGAATGTCGGCGATATTTCAACGTTTCCGCGCTTTGTTGAACAAATGCAGGAGACGCTGCAAACCCAGTGGCAATGTACGAGGTTTGATTATTTATTGAACAACGCCGGGATCGGCATAACTGCGCCGTATTCTGCCTTCACCGAAGCGCAGTTTGACCAGCTTTTGAACATCCAGTTTAAAGGGCCTTTTTTCCTGACGCAGAGCCTGTTGCCGCTGATAAACCAAGGGGGCAGGATCCTCAATGTGTCGACCGGGCTGTCGCGTTTTGCCCTGCCAGGCTACAGCGCCTATGCCGCCATGAAAGGCGCGATGGAAGTGCTGACCCGCTATCAGGCAAAAGAGTTGGGGGAGCGCGGTATTACGGCGAACATTATTGCGCCCGGCGCGATTGAAACCGATTTTGGCGACGGGAACGTGCGGGACAATGCGCAGCTGAATGCATATATTGCCTCGCAAACCGCATTGGGACGTGTCGGGCTGCCGGATGATATTGGTGATGCCATCGCTGCGTTGCTTAGTGATGACCTGGCGTGGATGACCGCGCAGCGCATTGAGGTCTCTGGCGGGATGTTCCTGTAAACCCGTCCCGTGCTTATTCGGTCACCGACTCTGATTAAATAAGCACTTCATGCTACATTATTTTTTGTAACATATTTCCCTGATATGCCATGTTCCTTATTTTTGGTGAAAAACATAGACTCTGATTAATTAATATTACTTGGCGAGAGGCATGCGCTAATAATAAGGAATTCCTTAATTCAGAGTGTTTTTATGACCTCTTTATGTAATCCTTTTGTTTGAGCTGTAACTATTCATAACTTCTGCTTCTCTCTTCTTCTTTCATCGGTAGAATGGCCCCTGCCAAATGGTGAGTTCTTATTTTACCCCATGGGTAATACCCTTCCGCGTGTTAAGGCCAATATCTTATTCAGACGGAGAGAAATAATGCAGGTAATAATGTTTGACAGGCAGTCAATATTTATTCATGGAATGAATGTCAGTTTACAAGAAAATCTTCCAGGAGTGGATGTTCAGGGTGTCAGTCAGGCAGATGACCTTTGGCAAAAGCTGGAAGACAATCCCAATGCGTTGGTTATGCTTGATGGCGATCTTGGCAGTGAGTTTTGCCGTGAACTGCTCCAACAACTCGCGCAACGCTATGCGACAGTAAAAGTACTGATCACCGCCACAGATTGCCGTAAAAAATGGCTGCAGGAGGTGACACAGTTAAACGTGCTGGCCATTGTGCCGCGCGACGCTGACGCAGAAACATTCGCGCTGGCGCTCAATAGCGTGGCAATGGGCATGATGTTTTATCCCAGAGATTGCTTAACGCCAACCACGTGCGGTAGCCAAAATATAAAAGCACTAAGTTCGCGTCAGCGCGAGATCTTGGCCATGCTGGCTGCAGGGGAGTCCAATAAACAAATTGGTCGCCTGTTAAATATCAGCACCGGGACGGTAAAAGCGCATCTGGAGTCGCTGTATCAGCGTCTGGAGGTAAAAAACCGTACCCAGGCGGCGATGATGTTAAACGAAGTACATTAATCAACGCTTATTTCACAGTCAGATCGTCTCTGGCTGTGAAATATGAGCAGGCCACATTTCTGATGCGCAAAACCGGGTTATCCCCACGCTAAACATCCACGCAATTAATGCTTCCAGCTGAAACAGATCGTTCAGTTGCGGCAGTTTCGCCTGGATTAATTCCTCGCAGGCGTAGAGATCCATGAGCAGCAGCGTTTCTGCCTGTGCTACTGAAATTTGGCTCGTGAAGGTTTCACCTACGGTGATTTCATGCCCGTAGCCAATGACCCAGACCCCGCGTTCATCCTGATATTTTTCCAGCGACAATCCCTGTCCTTGTTTAATAAAGGCGATACAGGCGGGCGTAAAATGTGATGAATGGCGGTACATACTGATTTCTCTGCAAAGAGAACCATTCTAGAGCAAACCTTCCGTTATGGTACCTGCCATACAGCCCGTTTTTTCAGTAAGACGCCTTATGACGCGCGGAGCGGATATTCGTGCTTTAACAGGCCGAAAATCCAGTCATCGTGCCAGGTTTGATGCAGCCAATAGCTTTCGCGCAGTGTACCTTCGAGAATAAATCCCGTCTTTTCCAGCAGACGTCGAGACGCATAATTGCCGGCGGTGACGCAGGCCGTCATACGGTGTAGCCCGCCGGTTGTAAACGCGAAATCACACACGGCATGCAAAGACTCCGCGCCATAGCCTTTACCTTGCGCTTCGGGCGCGAGCAGAAACCCCACTTCGGCACACTCATTATTTTCGTGAACATATCCGGTGACGCCGAGCGGCGTTCCCGAGTCGTTATCGCACATGACCAGGCATAGCCAGTGTGGGCTTCCGGGAGACCATTCGGCTAAACGCGAGTCGAATATTGTCCGTACGTCTTGTTCAGAGCGCGCATCAGAGACATAGTGCATTACGCTAGGATCCTGCTGTAATGCTAAGAAAAAATCCCAATCAGACGCCGTCAGCGGGCGGCAGGTCAGTCGTGGTGTTTTTAACACGGGCACAGGCTTATCTCCTGGATAATTTTCAATGATTACGAGGTCATCACTGTAAAACACATTCATTTGTTATATGAATGTATTTCAGTTTGCACCAGCCCGTTTTAATACGGCGTCGCGTTTATATAAAGAGCAATAAAGACCATTGTGAGGCCGTACCGTTACGGCCCTTTTAGGGATGATAATGACCAATAGCGCATTACCGGCGACATGTACGCCATTTGAACACTGTTTGGGGATCATCCGCCAGGCATCGGTGGAAATCCTGTTGTTGTTAGGTGTGCATGTTGCAGAGGGAAAAGACCCGCGCTGGTTTCTGGAACAGCTCGACCAGGCTCGCCTGAATCTGGGTGGCTGGGGGGCGGTAGCCAGACGATTGCAGATGAACGATGCGCAATTAAGCCAGTTCACCCTGCGGTTACGCCATCTTCAGCAAAACGTTCCCCAGTATGAAAGTGGTCAGGATGTCAGTGAAAACCAGCTCATTTCTGCGCTGCGTTTTGTCGCGTCTCTGGAGCAACTGCGCCAGCTTCAGCCGATCCTGCACTATCAAACCGATATTGAAAGTGGAGGACAGGAGGCGCAGCTGCAAGCGCAGAGCCAACTTCGTGCTATAGAGTTAACCCTCAAAGCCCTTGTCGCAAGGGTATGGCCGGACCAGCATCCGCTCAACAGCTTCCTGAAACAGCACTTCGGTGCTGACAGGCTACGCCGCTGGCTTAAGCTGGGTGAGGGGCGTGATGCGCTGGACGGCATGTTGTTTAGCGAGCTGGCGCTGATGGTGGTCGATAAGAAACTGTTCGTGCGCCACTTTACCCAGATTTTTAATGACACTTCGGTACTCACGCTGTTTGTCGAACCGCGCTTAACGCTGCGCATGTTTCTTGATGATTGCCGGATAGCACGTAATAGCGTCATTGCTCAGCAGCCGCTGACCTCGGTACAGCTGATGTTGTTAAAGTATCAGTACCGACAAATTACCCACCCCGTGCAGCGGGCGTTTGAAGAACGTCGTGTCCGCATCAATCCCGCATCGTATCTGGAATCTGATGAGGGTCTCGTTCGCCAGTTCTGGGAAACGGCAAAGCAAAAGGCTGAACAGACCGGGGATGATAAACACGAAATTGCCGACAGCATTGACCCACCAGAAAAGCGAGCGCAGCGTACGGCTGAAGAGCGTGAGCAGCTGATTTCCAACATGCTGTGGGTCGCCGTTGGCGCGATGGTGCTGGCAATATCGCTGGGCGCATTCTGGTTATTTAGCTCGCCTGCGCCGCGGGTGACCGCCGGTCAATCGGTTGAAATCATACAAGAGGAACCGCGACGTGATGCTCCTTCCGCACGGGAAGCCGTGACCCGCATGGGCATTTCGTGGGATGCGTTTACCATGCGGGCGGCTATCGATCGCAATGATACCCGCATTACGTCATTGTTTTTACAAGGCGGGATGGACTGGAAGCTGGCGTGGACGGAGCAGGCGTTCTCTGCGGGCAATACTGCTGTACTGAAGCTGTTGTTGCGCTATCCCTCGCAGATGGATGAAACCCAGCCCTGTCAGCAGTTTATGAGTACGCTAAGTCATGCGATGTCGAACGGCGCATCGCTGACGTCGCTGCATAAAAGCTATCTGCAAAGTTTTTGTGCTAAACCGGACGTTGTCGCGCGCCAACGGTATGACGCCGAGCAAGCCGAACGACGCGCTCGCGCGGAGCCAAACGCCGAAAACAATAAATGGCAGAAAATTCATACCGCGCTGTATGACGCCATTAACTGACGGCCTGATGAGCAACGTCCTGTCAGACCGTTACGGCTCGCCGTAGAGACCGATTAATCGGCGCACGACGCCGTTGGTCCAGCCAAAGCCATCCTGCAACGGGTACTCGCCGCCGCCGCCTTCACGCGGCGTGCCGTCGGCGATATGGTACTTCTCGATAAGCTTATGGTGCTCCTGATAAAAAAGGTTAACCGTTTTCAACCAGTTGCGGGCAATCTCATCGCCCAGGTGGTCGTCACCATACAGCTTGAAGCCCTGAATCGCCATCCACTGCAGCGGTGCCCAGCCGTTGGGTTTATCCCACTGTTCACCGGTTTCGTATTCCGTCGCCATAATACCCCCGGGGGTTAACAGACGGCTGCGTACGGCATTAGCGAGGCGGTCGGCTTGTGCATGGGTCGCCATACCGACATACAGTGGCACGATACTGGCGGCGGAGAAGAGGGCCATCTCTTCGCGTCGCCAGTCATAATCCCGATAACAGCCGTTTTCATCATCCCACAGATAGTGGTCTACGGCGGCGCGGCGGTTGGTGGCTTTCTGGCGAAACAGAGCCTCGGTTTCGCGATCGCCTTTCAGTGCCGAAATGTTTGCAATGGTGCTTTCCAGTTTGTACAGGAAGGCGTTGAGATCAATGGGGATGAACTGGGTGGTGCGGATGCTGGCAAGGCGGCCCGCATCGCGCAGCCAGCGTGAGGAGTAATCCCAGCCGGAAGCCGCACCGGCACGCAAATCCCGGTACACCTCATTCGGCGGCCGGCCAGAATGCTTGGCCGTTTCGACGTCTTCGATCCACGATTCATCGCGCGGGGTATCACGATCGTCCCAATAACGGTTGAGCAGAGAACCATCCGGCATTCTGATGACATGACGGTACGCCTGGTTTAACGCCAGGGAATCTGCGCCATCCATCCAGAACGCGTATTCCATTTTGAGATGATCCAGATAACGCCGCGCGCCGCGCACGCCATCTTCTTCAAACAGTTCCACCATCAGTGCAAACACCGGCGGCTGAGAGCGACTCAGGTAGTAGGTCCGATTACCGTTCGGGATATGGCCATAGTTTTCAATCATCCAGGCAAAGTTATCCGCCATACATTTCAGCAGATCCCCCCGACCGCTCTCCGCCAGACCGAGCATAGTGAAGTAGGAATCCCAGTAGTAGGTTTCGCTAAAACGTCCGCCCGGCACAATATACGACTGCGGCAGCGCCAGCAGCGAGGACCAGGGAATGTGATCCTGCGGTTCGCGTGTTAGCACTGGCCACAGCTGGTCAATATGCTCTTTCAGAGAGTCCTGCGGGTTGGAAACGTACTCACTCGACGGGGTCTCGGGGAGCCAGAAATGGTTCTCAACAAAGCGCTGCAGGTCAAAGTCCCGGTGCCGCTTAACCTTGCGATAGCGGATCAAAATGTCCAGCGGGTCCATTTTGGGTGCGCAGTCGGGGAAGGTTTTGCTGTCGGCAAACAGCTTTGACGACTGAACATGTTCGAACAGTTCGAGGTAACGATCGGCGGGCGTTAACGCATCTGAGGCAGGCAGCCCTTCAATCATCTCCGGCTCAGGCTCTGCCTCAATCATTTCATCCAGCTTTAACTCGCACGGATCCATTTCATAAAGCAGATCGAGGTCGATCGTCAGTTCTTCTGAAGGGGCGTGGGGTAGTTTCTGGTTGAGCATAATGAGAAAGACCTCCGGTAAAGAGATGGTGAAAGGAAACGGCTATTGCCCGGCTGTCTGTTAAGCGTAGACATTCGCTTCGGTGTCGGGTGAGTAAAGCGTGCGGTTGATCACGTTCTTATGTTTTTTAATATTTAAAAAATAAAACTATCTTAATGATAATAATGAAGAATTACCGGTCTCGTACGATCTGTATATTTTCCATTTTCAGAACATTCGATTGCAACGAGGTGTGAACAGAATCAGCTAACATCCGATCCCTGTAATAGGTGCAGGCTATTCTAATGATAGTTCTGGCCCATGTAATTGATTGATACTTATCAAAATAATACTCCGCTTATTTTCTATGATGGTCAAGTCTGACAAAGACTGCGCATTAATTATTTCAATTTTCTGGGTCACAATAACTCACAACGGTGAGGGTAAAATAATGAAAATCATTACCCGTCTTACCGCGATTGCCATAACAGGCATCGTAATTTGTTATTTTGGATTATCCGGTTATGTGTGGTATCACGATAATCAACGTAGCAAACAGGCTGATGTTCAGGCCTCTACGCTGGAAGCCAATAATAAGGTATTAGGATTTTTACGCGAAAAGGGATGTGATTATTGTCACACGCCTTCAGCTGAATTACCTTTCTATTCTTCCTTTCCCGTCGCTAAACAATTGATGAATTATGACATTCAATTAGGATACAAATCATTCAATCTTGAAGCTGTTCGTGCCGCGCTGGTTGCGGATAAACCCGTTTCGCAAAGTGATTTGAATAAAATTGAATGGGTGATGCAGTATGACACCATGCCACCAACGCGTTATACCGCACTGCACTGGGCCGGTAAGGTCAGCGATGCTGAGCGAGAAGACATTCTTGGCTGGGTAACCAAACAACGTGAGCAGTACTACGCCAGCCGTGATACCGCCACGCAGCATCGCAATGAGCCCGTACAGCCAATACCGGAAAGTATTCCGACTGATGCCCGCAAAGTGGCGCTGGGCTTTACGCTGTATCATGACCCGCGCATTTCTGGCGACAGCACGATCTCCTGTGCGCACTGCCACGCCTTAAACGCAGGCGGTGTGGATGGCAGGAAAACGTCAATCGGTGTCGGTGGCGCCGTTGGACCGATTAATGCACCGACGGTGTTTAACTCGGTCTTTAACGTGGAACAATTCTGGGACGGTCGCGCACCAACATTGCAGGCGCAGGCGGGTGGTCCACCGTTAAACCCGATTGAAATGGCGTCGAAATCCTGGGATGAAATTATCCAGAAGTTAGATAAAGACCCGATGCTGAAGCAAGAATTTATCACCGTTTATCCTCAGGGATTCAGCGGGGACAATATTACCGATGCGATTGCTGAGTTTGAGAAAACGCTGATTACGCCAAATGCACCGTTTGATAAATGGCTGCGGGGTGATGAAAGCGCGTTAACGGCTCAGCAAAAACATGGCTATCAATTATTTAAGGAAAATAAATGTGCCACCTGCCATGGCGGTATTATTTTAGGCGGGCGTTCATTTGAACCCTTAGGCTTGAAAAAGGACTTTAATTTTGGTGAGGTCACTGCCGTAGATATTGGTCGAATGAACGTCACCAATGAATTACGAGATAAGCTGCGCCAGAAAGTCCCTGGATTGCGTAACGTTGCACTGACTGCACCTTATTTCCACCGGGGAGATGTGCCAACCCTCGACGGCGCGGTAAAACTGATGCTGCGTTATCAGGTAGGCAAAGAACTGCCGCAAAAAGATATCGACGATATCGTGGCGTTCCTTGAAAGCCTCAACGGGATCTATACGCCGTATATGCAGGATAAGTGATTAATACAATGCCGAAGGGTGACTGATGCTTTATCTGGCCTACATATTACGGTGTTTGTAGGCCGGATAAGGCATCAGCCGCCATCCGGCATTTATAGTATTAACGCATGGTGACAAATTCTTCCGACGCGGTCGGGTGAATAGCGACTGTGTTGTCGAAGTCTTTCTTGGTCGCGCCCATTTTCAGTGCCACGGCAAAGCCCTGCAGCATTTCGTCCATGCCAAAGCCGATGCCGTGAATACCGACAATCTTCTCTTCCGGACCCACGCACACCAGCTTCATACGGCACGGCTGACGGTGTGTGGTGACAGCGGTATACATCGCGGTAAACGATGATTTATACACTTTCACCTGATCATCGCCGTGCTGCTCGCGCGCCTGTTGCTCGGTTAAGCCGACGGTGCCAATTGGCGGATGGCTGAAGACCACGGTCGGGATGTTGCTGTAGTCCAGATGCTCGTCCGGCTTGTTGTTAAACAGACGTTCGGACAGGCGACGACCCGCGGCAACGGCAACCGGCGTTAATTCAACAGCACCGGTGTTATCGCCCACGGCGTAAATTCCTGGAACGCTAGTATTCTGGTATTTATCAACGATGATGTAGCCTTTTTCGTTGGTTTTCACGCCAGTAACCGCCAGGTTAAAGTTATCGGTTGCCGGTTCACGGCCAATCGCCCAGATCAGGCAATCCACGGTCTGGCTACGACCATCTTCCAGCTCCAGGGTCAGGCTGCCATCTGCATTTTTAACTACCGCTTTTGGAATCGCGTGTGTATGCAGGGTCGGGCCTTCGGCATTCATTACCTCAACCAGCGTGTCGACGATCATCGGGTCAAAGCTGCGCAGCGGCGCGTGTTTACGCACGAACAGATGTGTTTCTGCGCCCAGGCCGTTAATCACGCCAGCCAGTTCAACGGCGATGTAACCTGCACCAACTACCGCAACGCGCTTCGGCAGGGCCGGCAGTTCAAAGAAACCGTCGGAATCAATACCGTATTCCACGCCTGGAATGTTCGGGTGGCTCGGGCGGCCGCCTGTGGCAATCAAAATATGATCGGCGGTGATGGTTTCACCGTTTACTTCAATGGTCTTGGCATCAACGAAGCGGGCAAAACCTTTGATCACATCGACATTATTTTTACCCAGTACGTTGTCGTACGAGGTGTGAATGCGGTCGATATAGGCGGTACGGGTGGCGATCAGCTTGTCCCAGTCGAATTTATTGATGGTGGTATCGAAGCCGTAGTCCGGGCCGTACATATGGATCGCTTCACGAACCTGTGCGGCATGCCACATCACTTTCTTCGGTACACAGCCAACGTTGACGCAGGTACCGCCCAGTTCTTTGGCCTCAATCAACGCGCATTTCTGACCGTACATGGCCGCGCGGTTAATGGAGGCGATACCACCGCTGCCGCCGCCGATAGCGATGTAATCATAGTGTTTGGTCATGACCGCTCCTTCATGTTCATTGTAGGGCGGAGAAGCGTTATGCCTTCCGCCAAAATATTCGCGATTGTATACCTGAAATCAAAAGGTTCCACCGATGGCTGCGATTACTCCGGTACGATCCAGCTTACCGAGGTATGTCCGGTTCCCGCCGGAACCAGTTTGCGGTGCAGCCACGGCAGCACATTGTTCATTTGCTGTTCCAGCTTCCACGGTGG
Organism: Citrobacter sp. JUb117; assembly: GCF_024809055.1. NCBI lineage: Bacteria > Pseudomonadati > Pseudomonadota > Gammaproteobacteria > Enterobacterales > Enterobacteriaceae > Citrobacter > Citrobacter sp. JUb117. The sequence continues at coordinate 255,366 of NZ_JANUFB010000006.1, forward strand.
GTTAACCACAATCATGCCGGACGCTGTCATGCCGCGTTGATCGCTGTCCGGACGAACCGCCAGCTCAATTTGCAGGATGCGGCGAATGCCGGTCGCTTCCAGCTCTTTGGTCATGCGTTTGATTTGCTGGCGCAGGACTACCGGATACCACAGGGCATAGGTGCCGGTCGCGAAACGCTTATAGCCTTCGTGGATACCGGCCACTACCGCCTGGTAGTCGGTTTTAATTTCGTACGGCGGATCGATGAGGATCAGCCCGCGACGGGAGACGGGTGGTAATTTCGATTTCAACTGCTGATAGCCGTCGGCTTTTGCCACACGCGCGCGCTCATCTTTCTGGAATTCGGAGCGCAGCAGCGGAAAATCGCTCGGGTGCAGTTCGGTTAGCTGCAGGCTGTCCTGCGCGCGCAGCAGCTGGCGGGCAATCAGCGGAGAGCCTGGGTAGTAGCGCAGTTGACCGCTACGGTTGAAATGATTCACTACGCTGATGTACGGCTCGAGTTCTGCCGGCAGGTCGTCCTGCTGCCAGATGCGGGCGATGCCTTCCAGATACTCACCGGTACGTTCAGCACGTTCACTGCTCAGCTGATAACGGCCCGCACCGGCGTGGGTGTCCAGATAGAGAAACGGTTTATCTTTCTCTTTGAGCGACTCGATGATCAGGCTCTGAACCGTGTGTTTAAGGACGTCGGCGTGGTTGCCAGCGTGAAAGCTGTGGCGATAACTGAGCATGGGTAAACGTGTTCCAGGTTGTAAACGTAGGCCCGATAAGCTGCGTGCCATCGGGCGAAAATAGAGCGTATCGCCACAGTATACAGAAAAGTCGTCACTGCCGCGAAAGCGCAACGCCTGGCATTGAAATCCTCTACACTTAACCCCATTCTACAAATAATATGCACAGCGCCGGATGCGCGCTTCATTCACTCTTTTCTACAGGACTGCGCTAATGACCAATCCATTGCTGACTCCCTTCGAACTGCCGCCGTTTTCCAAAATTCAGCCCGAGCATGTTGTACCCGCCGTCACTAAGGCGCTGAACGACTGCCGCGAAAACGTCGAGCGCGTGGTTGCGCAGGGGGCGCCATATACCTGGGAAAATCTTTGCCAGCGGCTGGCGGAAGTGGACGATGTCCTGGGGCGTATCTTCTCTCCGGTCAGCCATCTGAACTCGGTGAAAAACAGCCCGGAACTGCGCGAAGCCTACGAACAAACGCTGCCGCTGCTGTCTGAGTACAGCACCTGGGTTGGGCAACATGAAGGCCTGTACCAGGCGTACCGCGATCTACGTGAAGGTGACCATTACGCCACCCTGAATACCGCGCAGAAAAAAGCCGTCGATAACGCCCTGCGTGACTTTGAGCTTTCTGGTATCGGCCTGCCGAAAGAAAAACAGCAGCGCTACGGTGAAATCGCGACCCGCCTGTCTGAACTTGGCAACCTGTACAGCAACAACGTGCTCGACGCCACCATGGGCTGGACCAAACTGGTCACCGACGAATCTGAGCTGGCTGGCATGCCGGAAAGTGCGCTGGCGGCAGCAAAAGCCCAGGCCGAAGCCAAAGAGCAGGAAGGTTATCTGCTGACGCTGGATATCCCGAGCTATCTGCCGGTGATGACCTACTGCGACAACCAGGCATTGCGTGAAGAAATGTACCGCGCCTACTCCACCCGTGCATCCGATCAGGGGCCCAATGCGGGCAAATGGGACAACAGCCCGGTGATGGAAGAGATCCTCGCGCTGCGCCACGAGCTGGCTCAATTGCTGGGCTTTGAAAGCTATGCCTTTAAATCTCTCGCCACCAAAATGGCCGAGAACCCGCAGCAGGTACTCGACTTCCTGACCGATCTGGCAAAACGTGCCCGTCCGCAGGGTGAAAAAGAGCTGGCCCAGCTGCGCGCCTTCGCTAAAGCAGAGTTTGGCGTTGATGAGCTGCAGCCGTGGGATATCGCCTACTACAGCGAGAAACAGAAACAGCACCTGTACAGCATCAGCGACGAGCAGTTGCGCCCGTACTTCCCGGAAAACAAAGCCGTAAACGGCCTGTTCGAAGTGGTTAAGCGTATTTATGGCATCACTGCCAAAGAGCGTACCGATGTTGACGTCTGGCACCCGGAAGTGCGTTTCTTTGAGCTGTATGACGAACACAACGAACTGCGCGGCAGCTTCTATCTGGATCTTTATGCGCGTGAAAACAAGCGCGGTGGGGCATGGATGGACGACTGCGTCGGGCAGATGCGTAAAACCGACGGCACGTTGCAAAAACCGGTCGCTTACTTGACCTGCAACTTTAACCGTCCGGTCAGCGGCAAGCCGGCGCTGTTTACCCACGATGAAGTGATTACCCTGTTCCACGAGTTCGGTCACGGCCTGCATCATATGCTGACCCGCATCGAAACGGCCGGTGTTTCCGGTATCAACGGTGTGCCGTGGGATGCTGTCGAACTGCCAAGCCAGTTTATGGAAAACTGGTGCTGGGAGCCGGAAGCGCTGGCGTTTATCTCCGGTCACTATGAAACCGGTGAGCCGCTGCCTAAAGAACTGCTGGATAAAATGCTGGCGGCGAAAAACTACCAGGCGGCGCTGTTCATCCTGCGTCAGCTGGAGTTCGGTCTGTTCGACTTCCGTCTGCACGCTGAGTTTAACCCGCAGCAAGGGGCGAAAATTCTCGACACCCTGGCGGAGATCAAAAAACAGGTTGCCGTGGTGCCGGGCCCAACATGGGGTCGCTTCCCGCACGCTTTCAGCCATATTTTTGCCGGGGGTTATGCGGCGGGATATTACAGCTACCTGTGGGCTGACGTGCTGGCGGCGGACGCCTTCTCCCGCTTTGAAGACGAAGGGATTTTCAACCGTGAAACCGGCCAGTCGTTCCTCGATAACATCCTGACCCGTGGGGGTTCCGAAGAGCCTATGGAGCTGTTTAAACGCTTCCGTGGCCGTGAGCCGCAACTGGATGCGATGCTGGACCATTACGGCATCAAGGGCTGAAGACTGGCGTGAAAATTTGTTTACTGGATGAAACGGGCGCCGGAGACGGCGCCTTATCTGTTCTGGCTGCCCGCTGGGGACTGGAACACGATGAAGACAATCTGATGGCGCTGGTGATGACACCGGCGCATCTGGAACTGCGCAAGCGCGATGAACCCAAGCTCGGCGGCATCTTCGTTGATTTTGTCGGCGGGGCGATGGCCCACCGGCGCAAATTTGGCGGCGGCCGCGGTGAAGCGGTGGCGAAAGCCGTTGGCGTGAAAGGCGATTATCTGCCGGACGTGGTGGACGCGACGGCCGGGTTGGGACGCGATGCGTTCGTGCTGGCCTCCGTGGGCTGTCGCGTACGGATGCTGGAACGTAACCCGGTAGTGGCGGCGTTGCTCGACGATGGCCTGGCGCGCGGTTATGCCGATGCGGAAATTGGCCCGTGGTTGCAGGCGCGTTTGCAGTTAATTCATGCATCCAGCCTGACGGCGCTCACCGATATCACCCCACGCCCGCAGGTGGTATACCTCGACCCGATGTTCCCGCATAAGCAGAAAAGCGCGTTGGTGAAAAAAGAGATGCGCGTGTTTCAGTCGCTGGTGGGGCCGGATTTAGATGCCGATGGCCTGCTGGAGCCTGCGCGCCAGTTAGCCACTAAACGCGTGGTGGTCAAGCGCCCGGACTATGCCCCGCCGCTGGCGGAGGTGGCAACGCCGAACGCGGTGGTGACCAAAGGGCATCGGTTTGATATTTATGCCGGAACTCCGTAGGCCGGATAACACGCGTCGCGTCGCCATCCGGCATGGTTTGCTGCCCGATGGTGCTGCGCTTATCGGGCGTACGCGCAGCCTTGCGAGTACGCTGACATCCGGCAATATCAATTACACAAACGGTGCCAGCGGGTCGGCAATCTCAAAGGCGACTGTACGGTCCGCTTTCGGTGGATAAATCAGCTCGCTGACGATTGATCGCTTCAGTTTCTTCGCCTCTGCGCGCGTCAGTTTCACCTGCTGATCCCAGCCTTCGCTGTACACCGCGCCCCACGCGCCCAGATCCAGACAGGTGACGTAGTTTTCCTGGCGATAGGGCAGTGGCATCACATCTAACAGGCAGGCAGCGGCATTGTTCCCGGCAAATTTACCCAACAGAATCGCGTGCTGGCAGGTCATTAAGGCGTGGTTGCCTTTGTCATCAGTGGCGGCCCAGGCGACATCACCCGTCGCGTAGATATCCTCGTGGCCCACAACCTGAAGATGCGCATTCACATGCAGACGGCCCTGACGATCGCGCGGGGCGTCGATCTGTGCCGTTAAGCCGTTTGCCTGCACGCCGACCGTCCAGATAACGGTTTGTGATGTAATCGTCTGCCCGTCTTTCAGCGTCACGCCGGACGCATCCACGCTTTCGACTTCTGCATTGACCCGCCATTCCACACCCAGTTCAGCGGAGGCTTCGGCGATCACATCGCGCAGCTCCTGGCTCCAGCGTGCACCCGGTTGCGGGCCGCGTTCAACTACGACAACTCTGGTCTTAGCATCAGCGCCGAGAATGTCGCGCAGGCGACCCGGTAATTCCAGAGCCATTTCGATCCCGGTAAAGCCGCCGCCGCAGACCACCACGGTATTGCGCGCCTCGCTTTCTGGTCTGTGCGCGAGATCTTTCAGATGCTGCTCCAGTACGGTTGCGCTTTCCAGCTGATCGAGGTCGAAGGCGTGCTGCGCAGCGCCGGCAACCCTATTGCGATTAACTTCACTGCCGCTGGCCAGAATCAGCCGGTCGTAGCGGAGAAGCTGTTTTTGGCCCGTTGCGTCCGTCCAGCTCACTTCTTTAGATTGTGGAAGCAACTGGGTAACCGTGCCGCGCAGGAAGTTCACACCGGTGACATCAAACAGCGGCTGCAGTGGCGCAACCAGCGTCTGGACATCATTCTCATAAAAACGCGGGCGCACGCGCAGCTCTGGCTGCGGCGCAATAACAGTAATATCAATGGGCTGCTGATGTTTATCCGCCAGTCGTGCGGCGCTTAATGCTGCCCACATACCGGCAAAACCGGCGCCCACGATCAGAATTTTTTTACGCATTGGCGTTTCTCACTGGTGACTATGAATTATTTACTCGGATTTTATTGGTCGTAGTTAAAGATTGCAATGTGATTTCCTGTAAAAGCGCTTCTTTGTCTGTTGAATTGTATTTATATATTTGATATTTAATTAATTAAATTTTATTTATGAGCGGATGAATTCTGGGTATCTGGTATGTGCAGGCCGAAAAAGTTACAATAACTCAGATTCATTTTGGCTGAGATAAGAACATGGCATTCTACAGTTCCGGGGTTGAGTACGGCATCCATAGCCTGATGTGTATGGTTGACAGTAAGGGGGATGCGCGGGATATGAGCGTACGGGAAATTGCTGAGCTACAAAGCGTGCCGTATGACTATCTGGCGAAGATCTTCACCCGTCTGTCGAAGGCCGGACTGGTGCGCAGCAGTGAAGGAAAGGGCGGCGGTTTTCAGCTCGCCAGGCCCGCCGAGCACATCACGATGCTGGACGTGGTCAATGCCATTGACGGCGATAAGCGTATCTTCGAATGCCGTGAAATCCGCCAGCGCTTAGCGGTCTTTGAGGAACATCCGCCGGAGTGGGCCTGTGAAGGGATTTGCGGCGTGCGCTCAGTGATGGACATGGCGCAGCAGCGTATGGAAGAGGCGCTTGGTCAGCACACGATCCTGGATTTGGCGCGTAAGATGTATCGCAAAGCACCGGATACGTTTGTGGTGGAAGTGCAGGACTGGATCGACGCACGCAAAGGATAACCACTAAAAATGCCCGATAGCGCAAGGCGTATCGGGCATAATGAATGTAGGCCGGATAAGGCAATAGCCGCCATCCGGCACGGCGTATTACTGTTCAGTACTCGGCGTATTAATCATCCGATTCAGCCAGGGCACCATAATCGCCATCACTACCGTGACGGCCAGCGTGACCAGACCGATTTTACTAAAGACGTTGGTATAGATAGGCAGCGTCTGTAGCGGGTCAGTGATGTTTTCCGGTACCGCGGTGAACGTTGCCACGTAGCCACCCATCAGGAACGCTGCAGCCTGGGTCAGGAACCACATCCCCAGAATAAAGCCCATCAGATGCTGCGGCACCAGCGCGGCGACCATGGCCAGCCCCAGGGCGCTAATCAGCAACTCACCCAGACTCTGGAAAAGATATACCAGTACAATGAACCACGGCGAGGTCAGCCCCTGCGCATCGGCAAACCACATACCCGCGGCAGCAGCGGTCAGGAAGCCCAGCGAGCACAGGAACATACCGAGCGTGAACTTCATCGGCATGGTCAGGTCTTTGCCCTTGTTGCCCAGACGGGTATAAATCACTGCCAGTACCGGGCTGGCAAGCACCACCCAGAACGGGTTCAATGCCTGGAAGCTCACCGGGTTGATGGCGAAACCGAGAATTTCATGGTGTACGTTATTGATGGCAAAGAAGTTCAGTGATGTCGGCATCTGCGCGTACAGCACGTAGAACACCACCGCTTCCAGCATCAGGATAAAGGCCACAAACATCTTATTGCGCCCGGTTTTATCCAGTTTGAATGCCTGACGGAAGAAGATGATGGTGACGATAATCGACAGGACGATCAGCACCAGGTTGGCAACTTTCACGTTGTGCATCAACCAGGCGCACACGAATATCATCACCACGGTACCGGCCAGTACACACAGCAGATTGCGGAATACCAGCGGCTTATGGTCTGGCTCAGAACCGATATCCTTCACCATGCCACGGCAGGCAAAATAGACCAGCAGTGCAACGATAAGTCCCGCGCCACACAGGTTGTAAGTCACCGCATAGCCAAACTTATCGGCAATGACCGGCGCCAGCGACAGCGACAGCAGGGAGCCGATGTTAATCGACATATAAAACAGAGTGAAGGCGCCGTCCAGTCGGGCGTCTTTTGGCGGATAGCATTTTGACAGCAAGCTTGCCGGGTTAGCTTTAAACAGCCCGTTACCTACGGCGATGGTACCCAACGCAATAAAAATCAGGTCGGGTTTCAGCAGCGACATTCCGGTCATGAAATAGCCAATGGCTAACACGATGGCGCCGAGAACCAGCGTGCGCTTGGTGCCCAACAGGTGGTCGCCAACGTAGCCACCAATGGATATCAGGCCGTACACCAGCGCAGCAAACGCACCGAAGGTGATAAACGCCTGTTCCTGAGAGAAGCCGAGTTGTTTAACAAAAAATACCGCCAGGATGCCCTGAACGCCGTAATAGCCAAATCGTTCCCATAATTCTACAAAAAAGATCATGAAGAACGGACGAGGTTGCTGCAGCAAGCCCGTAGGTGCTCGTGTATTCATATTCCTTCGCCTTTCAAAGCCATCCCGAAAAGTATGAACGCGTATTCTAAAACGCGCCGAAAAAGTCTTATTTTGTTATAGACTGCGGTGATATGCCGCGCGGGTAGAGTATTATAGAGATAGTTTTCGATCCAATTAGTTGATCACACTAATTATGATTTATTTGTTGGATTGATGTACTGATAGGCAATAATTTTCACGCAAGGTACAAAAACAAAAACGCCCGCACAGGCGGGCGCTTACAGGCTTAAATGTTTACAGCGGGGCGGGTTACCCCCCGACAGCTAGCATTTTATGCTTCTTCGTCATCTCGCAGCGGGACAATCAACATGTCGACGTGAACGGTGTTGATCAGCTGGCGCGCAGAGGACATCAGCTTGCTCCAGAAATCCTGGTGATGGCCGCACACGACAAGATCCATATCGTATTTTTTGATGGCATCAACCAGAACCTGACCCAGATCGCCGCTACCGCTCAGGGTTTCGGTGATAGGGTAGCCTGCGTTGGTGGACAGTTCGGTTAACGCGTGATGAGTTTCTTCAGAAATGCGTTTCTGCATGTCGCCCAGATTTACGTCGATTAGCCCGGTGTACAGGTCGGAATAGTTTACGTCAACGTGGATAAGGGAAACTTTTGCATTGTAAGGCCGCGCCATAGAGACCGCTTTTTCAACCAGAACTTTGCTTTCCGGAGAAAGATCAACCGCGATGAGAATGTGTTTATAAGCCATAGTGTTACTCCTTCCATAAGTTGTCGATGACTAGCCTTCTGGCGATCGTTTGCCGCCGCGTCATCCGCATCCTGCGGACCTTACGCGCGGGGCTAGCCCAGTCGTAAAGACGTACCCTATAGGGACTATCCTTACATTATAGCGACCAGAATAATCCGTCAATCCACCTTGATTGCCAAGTAGTTAAACAAATTTTTCAGTTAATTGTATTGATAGTGATTAACCTTCTGGCAAAAAAATTAACTAATCTCCTACACTATCTAGAGAGGCGCTCGGATGCGTGACACTAACACGAGCGGTTTCGGTAGCACTCTTCACTGCATAGTTTGGTAGGGTATCGGGGAGCGGTAGTCCCGGAGAGGAACTCCGTGGGCGGGTCGCCGGGGAGGGGGTATGATAAGCACCATTGCGTTATTCTGGGCTTTGTGTGTCGTTTGCATTGTTAATATGGCGCGCTATTTCTCGTCGTTGCGCGCACTGTTAGTGGTACTTCGTGGTTGCGATCCATTGCTTTACCAGTATGTTGATGGCGGAGGCTTTTTTACCTCGCATGGGCAACCCAACAAGCAGATGCGTCTGGTGTGGTATATCTACGCTCAGCGCTATCGCGATCATCATGATGATGAGTTTATTCGCCGCTGTGAGCGCGTGCGCGGTCAGTTCATTCTCACCAGTTCGTTATGTGGCCTGGTATTAATCAGTATGGTTGCGCTGATTATCTGGCACTGAACCTGATGACAGCGTAAAAAAAAGCGGACCTGTTTGCAGGCCCGCTTTTTTATTGCGCATTCGCTTAGATAAGCTTCAGGGAGAGCCAGTACAGCCCCCCGGAAAGAATAATCGCCGCAGGCAGGGTGAAGACCCAGGCCATCAGAATGCTGGTCACTGTTTTACGCTGTAAGCCGCCACCGTCAACGACCATCGTACCCGCAACGGAAGAGGAGAGTACGTGGGTGGTGGAAACTGGCATACCGGTATAACTGGCGAGACCGATAGAGACGGCGGCCGTCATCTGCGCCGACATCCCCTGAGCATAGGTCATGCCTTTCTTACCGATTTTCTCACCGATAGTGGTTGCCACGCGACGCCAGCCAATCATCGTACCGCAGCCCAGAGCCAGCGCAACGGCCATGATGATCCACACCGGAGCGTACTCAATGGTGCTCAGCATGTCGGTTTTCAGTTTCTTCAACAGACGCTGATCGTCGTTGCTTACACCAGGCAGTTTCACGACCTTATCGGTGGTATCGGAAATGCACAGCATAATACGGCGCAGTTGTCCGCGCTGCTCAACGCTTAACTTGTCGTAGGTTTCCAGATTCGCCAGCATACCTTTCGCACGTTCCAGCGCGTTAATGGTATTAGCCGGGTGGCAATGGAACTCTGTCGTCGTCGCTGTACCTGTTTCCGTCGGTGACGGAATCAACTGGTCTACGCCGGTCGCCTGCTTGAGCAGGTCAGGACGTTGCTGGAAGAAGGTTTCGACGTTATTGATGGCATCGCGGGTACGGGTAATTTCGTAACCGGAAGCGTTCATATTCACCACGAAACCGGCAGGTGCTACGCCAATCAGTACCAGCATGACCAGACCAATGCCTTTCTGCCCGTCGTTTGCGCCATGAGAGAACGCCACGCCGATTGCGGAGAGGATCAGTGCGATACGCGTCCAGAATGGCGGCTTTTTCTTGCCGTCTTTCTTTTCACGCTCTGCTGGCGTTAGGTGAATACGGGCACGTTTTTTAGTACCGCTCCAGTAGCGACGCAGCAAAAAGATCAGGCCGCCTGCAACCACCAGGCCGACAATCGGCGAGATGATAAGAGAGGCAAAAATACCTATCACTTTCGGGATGTTAAGTGCATCCACGACCGATGTGCCGTTCATCAACGCATTGGTTAAACCAATACCGATAATCGCGCCAATCAGCGTGTGGGAGCTGGATGCAGGCAAACCAAAGTACCAGGTACCCAGGTTCCAGATAATTGCCGCCAACAGCATAGAGAACACCATGGCGAGGCCATGTGATGAACCCATGTTGAGCAGCAGATCCGTTGGCAACATATGCACGATGGCATACGCTACGCTGAGACCGCCCAGCAAAACACCAAAGAAGTTAAACACCGCAGCCATGATCACCGCCAATTGCGAACGCATGGCACGGGTGTAGATCACAGTAGCGACGGCATTGGCTGTATCATGGAAGCCGTTAATTGCTTCGTAGAACAGAACAAAAGCCAAAGCAAGCAAGAGTAAAAGCCCGGTATGTAAATCCAGGCCAGCAAACAAATGTAGCATAGGACGTTACGCCATTTTGAGGACATGAACGCGGCGCATTATCAGTGACTTTGGCGGCGCGGGCAAAGTGAAATATAGAGTTTTTTTGATTTGTCTCCTGCTTTGTATGACACCACTAAAGAATTATCTTATAGAATTCAGATAAATACCTATTTTTGATGGTTTGGTGCTGGTGCGGCCACTGAGGAATCTTTACAATTCACGCCCGCTTTTTAGAGAGGATCGCAACGTGGAAAGGTTTGATACCGTTATTATAGGCGCTGGCGCAGCGGGTATGTTCTGTGCCGCGCAGGCAGGACAAGCAGGAAGTCGAGTACTGCTTATTGATAATGGTAAAAAGCCCGGGCGCAAGATCCTCATGTCTGGCGGGGGGCGCTGTAACTTTACCAATCTTTATGTTGAGCCTGCGGCTTATTTGAGTCAAAACCCTCATTTCTGTAAGTCAGCGTTGGCGCGCTATACCCAGTGGGATTTTATCGATCTGGTGGGTAAACATGGCATTGCCTGGCATGAAAAAACGCTCGGCCAGCTTTTTTGTGACGACTCCGCGCAGCAAATAGTCGATATGCTGGTAGCGGAATGCGAAAAAGGTAACGTTACGATGCGCTTACGTAGCGAAGTTCTGAGCGTTGCACGGGATGATGAGGGCTTTACGCTGGAGCTCAACGGCGCAACCGTTGGTGCGACGAAACTGGTGATTGCCAGCGGTGGGCTTTCTATGCCGGGTCTGGGTGCGACGCCATTTGGTTATAAAATTGCCGAACAGTTTGGCCTGAATGTGCTGCCAACGCGTGCGGGTCTGGTGCCTTTTACGCTGCATAAGCCGCTGCTTGACCAGCTTCAGGTGCTCTCCGGCGTGTCTGTTCCCTCTGTCATTACCGCCGAGGACGGCACCGTATTTCGTGAAAACCTGCTCTTTACGCACCGTGGGCTGTCAGGCCCGGCCGTTTTACAAATTTCGAGTTTTTGGCAGCCGGGTGAATTTGTCAGCATTAATTTGTTGCCAGATGTTGACCTCGAAAGCTTCCTTGATGAACAGCGCAGCGCGCATCCCAATCAGAGTCTGAAGAACACGCTGGCGATGCAATTACCGAAGCGACTGGTGGAGTGTTTGCAGCAGTTGGGGCAAATCCCGGACGTGACGTTGAAGCAGCTTAACCTACGCGATCAGCAAGCGCTGGTGGAAACGCTGACCGAATGGCGCGTGCAGCCAAACGGCACGGAAGGGTATCGCACGGCAGAGGTGACGCTGGGCGGAGTAGACACCAACGAATTGTCTTCACGGACCATGGAAGCCCGCAAAGTACCGGGCCTTTATTTCATTGGCGAAGTGATGGACGTCACCGGCTGGCTGGGTGGTTATAACTTCCAGTGGGCATGGTCGAGCGCCTGGGCGTGTGCGCAGGATTTAGTGTCCGGGGAGTGACGGTGAAGGTAAACCGTATAACGTTTTAATATTACGCGTCATCTGATGTAGTCGTGGCCGGCAACGTAATAGACGTCACTCTTCTTTCGGCAGGCACTGCAAATGACCGTGGCGCACGCCGCGTTGGGAGATAACGTCATCGGCAAAATGCTGAACGTCACCCATGTCCCCTTTTAGCACGGCGATTTCCAGGCAGTCGTCATGGTTGATGTGGACATGCAGCGTGGCGACCGACAAATCGTGGTGGTGATGCTGGGTCGAGACAATACGGCTGGCTAAGTCACGCTTCTCATGTTCATAAACATAGGAGAGCACCGCGAAGCCCTGGGTGCCGTGTTCTTGCGTGCTTTCCTGGGACAGCGCGCCGCGCAAAATGTCGCGGATGGCTTCGGAACGGTTGTTATAACCCCGGCGCTGGCTCAGGCTGTCCAGCGTTTCCAGTAAATCGTCATCGAGAGTAATGGTGACTCGTTGCATCTAAAGTTAACCTTTTATGTGGCGTACAGGGCATGCGGAAATAGCGTATTTTGTAACACACGTGCGGCATCTGGGGAAAAGGTTAATGAGCTCGCAATAAACGCAGCAGGGTGCTTACCTGCTCATCCAGCGGCGCGAGCGTCTCTTTGACGATCAGATGCAACGGTGTGGCACGGCGAGCGCCGTGACTTAACGGCAACGGACGTAATAGCCCCTGATCAAGCTGCGCTTGAATGCGCTCCTCGGGCAACCAGCCGTAACCGACCTGATACAATACCGCATCAATAGCGGCATCAATGGTAGAGAAGGTCCAGGCATCGCGAACCGCTTGCTGTGGGTTGTCGCGATCGGCAATACGTATCAGCGGCCAGGCGCGTAAGGCGTCTTCATCCAGCGGCGTATCCTGCGTGCAGAGCGGGTGATCGCGGTGGGCAACGGCCACAAAATCAATATTCATCAACCATTCACCGCGTCCGGTGACATCCTGACGCCGGGTCAGAACCATCACGTCCGCATCGGCATGTGCCGCCAGCCGATCGTCAGCATTCTCCAGCACTTCAGTCAGACGCACCTGCGTCTGCGGCCACGCCTGCTGGAACTGCTTGAGGATCGCGAACAGGCGTTTGCGTGGGAAGATGCTATCTACCATCAAATCCAGTCGTGTTCGCGTGCCATTGCGTAAAGTCGCCGCCCGGGTTTCCACCCATGAAAAAGCCTTCAATAGCGGTTTGACCTGATTGAGCAGTACCTCGCCTGCCGGAGTTAATACCGCTCTGCGGCCTTCCGGCGTCAGTAGCGTCACGCCGAGCCGTTCCTGTAACAGCGCCAGATTGTAGCTCACCGAAGACTGACTACGGTTGGTCTCTTCCGCTGCTTTAGTAAAGCTACCCAGCTCCACCACTTTTTCCAGCAGGGCCCACTGCTCCAGGGTTGTCTTATGCATAACTCATCTAAAAATTGAATGAATATGATGTAAACATAGCGTTATTCATCCAATTTTTGAAGCGTTAAGATCGCCCCATCAACTGAGAGGAGAACGCATATGAGCGCTTTTGATAAACATGATTTGAGCGGGTTTGTCGGCAAACATCTGGTCTATACCTACGATAATGGCTGGAATTACGAGATCTACGTGAAAAATGACACCACGCTGGATTACCGTATTCACAGCGGTATTGTGGCTAACCGTTGGGTGAAAGATCAGCGGGCGTACATTGTGCGAGTTGGGGAGAGCGTTTATAAAATTTCATGGACCGAACCGACCGGAACCGACGTCAGCTTGATCGTAAATCTGGGTGACAAACTTTTCCACGGCACCATCTTCTTTCCACGCTGGGTGATCAACAATCCGGAGAAAACGGTCTGCTTCCAGAATGACCATATTCCGCTGATGATGTCGTATCGTGATGCGGGCCCGGCGTATCCAACCGAGGTGATTGATGAGTTCGCGACCATTACCTTCGTGCGTGACTGCGGGGCGAATAATGACAGCGTTATTGCCTGTGCTGCCAGCGAATTGCCGGATAACTTCCCGGAAAATTTACGCTAAGGTATCCAGTCTCTGCACGGCGTCGGCAGTCAATGTAAACGGCGTTGGCGTACACACGGCCAGGCTCAGGGTATCGAGCTGGCACTGACTGACAGAGAGTGAGGACGTCAGGGTGGTGCTGTCGACGCTGACAATTTGCCAGGCGCTGCCGCCACGCTGTTTAATGATGGCTTCCTTGCGCGTCCAGATGCGCCAGAATGCGGCCAGTTGTTGGTCCGGATGTTCCGCTTCTACCTCAGCATGTTCCCCCTGGCTGAATACCGTATTTGCCAGCGTTTGCCAGTTATCACGGGGGCGCACGACTTCAATATCGCAGCCGACTTCCCCTTCATCACTGAGCAGCAGGGCGATGTCATCCCCGCTGTGGCTGAGATTAAACCACAGCGGCGTGTCGCCTGAGAATGCCGGTTTTCCTTGCTCACCATAGACAATGTCAGGCAGTGGCGACAAGGCATGGGAAAGCAGCACGCGGCCAGCCAGCCAGCGCGTGCGGCGCGCACCTTGCGGCGCCTGTTCATACAACGCGCGAGGCAGGGCGCCAGCGCTTAAAACAGAAACTTTCCCAACAACGATCCGGTACATATCAGGGCCAACGTTTGATGATAATAGAAGTATTTATGCCGCCAAACGCAAAGTTATTGCTCTGCAGGAACTCACAATCAATCTTGCGGGCTTCACCCATAATGTAATCCAGCGCGCCACAGTTGGCATCAGGCTGGCTTAAATTTAGCGTAGGCGCAAACCAGCCTTCGCGCATCATTTGCAAACTCATCCAGGCTTCCAGCGCCCCACAGGCGCCAAGGGTATGGCCAAAATAACTTTTGAGCGAGGACAGCGGCACATTATCACCGTAAATGGCGGCGGTTGCCTGACTTTCTGCAATATCACCTCGATCGGTCGCCGTGCCGTGGGCTGAAATATAACCGATATCCCGCGCGCGTAAGCCCGCCATTTTCAGCGACTGCTCCATGCAAATCTGCATCGTCTCGCGCTGCGGCTGGGTGATATGCGCCGCATCGCAGTTGGTGGCAAAACCGATAATCTCACCGTAAATTGTCGCGCCGCGCGCTTTGGCGTGCTCAAGCTCTTCCAGAATCAACGTGCCTGCGCCTTCGCCAATTACCAGCCCGTCGCGATGTTCATCAAACGGCGAGGGCGTGGTTTTTGGTTCATCGTTGCGCTGGCTGGTGGCGAACAGGGTATCAAACACCGCCGCTTCCGACGGACACAGCTCTTCCGCGCCGCCTGCGACCATCACCGTTTGGTAGCCGTGACGAATCGCTTCCCATGCGTAGCCAATCGCCTGGCTGCCGGAAGTGCAGGCGCTGGAGGTGGGGATCACTCGCCCACGCAGGCCGAAAAATAGCCCGGTGTTGACGGCGGTAGTGTGCGGCATCATCTGCACGTAGGTGGTGCCGGTAATATTGTTGGTGTGCTTCTCGGTCAGCATGGTGGCGAACTCGCTCACCGGACCGGTGCTGCCGGTTGACGAGCCGTAGGCAATCCCGGTTTCACCGTTGGTCAGCACCGCATCGCCAATCAGCCCGGCCTGCTCCAGCGCCAGTTCGGTCGCGCGGGTGGACATCAGCGACACGCGACCCATGGCGCGAATACGCTTGCGGGTGTAGTGTTCCGGCAGGGTAAAGTCGTCGACAGGCGCGCCAAGCAGCGTATGCAGCCCGTCATAAACCTGCCACTCCGGCATTTTGCGCACCGCGTTTTCATACGCCAGTAGCCTGGCGGAGACATCCTGCCAGTTTTCCCCAAAGGCGGTGACGCCGCCCATCCCTGTAATGACCACGCGACGTGTCATAGCATCCCTCCATTGATAGAAATCACCTGGCGGGTGACGTAACCCGCGATATCCGACATTAAATAGCTGGCAAGCCCGGCCACTTCATCGGCCTGGCCCATCCGTTTCATCGGGATCATCGACATCGCCTCTTTCAGTGCGGCCTCTTCCATTTCGATCATCCCGGTATCAATCAGCCCCGGCGCAATGCAGTTGACGGTAATTTTGCGTTTTGCCAGCTCAATCGCCAGCGCTTTTGTCGCTCCAATAATCCCCGCCTTGGCGGCGCTGTAGTTGACCTGACCGCGATTGCCCATCACGCCGGAAACCGACGATAAGGTAATGATGCGCCCACCCAAGCGGGCGCTAATCATCGGCATCATGCACGGCTGGATAACGTTATAGAAGCTGTCGAGGTTGGTGTGGATCACCGCATCCCAGTCGTTGTCGCTGAGCGCCGGGAAGGCCGCATCGCGGGTAATGCCGGCGTTGCTGACGATGCCGTACCACGCACCGTGCGCGTCGTTATCTTGCTCCAGCACTTCACGGCACTGCTCGCGGTTGGCGACGTCAAAGGCCAGCAGACGCCCCGTGCCGCCAGCAGCGAGGATTGCATCCAACGTCTCCTGGGCACCTTGCGCATCGCGATGATAGTGCACGCCGACCACAAAGCCGTCCGCCGCCAGCTGGCGGGCGATGGCGCGACCAATGCCCTTGCTGGCGCCGGTAACCAAAACTGAACGACTCATGCGGACGCTCCTTGTTGAAATAGGGTGTTAAGTTCTTCCGCTGTCGGCTGGAAGGTGTTGACGCGACCGCTTGCCAGCATCTCTTCACCGGCCTGAATGGCGCATTCAAAGCTGCCAAAACGTGCATCTTGCATCAGTAGTGTGACGCTAATATCCAGCGTCAGGCCACCTGGCAATATTCCCGCCGCGCAGACTAATTCACGTGCGCCGAGCACCATGCCCAGCGAGATACTGGCCTGACCCGCCTGATGACGGTGCCAGCCGGACCAGACGCCAACGGTTTGCGCCATTAGTTCAAGGGCGAACCAACCGGGTAGATTGCCCTCGCCATCGAGAAACGGAGCCAGTACGCCGTCGGGCGATACCATGACGCGGCAGGTGGCGGAGTCGTCTGTCACGCTGACCACTTCTTCAAGCAGTAGCATCGGCGCGTCGTGCGGCAGATAGTCGCCGGGTGCTAAATAGCGGCTCATGAATTTCTCCCTAGCAGGATACTGGCGTTATTGCCGCCAAAGGCAAAGGAGTTTGACAGGATGACCGGGCGCGGTAGCGGCTGCATTTGTTCGATGATCCCACAAGCAGGCAGCGTTTCATCGCGTGGCGAGGAGCCAAAATCCTGCGGCGGCAGCGGCAGGTCGCGCTGTAAAATCAGCATACTGATGGCAGCTTCGGTGATCCCCGCAGCACCCAGCGTGTGTCCGGTCAGATGTTTAGTCGAACTGCACGGGACGCTTTCGCCAAATAGCGTGTTCACTACGTTAGCCTCAATTTTGTCGTTCAGCGGCGTGGCGGTGCCGTGCAGATTGATGTAGCCCACCTGCTCTGGCGTCATCCCCGCGTCGTTAAGCGCCTGCGTAATGGCGCGAATCGCCCCTTCGCCCTGCGGATGCGGGGCCGAAATATGGTACGCATCGCTGGATTCGCCGACGCCCAGCAGCGCAATCGGCTGCGGTTCGCGGGTCAGCAGCATCAGCGCCGCGCCTTCGCCGATGGTAATCCCGCCGCGGTCGCGACCAAATGGCTGGCATAACGTTGGCGAGAGTGATTCCAGGCTATGGAAACCGTTGATTGGCATCCGGCTTAGCGTGTCCGCACCGCCGACAATCGCCACGTCCGCCAGCCCGGATTCAATCAGGCGGCGTCCGCTCATGATCGCGCGGGCGCTGGAGGAGCAGGCGGTAGAGAGTGTAAACGCCGGGCCGTCCAATGCCAGCCAGTGGCTGAGAAAGCGCGACGGGTCGCCCAGCTCCTGCTGCGGGTACTGCCAGGCGCTGCTCGCTTTGCCGTTGAGCGTGAGATCAACATGCACGTCGCCTTCGTCCAGCCCGGAGGTGCTGGTGCCGAGCACCACGGCAACGCGGTCGCGACCAAACTGCGCAATGGCGTCATCTACCTGCGGCTGGATTTGCGCGAGCGCCGCCAGCAGCAGCTGATTATTGCGCGAACGGTGAGCGCTAAATTCATCGGGGATCGTCGGCAGTTCACCGTCAACGCCGGCTAACACCGCATGCGGATGGCCCTGAAGCCAGCCGGTGCGCGGGCGCATACCGGGGGCCACGCCGCGCGTCAGGTTGGCGGCAATCTCATCGAGGTTGTTGCCCAACGCGTTAATCATGCCAACCGCAGAAATGTAGATCATCTCAGTCACCCAGATATTGAATGGTGATGTGGTATTTAAACACGTGCTGTTCGATGCTGATGGGCTCGCGCTTACCTTTGCGGTTCAGGTAGGTGATTTCTGTGACCAGCTTGCCGCGGGCGTTGCGCAGTTCGCGCTTGTCGCCGATATCGGTGAGCGTCCAGCCCTTCGGCAGCTGCGGCTGCCAGGCGCTAATCGGCCAGTGGCTGAGCATCACGTCGGCCAGAACCTGGCTGGCGGGCGGCAGCTGCGGCACCACGATCGACTGTTCGGCATGCAGCCCTTTTTCATCGTAAGTGACGAGGAACAGGCGGATACCGACAGAGGAGAGGCCTGCCAGGGTGAGTTTTTTATCATCGGCGTTAAGCATCACCAGCAGCGACTGGGTTTTGCCGTTAAAGCTGCCGGTGAGGAGCTGCTGGGAACTGACCGCCGGAGAGATCCCCGGCGCGGGTAGCGTCACGCGTGCGCCCGGCTCCAGCCACGCCTGTGGTCGGCCTTCTTGTTCGGGCTGTGAGTGGCTGCAACCGGCCAGCATCAGCGTGGCGACAAGCAGGCCCCGCCGGATGGCGCTGCGCTTATCCGGCCTACAATTGATGTGCTGACGTAGGCCGGATAAGGCAACGCCGCCATCCGGCAAAAGCCCACTCAACCAACGAAATATCAGTTTACTCATCGTCTTTTTTTCTCTTTTTCACTGGCATCGCCAGCGGTGACAGCAGGAAGGCGGTGAAAATGCCGCTCACCAGCACGATACCAAAGCTGCTGATAGCCTGGGTGGCACTGAAAACCAGCATGCCGAGGGTCAGCAGCGTGGTCAGCATCGCCAGCGTAATCGCTAAAAATGAGGTTAACGGTGTGCCGCGCGGATTGCTGAAAAACAGCGTGTAGTTAATGCCGATGCCGAGTACCAGCACCAGCGCCAGCAGCGAGAACAAATTGACTGCATGGCCGCTGAGCGCCAGCACTGCCAGACCGCAGCCCAGCGATAATACCGATGGCACGAGACTGATTAGCCCTTTGCGCCAGCCAAGTCGCACCATCGCGCCGCAGGCAATCACTGCCAGCGCAACCAATAGCAGGCCGGTCAAAATATGGCGATACAGCGCGAACAGTTCGTCGAAGCTGCTTTTACGATCCACCCACGCGACACCGGAGTATTTCGTGCTGAGAGTGCTTAATGCAGCACTGTTTTTCACCCCTTCAACCGGTACCAGCACGCCGCTTTCGCCATTGGCCAGGGTCAGCCACAGCAGCCGCCAGCCTTCGCTGGCCGGGCTGGCAAGCCAGGCATCGATCGTTACCGGCATGGCGTTAAGATCGGGGTTTACCGTCGCCAGCCCGGCGTTGTTCAGGGCTTTGATTACGGCTGGCGCAGCGTTTTTCAGCAGGCTGAGATCCTGTTGCTGGCGGGCGAGTGAATTCAGCGGAATAGTGCGATACCCGCCAAGCCATCCCTCTTTTTTCGCCTGCTCCAGCGCAGCAGTAAAGGCTTCCAGCCGCTCCAGCGTTTGCTGTGCAGATTGGCCGTACACCACAAACCACTTCTGATCGACACTCTGCCCGGTCAGCGCGGTAATCGCTTTTTCCTGTGCCAAAATATCCTGCGGCAGCGCCTGAAGCTGCGAGATATCATCGTCCACGCGCAGTGTGGCAAGACCCGCCAGCGAGAACAGGGCCAGCGCCACCGGCAAGCCGACAGAAAGCTTTTTATTGCGTCGCCAGGCCGCAAGCCAGCGTAGCATCAGTACCATCGCCGGAACCGGGCGCACCGGTAGCCCACGACACAGCCACGGGTGCCAGAAAATCACCGTCAGGCAGGAAGCGCTCAGGCCTACCGCCGCGAATACCGCCATCTGACGAATGCCGGGGAAGGGCGCGAGGATCATAATCAAATACGCCGCCACGGTGGTAAGCAGCGCCAGCAGCAGGGCATTGCGCACTTTGCTGAGGCTTTGCCACGGTGAGGTTTCTGCGCCGTGCACCATCCGCTCGGTCAGATAGTAGAGCGTGTAGTCGGCGGAGATCCCGATGATGCTCATGCTCATCACCAGCGTCATCAGGTGCAGCTCGCCAAAAATCAGCAACGTGATGACGGTGCCTGCCAGCGCGCCAATGCCGATCGAAATCAGACACAGCAGCAGCGGGCGCAGGGAACGGAACACCGCCACAATCAGCAAAATCACCCCAAGCAGGGTGGCGACACCGAGGGTCGAAACATCCCGCTTTGCCTGCTGGCTGGCGTAATCGCTGTAGAACATGGTCCCGCGAGACAACAGCTGCGCCTGCGGATATTGCGCCTTGAGTTCACCTTCCAGCGTATTCAGCGTGGTGACCAGCTGGTGCGTCTGCTGCATATCAAACGACGAACCGGCCAGCTCGCCATGCAGCAGGTACCAGTAGTTGCCCTGTTCATCCTGGGCCACCAGCCAGCCGTCCATCAGCCGCAGGCGCTGGCCGTTTTTGGCCATTGCCAACTGCGAGCCGCGCATCAGCATCAGCGGGTCGTTTTGCAGCTCTTTGCCGCTCACGCCGGAGAAGGCCGAGTAGAGTTGGGAAAGAATCCACTGCGCCTGCGCCTCGCCGCCGTTTTGCAGGCGTGCGCGGGTGTCGCTATCGATCAGGCCGTTGCGGTGCTGCCAGAAGAAAGCGCCCCATGCCTGCTGGCTGTCGGCGTCCATCGGGCCTTTGACCTCAGCCAGCGCCTGCGATTTCTGTAATAGCGACAGCCAGCTGCGGGCAACCTGCGGGTCGGCTTTTTTCCCGGGGCTTACCAGCCAGACCAGTTGCCGGTCAAGGCGCTGCATAAAGCCGTCGTTGAGGCTCGGCGGGATCGCCCCCAACGTCTGCTTGGGCAGCATTGCCAGCACGCTGCTGTTAAGCCGTGCCTGAGGCAACAGCGTCAGCAACACGCCCAATAGGATCAGGCAGGCGATTCCCCACAGCAGCGCGGGACGTTTACTGGGCGGCAAAGCGTTGGCGTTCGTCATCGGTCAGCTGTGCGGGCGTCAGTTGGTGTTGGGAAAGGGCGATATCGGTGCGATCGCCCTGCTTATCGTTCAGTTGAATACTTTCCAGATAGGTTTTTCCGGCTAAATCGATGGTTGCGAAAATCTTATCCAGCGGCGTGGTGATCGGCTTCAGGCGCAGCGTCCAGCGGCCTTCGCCTTTGTCAGCAAACTCCACGCGGAAGTTCTGTTCCAGCACGTTACGATCCGCCTGGAACAGCGCGCGCAGCAGATGGTTGAACTGGAACATCTGCGGGTTGTTCTCAGCGGTGAGGGTTTGCGGCGGCTGGCCGTTGATCACCTGTACCATCCGTTTGTCATCGAGCAGCAGCTGCATCGGGAACGGGGACGTTTGGTCCCACAGCAATCCCTGGTCACGTGCGATCAACATGTTACCCTGCGATCGTAGCGGCTGCGGCAGATCCTTAATGGTGCGGGTTTGATCGAAGTGAGCGCGGACCACCGGCTGTTCGGTAAAGCGCTGTTGCAGATCATCCAGCGTCAGAGCGCTGACCCATGGGCTGATAAGCAGCGCCAGCAGCGGTAAAAATCTCATGGCGTGACCCCCATACGTTCGAACAGGATAGCCGGGCTGACGAAGCACAGTTCGCGGCTGTTCTCTTCTACCGCCACCTGGATGGTATAGCCGGTAGTCGCGCGTTTGCCGGTTTCGGCATCGAAAATTTCGTAACCAATGCGCAGACGGTTTTCGAACTCCTCAAGGCGGGCGCGTACGCGAATGCGCTGCTCAAAGGTCAGCGCGTGGCGGTACTTCACGCGGGTATCGACCACCGGCCACAGATAGCCCGATTCTTTCATCTGCCGATAGCCATAATCGAACTGATTCAGCAGCGCCTCGCGGGCAATTTCGAAATAGCGGAAATAGTTGCCGTGCCACGCCACGCCCATCATATCGACGTCGTGGAACGGAATGGTCAGCTCGACTTCAGCCGTAAAGCGGGGATCGTTAAGCACCCTTACTCCTTGTTTTTGGTATCCGGCAACTGCCAGAAATCGAAAAAGTTAAACCAGTCGAGCGGCGACTGTAGCGCGTAGTGTTCCAGACGTTCGGCGTAGCGATCGATGGCTTGCTGTAATGCGTTTTGCCGGTCGGCGCGCGGCAACAGTAGCGGGTCGGCGAAAGGCTCGCAGTGAATACGCAGTTTCCCCTGCTGGCGCAGGGCGAAAATCAGATCCACCGGGCAGCGTAAAATAGCGGCGAGGATAAACGGACCCTGCGGGAAGGGGGCCGCTTGCCCCATAAAACGGCTCCAGCAGACGCGCCATTCGCCGCCGCGTTGCGGATTGACTGCAATACGATCGCCGACGATGGCAATCCACTCGCCGCGATCCAGCTTCTCTTTAAGCAGGATCGCAGTATCCGGGCCAATATCGGTTACCGGCAGCAGATTCAGCCCGGCCTGCGGGGCCATCTCTTGCATAATTTGCTTAAAGCGCTGGGCATTGTCGCTGAACACCAGCGCGTTGATGGTTTTGCTGCCCTGTAATTGCGCCAGCGCGCGACAGGCTTCAACATCGCCCAGATGCGAGGCCAGCAGTAGCTTGCCGCGCGGTGAGCTAACGTTGAGCGTCTCTTCAGCGCCCGGAGCAAAGACCACATCGCGGCCTAACCGCAGTTCGCCGCGCCAGCTGGCAATTTTATCGAGCATCGCATCGCCAAAACGCAGGAAGTGCTGATAGCTGGTGAGCGATGGCGGCAGCGGCATCTGGCGTGCGGTTAGCTGTTCACGCACGCGAGCAATCCAGCGTTGGGAGGCTTTGCGGGCGGTGGTTGCCGTCAGCCAGTAAACGCCGACCACCGGGTAGAGCAGCAGGGAGAATGCTTTGCGCCCGAGTAATCGCCACACCAGTAGCATCAGGCGCATCCCCCATAATCCCTTTACTTCCTGCTGGCGCGCCCAGTGTGGCGATGCGCGGCGAAAAAGCAGCGACGGGATGCGCGGCAACATGCCAAAAAACAGGCGCGTGTGCATCCGTGAAATGCGCAGGTTGTCTTTGAGGGCATCGAAATGCGATAGCCCGTCCAGCGGATAGGTGACGCGGGTGGGGACAAAATAGCTGGTGTTACCTTGCCAGTAGAGGCGCACCATCACTTCGGTATCAAAATCCATTCGCTTGCCGAGCGTCACGCGCTGCGCCAGCTGTAGCGTCGGTGCTACCGGATAAACCCGAAAGCCGCACATGCTGTCTTTGAGCTGGAGCGAGAGCGTTTCAATCCACACCCAGACGTGGGTCACCCAGCGTCCGTACAGGCGCGAGCGGGGAATTGAGTCGTCATAAATAGGCTGCCCGGAAATCAACGCTGTTGGGTGAAGCTCCGCCAGTGCAAGCAGCTTCGGGATATCTTCAATGGCATGCTGCCCGTCGGCGTCTACCTGCACCGCGTGGCTGAATCCGGCCTCTGCCGCCGCCTGCATGCCGCAGATCGTCGCCGCACCTTTGCCCGAGTTAATCGGCAGGCGAATTAAGGTCAGATTTTTATCTTCTGCTGCCAGGCGGGCCAGTTCATCCCGCGTGGCGTCGTCGCTGCCGTCGTCCACCACAATGCAGGGCAGGCCGAACGGCTGAAGCCGCGCCAGCACGCTGGCCATCATTGCGCCATGGTTGTAGCAGGGGATCAGCACGCAGGGAGAAAACGTTAACGGCATAACCGGATCTTCCCGCTGCTGGCGGTATGGCGCGCTTCGCCGTCGTGGCGCTGGTAGCTGAAGGTCAGTATCTGGCGCTCTTCTTGCCAGTCCAGGGCTAGCGTGACGGTGTTTTCCGGTAACAGCGGAGCCTGAAATTTCACGTTCTGAATGCTGTGAAAGCGCCAGCCGGGGGCGAGCAGCGTGGTGGCGTAGTGCATTACCCAGTCGATCTGTGCCACGCCGGGCAGCAGTGGCTGCACGGTAAAATGTCCGCAGAACCAGAATAGAGAAGGGTCGAGATGCAAAACAATCTCCACCTGCTGAGGTTGTGCCTGATGACGCTCAATTTCATGGGGTTTCATGGAATAACTCCTGTAATTGCGCATAGACACGCTTGTTCATACTGTTCACCGGGATTTCGTCAATCACCCGCCAGTAGCGGGGAACAGCAACCGGCTCCAGCCATGGGCGCAGCGCGCGCCGCCAGCTCAGCTCTTGTGGTTTTCCTCCGCGCTGATACCAGCGTTGACGCGTTTCGTTATCCAGAACCAGCAGGACGCCAACGCCCTGGCGTCCGCCGCGTGAGACAGGCATAGCAGCAACGTCGCAAATGCCGTCCAGTGCCAGCAGACGGCGCTCTACTTCGCTTAGCGAAATACGCTTTTCTTCAATTTTGACCACCCGGCCCCGCCGTCCCATCAGGCGGAACTGACCGTTTTCTGCAAAATGCAGAATATCGTCGAGCAACAGGCCATCATCAGCAGCAATCAGCGGGGAAAATACGCGAAACGCATCATTTTCTGACCGGAATCTGATGTCGGGGAAGGGCTGCCATGCTACATCATCCTGCTGGCGATAACGCCAGGCGAGGATGCCGGTTTCAGTGCTACCGTAGATCTCATCAGGCCAGACGTTTAGCCAGTCTGCTGTCTGCGTGACGTCCTGCCAGGGCAGCATACCGCCCGCTGACAGAACCATCCGGACCGGCGGCGCGGCAAGCTGGTGGTCGAGGCGTTTCAGAAACGCCGGGCTGCTGATAAACACATACTGATGCTCATGGCCCAACGCCGCCAGTTGTTCGGCGTACCAGAGCATTGCCGCGTGTAGCGGCAAGCCCAAGGACATCGGCAGGAAGATACGAAATGTCAGGCCGTACAGATGCTGTGGCAACACTGATGCCACCACCCGACAACCTGTTAAACGGTCGGCAAAGCGCGCGGCGAGCAACGCCGCTTCGTTATCGAGACGCCCGATCGGTTTAACGACCCGCTTCGGCTGGCCGGTAGAGCCGGAGGTGAAGAGTTCCACAAAGGTGTCGCTGCGGATGGGGGGGAACGTCACGTCGTCTGTGGCGGCCGTCATGGCAGACTGGACAACCTGTAGCGGACCCTGCCAGTTCAGCGGTTTATCGCTCAATACGCCGTCAAACAGCGCATGCTGCTCGTTCAATAATGAAACGCGACAATGGCCCGGGATCACCGGCGTTTTGCCAGCATGGAGCGTTGCCAGCAGTGCCACGATAAACAGATAGCTGTCCTCAAAGCACAGTGCCCAGCGTTCACCCTCCTGCTGCTGCAGGTACGTTATCAACAGGGCAACATCGTGGCGTAGATGGCCGAGTGTCCAGGTCGCGTCTTCTAACCACGCAACGGGTACGTCGGATGGACGTGGAGCGCTGAGCCACTCAGAGAGTGGAAGGGGCTGCTTCATGGGTTATCTCGTTTTATCACCTGGCGGCGCACCAGCCACTCTCCTGCCATCAGCGTTCCCATCAGCAGGTAGGAGAGCATGCCATTCCACACCGTCCACAGGGACATATCGCCATACAGCGCGGTACCGAGTGCAATGCTGCCATTGAGGATGAAAAAGGCACACCAGATTTGCGTGACGCGGCGCGTGTAGCGCACACCTGCTGCGGGTAGATTGGGATCGCGCAGCCGTGCCAGGCGTTCGACAACCGGCATGGTAGACCAGAGTGAGCCACCAAAGACTGCCAGCATGACCCCGTTGACCACCACCGGATAAAACAGCAGCAACTGGTGCGTTTTGAGCAGATAGCTGGTAACGCAAAGCGTGATGCCCGCTACCGCCACTATCTGCGTCACGACGCGCAACGGTCCCGCCTGTCGCCGGGTCTGGCGAAAGCGTACAAACAGCAGCAATGCCATCAGCGGTAGCAGCCAGTGCAGGCCGTTATGTGTCAGGCCAAACCAGATTAAAAATGGCCAGGCCAACAGCAGTAAGCCTGTCAGCAGTTGTACGACTGGCAGCGAACGCGCGCCCGACACGATGCGTTATGCTTCTTTGAGCAGGCGTTCTACCGCATCGACGACATCCTGCACTGTCCGCACCGCTTTAAATTCCTCCGGCTTGATTTTCTTGCCGGTTTTCTTTTGCAGATGCACGATCATGTCAACAGCGTCAATGCTGTCCAGTTCCAGATCGTCGTACAGGCGCGCCTCGGGCTTAATGTCCTGTGGGTCGACTTCAAACAGCTTAACCAGCAGCGCGGAGACTTCTTCGTAAATGGCTTTTTGTTCAGTCATAACGGACTTTCCTCAGGCACGTTGCGCGTGAATGAAAGATGCCAGCGTGGCGACGGAGAAGAAGTGCTGGCGCATCTCTTCGCTCTCAGCCGAGAGAACCACGCCATACTCATTTTTCACCGCCAGGCCTAACTCCAGGGCGTCGATGGAGTCCAGCCCTAAGCCATCGCCAAACAGCGCTGCGTCGGTTTCAATATCGTCAGCAGTAAGTTCGTCGAGATTCAATG
The DNA here is from genome assembly GCF_024809055.1 of Citrobacter sp. JUb117. Lineage (NCBI taxonomy): Bacteria > Pseudomonadati > Pseudomonadota > Gammaproteobacteria > Enterobacterales > Enterobacteriaceae > Citrobacter > Citrobacter sp. JUb117. The sequence goes on from NZ_JANUFB010000006.1 coordinate 281,805, forward strand.
TCGTTATAATGAGATTTTTGATTTCAAGATAAAGCGCTTGCATCATTAATTCCTGAAAGAGGTAACGTACCTGGTTGTAATTGAAGCAAAAGATGCCGGTTCAACTGCCTTGCGGCCAGCGCCGGTTCTTGTGAATTTGCATCGTAAAATTGGTCGATTTTTACCCGTGCGCGGACGGATATGGTAAATACGGGTTTAGCCGGTGGAATGTCATACCATTTGCTTTGCTTATCAAGCATTTGCTCGCTGCAGTTAATCGTGACTATGCGTAAGTCGCTGTGGCAGCGCACGGCGATATTTGCCGCACCACGCTGGAGCGTCATTTCCTCACCGGGACGCGTGCGTGTCCCCTCGGGGAAAATCAATATTGTGTTGCCTTGTTCCAGCCGCTGCTGGCAGGCGGGCAACAGTGCATCAGCCTGGCTGTTAATCAGATAATCCGCCGCCCGGACTACGCCGCCGAGGAACGGATTCTTCAGGAGCGCGCTTTTCACCAGACAGTCTGTTTCTGCCATGACCGAAGCCAGTAGCACATAGTCGATGAGCGTCGGATGGTTGGCGACGACCAGACATCCTCGTTCCTTGAGCAAAACGTCACGCCCTTCAATGTGGTAATCCAGCACGCCAAGCCCCTTCGTCACCGTTAAAAAGAGACGAAAACTGGCGGCTATGCTGCGTCTGGCAATGCGCCGACGTATGGAATTATTCCATACTGTGATTAACAATACGTTAAACCAGATAGTGGAAAGGAGCAGTCCGCCGATGCCAAACAGGGCGAAGCATAAACCGGTCATCACCAGTCGCCATGCCCGGTTAAGGGGCTGGAACACCGCGCTCACCCCTGACTCCATTGCCACTGTACGCGTTCACCCGTCAGCGTAAACGCCGGGGTATCTCGCAGATAATGTTGTAAAAACAGCAGGCTTTGCGGCAACGTGGACTCGCCGTGGTCGCGGTATGGGCGGGTTTCACACCGCCACTGACTACCTGGTTCAATAACCAACGCGACGGCAAATGGCCAGGTCGGCATGTCAGCAGGCAGCTGCGGGTGATAAAACTCAGGCAGGAAACCATCGAAATCGACCATTAACACCCGCTGATATCCCGCCTGTAGCAGGCCCATCACTTCGCATAATCCTTGCTGGAACGTGTCTTTGCCTGCTGAGAGCGAGGAGGAGACGATCGGGTTTTTTGCGGCGATGGTCAGGTTGCCGACGGCGGAGTTATGCACGGACAGGGCGAAATCGGTCGGAGAGATTGGCTGCTCTGTCGCCAATGCGTGCAGGATGCGGTAGTTACGTTCCAGTTCACCGTGACGACTGGTATAGAGGACGGCATCGATCGCATGACGACGGAGCATTGCCAGCCCGCACTCGACGGCCAGCTTGCTACCCGAACTGAGGCGGCGAGCGGTCATCATCGGTAATTCACTGAGCTTTCCCTGTGGCGAGGCTGGATCGATGGTGTGCGAAAGCCGTGACCATTCATGCCACTGTGCCGCTTCGCTTAATCCTGGAGCTTTTGCCTGCCAGTCGGTAATGTTTAATGCAAATTTCATCAACGCGCGTCCGCGATAAATCGGTTATTCCAGTTGTTTGTTATTTTTTCTTCTGGCATATCAATAAAGTATGCCCAATACCCAGGTTATCGTGGCGTTCATCTACCTGAAAACCTGCCTGTTTCAGATAGTGATAAAACTTCTCTACGCTGTAGAAACGACTGTTGCCGTTCGCCATACAGGTAAAATAAAGCGAAGACGCATTCAGGCTAAATGAGGCCGCTTCAAATTTCTGCGCATCCCAGAACAGTTCCATAATGCAGAGTTTGGCACCGGGTTTCATTACGCCGGCAATCTTGCTCAGCATGGCGATAATTTGCTCCGGGGAAAAACAGTCCAGGAATTGACTCATCCACCAGATATCAGCCTCTGCGGGTAAAGGCGAGTCACTAAGCATATCCACAGCATGGAACTTTATGCGATGAGATAATCCTGCATTTTCGATATTTTCACGGGCCAGCGCAATTTGTTGTGGTAAATCTAATAACGTGACGGCGATATTGTCATCATGCTGACAACAACGTAATGCCCATTTTCCGGTATTTCCGCCGACATCGTACAGGGTTGCAGGGGCATTGGCGAATACATACGGTAATGCCGCGTCAAATGCCCCGTCTGAATAGTAATGATCAAAAGCAAACCAACTTTCACGCGCCGCCAGCGGTAATTGCGACAGGGCGGGATAAATGGTTGGCCAGTCGCCAAATATTTTTAATCCGGCGGGTTTACCTTCTTTCAGCGCATTTTCCAGATAGAACAGGCCCTGATAGCAAACATCCTGAGTGAAATCCATGTTCACTCTGGTCATCGTGTCATGTAAAAGAAAATGACCGATTTTGGCGAGGTAATAATATCCCTCTTTGTGGGTAATGATGCGCCCACTTAATCCCATATCCAGCAATATGCTGGCGGCATATTCGTTGATGGTGCTGTTTTCGGTAATTTCGTCGAGCGTAGCGCCGCGTTTACCTTGCTTATCCAGCCAGGTCAGTACTCCCGCATTTCGCAGGCACAACGCGGTTTGAAAAAGCATAGGGGCAAATGCGATACGTTGTGCTTCAGTAATAGCATCCAGTGCGCTGAGCGAGTCCTGTTCGTACATGTGGGAACAACCTGTTGAGTGGCAGATAGTGAGGTTATCGGGCCTTATCGGCCCGACTTTAGGCATAATTACAGATTGGCACCGGCTGCCAGATTGACCTGAATGTCTTTGTCCAGATTGCGCACCCAACGGTTATAGTTTTTATGAATTTTTCCGCCTGAAGCCTGCAGGTTAAGACTGCTGTCATATTTGATGTCGTAGCTGGTCGCGGTGTAGGTGATACGGACTTCTGCCACGTGATCGCGTGTCTGTTGACGAGCTTTGATCACCCCCGGGTTAATTTCCGTCATGATCCACTGGCGTTGAATGCCGGCTTTTAGAATGGCGTTTTTAACCTGGTCCTGAGTGTGCCCCGCGCTAACGCTTGAGTGAACTTGATCGATCGGCGCAGTACGCGCACAGCCTGCCAGCGCGCCGACAACCGCAATAGCGGCAAACCACTTAATATACTGTTTCATTAAAACTCCCTATCACGGTATTTTTATACGATTGAAATAATAAGTGATGAAATTATTCTCGCCTTTCATCATCTGTATCTTTATTTAAGCTAAATTAGAGTTGTATTCCACATGACAGATAACACGGTGCTGGTGGCATGATTTCTTAATATTTAATGGTTTTCTTCAGTAGAAAATTTTGCAGCAACATGATTGGTGCGAAGTATACGTTATCAAGCTAAGCGCATCAATTTAAATGGTTTTTAAATATAGTGGGTTAGTGCCGGAGATGTGTTTTTGGAAGGTTTTTTATTTTAGTTATTATGGTTTTACTTTGTATATTGGTTTTTTATTTAAGTTAAGATGGTAATGTCTGCGTTATTACCATCTTATTCGTAATATATAAACTACCTTGTCTGGTAGTTTATCCCGGTAATCGACTTTTCGGTCTACCGGGGCCAAGCAAAATTGCCAGCTTGCTGCCACCCCTGGTAGTTTCCATCCAGATTTTACACACGCTGGTAAGCGGCACGGAAAGTAACATGCCGACCGGGCCGAGCAGCCATCCCCATACCAGTAAGGACAGGAAGACAACAAGCGTCGACAGGCCTAAACGATGGCCCATCATACGCGGCTCGAGGATATTGCCAATCACCATATGTACGACCAAAAATAGGGCGCCGACCAGCACGCATTCGTAAATTCCGTTGAACAGCAGCGCCTGCAGCATGGGAGGGACGGCGGAAATCACCGAGCCAATATTGGGTACATAGTTAAGCAGGAATGCCAGCACGCCCCACATCAGCGCAAACTGAATGCCCATTAGCGCCAGTCCCAGCCAGACGATAGCTCCGGTCCATAAGCTGAGCAATGTTTTTAACGCCAGGTAGTGAGAAACGCCCTTCAATGCACGGTGCAGACCCGCAATATGGATCTGCGGATTATTCAGCGCAAAGCGCAGCTTGTAAGGAACATGGCGTACCTCAAACAGCATAAACACCACCGTCATTACCAGCAGGAAGACGCTGGCCATTGCGCCGGAAAGCCCGGTCATCAGCGTGGTCGTGAAGGTCATTAGCTTGTCGGAGTCAATACGTTGCAGTAGACGTTCTGGCGACATGTGCAGGTTAAGAAAGGGCACCATCTCTTGCACGTAGAGGACCTTGCGCGTCAGCTCCTTGTTGTACTTTGGCAGCATGTCCATGAATTCTGTGATTGAAGATGCGAGAACGCCGACCAGCGCGGTGAGCACGAACAGCATCACTACCACCACCAGCGTAATGGCAATCGGGCGACGCAGCCCCCGGCGAATAAACCAGGTCACCAGCGGGTTCAGGACGATGGCAAAAAAGAGGGCCAGCAACAGCTGCACAATAATGTCGGCAGCCGCATGAATACCTGCGAGGATCACCACCAGGGCGGCCAGTTTGAGCAAAATATGCAAACCTGTTTTATCAGGCTGAGCGCTTGTCATGTGTTCTTCCTTTTTACGTTTTGCTCTAAGTGTAGCGGCTGGCTTACGACCTATATTCCTAAACTGTCTGCTGATTTCTGCCCGGCAACATGGTAGAAATGAAACACTGTTGTAAAAATGTGGTGACCCTTCATGCCCGAACCCGTCGCTGAACCGGCGCTTAACGGATTTCGTCTCAATCTGCGCATTGTCTCGGTGGTGATGTTTAACTTCGCCAGCTACCTGACTATTGGCTTGCCGCTCGCGGTGCTACCCGGCTATGTTCATGATGTTATGGGTTTTAGCGCCTTCTGGGCTGGGCTTGTGATCAGCCTGCAATATTTCGCCACCTTGTTGAGCCGCCCGCATGCGGGGCGATACGCCGATCTGCTGGGGCCGAAAAAGATTGTCGTGTTCGGGCTGTGCGGCTGTTTTTTAAGTGGCCTGGGCTATTTGCTGGCGGGAACAACCAGTGGCTGGCCGATGGTGAGCTTAGTGTTGCTGTGCCTCGGGCGCGTGATTCTGGGGATTGGGCAAAGTTTTGCCGGTACCGGTTCAACGCTGTGGGGCGTGGGTGTGGTGGGCTCAATACACATTGGGCGGGTGATTTCATGGAACGGTATCGTCACCTACGGAGCGATGGCGATAGGCGCGCCGCTGGGCGTGCTGTGTTACGCCTGGGGTGGTTTGCAGGGACTGGCGCTGACCATCATGGCGGTGGCTCTGTTAGCAATAATGTTGGCGCTGCCACGTCCGGCGGTGAAGGCCAGCAAGGGCAAGCCGATGCCGTTTCGCGCGGTGCTCGGGCGCGTCTGGTTGTACGGTATGGCGCTGGCGTTGGCTTCCGCTGGTTTTGGGGTGATCGCCACCTTTATCACGCTGTTTTATGACGCCAAAGGCTGGGACGGCGCGGCATTCGCGTTGACGCTGTTTAGCTGTACGTTTGTCGGGACCCGCCTGTTATTCCCAAACGGCATTAACCGCTTAGGCGGGTTAAATGTGGCGATGATCTGTTTTAGCGTGGAAATAGTTGGGCTGCTGCTGGTAGGGATGGCGGATCTGCCGTGGATGGCGAAAGTAGGCGTTCTGTTGGCAGGTGCGGGGTTCTCGCTGGTGTTCCCGGCGCTGGGCGTGGTGGCGGTAAAAGCGGTGCCGCAGCAGAATCAGGGCGCTGCGCTGGCGACCTACACGGTATTTATGGATCTCTCACTGGGGATTACCGGGCCGCTGGCGGGACTGGTGATGACGTGGGCGGGCGTACCGGTTATTTATCTGGCGGCAGCCGGGCTGGTGGCGGTGGCGTTATTGCTGACCTGGCGGTTAAAAAAACGGCCCCCGGAGGACTCTGCGGAGGCCGTGTCATCGTCTTAACCGTTACTGGATAACCAGCGTGTTAATGATGTTCTCTGCGGTCGCCTGCGCTTTCTGCTGATCGTCAGCAGGCAGCGTGATCTGCAGGGTCAGAAGCTGGTTGTCCACTTTGCCCAGCACCACAGAAGAGTAAGCGGTCTGGCCTTTGGCGGAGATGATGCTGTCTAACTGCTGCAGGGTATGGCCCTTCAGCTCAATCGACTTGTTGGTGACGACCTGCAGCTGCGGGTCACGGCTACGCTGCTGATCTTCCAGGCGTTTGGCCAGCACGGTCAGGTCTTCACTGGTGTCATCACCGACAATCACAATCACTGCTTTCTGGCCGGTTGCGTCAGAATACACGTGCATATTGTTGGCCTGAGTACCCAGCTTGCCGCTCTGATCGGTCATATCTGCTGGCAGGGAAAAACTGAGCTTGCCGTCCAGCAGGCTGACCGGTTGTCCGGCGGCGTTACTTTCCGCGGCAGCACCCTCGGCTGGCGCTTTGGTATCGCTATTATCACAGGCCGCAAGCCCCATAACCAGCAGGCCAATACCGACATATTTAACCAGATTGCGCATTGACTTCTTCCTTTCGATAAACGGCCATAACGGCTCATTCGTCCATCTTATCACAACTCGGAAAATGAACCTTTAACTCGTCTGTAATGCCGCGATTTCGGATTTATCTGCCAGCCTTTTCAGTAACATATTCAGCAACACACCGTACATCGGCAGGAAGAAAATAATACTGATCAGCACCTTGAAACAGTAATCGACCAGCGCGATTTCCATCCAGTGCTCGGCCATAAAGGCATCCGGGCTGCGCCAGAAGGCGATAAAGAAGAAGGCCAGCGTATCGCTGATGTTGCCAAACAGCGTGGAGGCGGTAGGTGCGAGCCACCAGCGGCGGTTTTGACGCAGGCGGTTAAAGACGTGCACATCCAGAATTTGACCCAGTGCGTAGGCCATAAAGCTGGCGGCGGCGATACGGGCGACAAACAGATTAAAGTGCAGCAGCGCGTCAAATCCTTGCCAGGACCCCATATAAAACAGCGCGGAAACCCCATAGGAGATCAACAGCGCGGGGATCATGACCGCAAAAATGATGCGTCGTGCCAGCGGTGCGCCAAAAATGCGAACGGTCAGGTCGGTGGCGAGGAAAATAAACGGAAAGCTAAAGGCGCCCCATGTGGTATGGAAACCGAAGATGGTGATCGGCAGTTGTACCAGATAGTTGCTGGATGTGATCACCAGCAGATGGAATAGCGATAGCCAGAACAACGCTTTTACGCGCTGAGTTTGTGTAAACGGAGTCATATTGTACCTTTTTAGTCAAGAATTGGGGTGAGGGAACCCAATAAAACGGTCGCATGATACTGCTTTAACAGGGCTTTGCAATGGTTGTTTTTCACGCAATCGTTAACCTGATTGGCTTACTGACCAACAGAGCGTAAAATAACGCCGTTTTTTATTGAACGAGACAACGATGAGCGATTTGTTTACCTCTCCCGACCATACCCTTGATGCCCAAGGGCTGCGCTGCCCGGAACCAGTGATGATGGTGCGTAAAACTGTGCGCGGCATGCAGGCCGGTGAAACGCTGCTGATTGTCGCGGACGATCCGGCGACAACCCGCGACATTCCCGGCTTTTGTACGTTTATGGAACATGAGCTGGTGGCCAAAGAGACCGACTCTCTGCCGTACCGCTATTTAGTGCGCAAAGGTCAGTAAGCTTGTTTGCCGGATGGCGGCGCAAGCGCCTAATCCGGCCTACGAATGACGAACAGCCAGTCGGCCTGATAAGCGAAGCACCATCAGGCGAGAAACAGGCACTACCCTTTCCGTAACAGTCGCAGCGCGTTGGCAGTCACCAGTACCGTTGCCCCTGTATCTGCCAGCACCGCCAGCCACAATCCGGTTATCCCCAGTAGCGTGGTTATCAGGAAAATCCCCTTCAGACCCAGCGCAATGGCAATGTTCTGGCGAATATTGGCGTGAGTAGCGCGCGCCAGTTGGATCATTTGCACCAGGCCGCGCAGGCGGTTATGGGTCAGGGCGGCATCCGCCGTTTCCAGCGCGACGTCGGTGCCGCTTCCCATCGCAATGCCGATGGTGGCTGCTTTCATTGCCGGCGCGTCGTTAATCCCGTCCCCAACCATCGCTAGCGGGGACTGCTGGTTCAGGCTGGTCACTACCCGAACTTTATCCTCCGGTAGCAGGCCTGCTTTGAATTCCAGCCCCAACTCACCGGCAATTGCTGCCGCCGCACGTGGGTTATCCCCGGTCAGGATCACGCCTTTTACGCCCAACTGATGAAGCTCGTTGATGGCGGTCAGGGCGTCGTCACGCAGTGTATCCTGTAAGGCCAGCACGCCGAGCACCGCATCGTTGCGCAGCACCAGTACCACCGTTTGCCCGGCACTTTCCAGTTCGCTAATCTGTCCGGCAAAGGCTTCGGCAGGCTGTTTGCCCGCTGCGCAAATCAGTATCCGCTCGCCGTTGACCTGCGCTTCAATACCCGAACCCACCAACGCCCGCTGCGCTTGTGCTGCCGGGATGGTCAATTCACGGGTCTGTGCTTCACGGACAATCGCCTGAGCCAGCGGGTGCGTGGCACCTTGCTCAACCGCTGCCGCCAGCGCCAGCAGTTCGGACTCGCTGATGCCGCTCGCCGGATGAATCGCCGTCACGCGCGGTTTACCCACGGTCAGGGTACCGGTTTTATCGAATGCCACATGAGTGATTCTGCCTAATTGCTCCAGCGCGGCTCCGCCTTTAATCAGCGCCCCACGCCGCGCCGCCGCCGCCAGCCCGGAGGTAATTGCGGCAGGCGTTGAGATCACCAGCGCACACGGGCAGCCAATCAACAGCAGCGTCAGCCCTTTATAAATCCACTCCTGCCAGGAAGCGGCAAACAGCAGTGGGGGAACAAGAGTGACCAGCAGGGCGATCGCCATGATGGCCGGAGTGTAAATGCGGCTGAAGCGGTCAATAAATCGCTCAATCGGGGCCCGACGTTCTTCGGCTTCCTCTATCAGCTTCAGGATGCGGTCAATGGCGCTGGCGCCCGGTTCAGACAGGACTTCCAGCGTGACAAGGCGGTCAACGCTGGTGGCGCCCGCCGGGACTTTATCGCCCGTGGCGCGTTCGACAGGAATAGATTCGCCGGTCAGGGCGCTTTCATCAAAGCTGGCAAAGCCGGAGACCAGTTTGCCGTCGGCGGGTAAGCGCCCACCTGCAGCCACTTCAATCACGTCGCCGGGCTGGAGGCTGTTAATGGCCACCTCTTCGCGCTCGCCATTGCGCAGGCGGACTGCGGTTTCGGGTTTTAGCGCCATCAGCGCGCTGACCCCTTTGCGGGCGCGGCTGGCAGCCCATCCTTCCAGGCGTTCGCCAATTAAAAACAGCAGCAGTACCATCGCGGCTTCCGCCGTGGCACCAATAAACAGCGCACCAATGGCGGCGACGCTCATTAACGTTTCAATGGCAAAGTAGCTGCCGGTTTTCATCAGGCGCAGCGCCTGACGGGCAATGGGATACAGCCCGACCAGCGTCGTGGCGATAAACGCCATCTGACCAAAGGGATGATTGAACTGCTCCAGCCCCCAGCTAATCGCCATCATGACGATGAGGGTGATCAGCGGCAGATTTTCTTTAAACCGCGACTCGGGTGCGGCTTCCGGTGCTTGCTCATCGCGCAGGGTATAGCCCGCTTTTTGCACCGCGTTTTCTATGTTCTGGCGAATATCGGCCCCGGCATCGACCACCAGTTTTTCGGTAGCGAACAGCACCTGAACCTGGTTGACGCCGCTGACCTGGCGGACCGCATTTTCAACTTTACGCGCGCAGGCGGCGCAATCCATGCCTGAGACTTTCCAGGTATAGCGCGTGCCGTCCACCGTATTGGATACGGGCGTGGGTGAGGGTGCGGCTGTCGAGCAACGGCCTTCACTGCAGCAGTCATCAACCTTCTGCGGTGCAGGCGCGAGCTTGAATGAAGAAAATTGTGGGGCCTTTTTGCCATTGGTATCGGGCGTCGACATGGCATCCTCCGGTTGATAATCATTTCGTATTAACCGGAGGATACACTCTGGAGTCGACTCCAGAGTCAAGCGTTTTTAAAGGTACAGTGAACGTACAATCAGGAAATGTCCGGCGAAGTAGCAGGCGGCGGCAATGGCGTTATCGGCGCGGAAGCGGCGGCGATAATGACTACCCAGCCAGACAATATTGCCGATGAACAGCAATGAGGCACCCATAAATGCCGATAGCGCCGGGGCGGTTGGGCGGAAGAACCACAGCTCGCCAGCCATCCAGACCATCATCAGAGTGATGCCGATAAAGGTGCAGATGGCGACGCGCAGTTCTTCCAGCCGCGTCCAGATCACGGCGATCAGCAGGGCACCCAACACCAGCAGCACCAGCGGCAGAGGCCAGAAGAATGACATCGTCATTTGGCTGGCGAAATAGATGGTATAGAGCAAATGCGACAGGAAAAACGCCCCCACGGCGTACAGCAGGCGTTGACGTGGCAACAGCGTCAGCGCATCGCCGAGCAGCGAGGCCAACAGGCCGGCCAGCACCAGATAGCTGATGGCATTAAACATTGGCGCCTGCCAGGCCAGCAGCAACAGCAGCAATAATGTCAGGGGTTTAAAGACCCAGCGTTGCCAGGTGGGACCACGATAGGACGCATCCACGAACAGCCATGCGGAAAGACAAACAGCGATAAACGACCAAAGCATCTTAGTTCCTTGAATTCGTTATTTTTTCGTAAGCGGGGTGCTTACGGCTCTTCTGTCCAGTGTAGAGGTCGATACCGCCAGATGACAACACCATAACAGGCAGGGTATGCTTATTTCCGCATTTTCTGATGGGTTAATAAAATGAGTAAGCCACCACTTTTTTTCATTGTTATCATTGTATTAATCGTTGTCGCCGCGTCGTTTCGCTTTGTCCAACAGCGCCGGGAAAAAGCGGATAATGATGCCGCGCCGCTGGTGCAAAAGCAGGTTGTGGTGAGCAATAAGCGGGAAAAACCGCTGAATGACCGACGTTCGCGCCAGCAGGAAGTGACTCCAGCGGGTACCAGCATGCGTTATGAAGCGAGCTTTAAGCCACTTAGCGGGGGAATGGAGCAGACGTTTCGCCTGGATGCACAGCAGTATCATGCGTTAACGGTCGGCGATAAAGGCACGCTGAGTTACAAAGGGTCGCGCTTTGTTGATTTTACCCAACGACTGCCGGATGGCGGCTGATGCCTTATCCGGCCTACAAGTCTGTGGGCCCGGCTCGCAACGCGCCGCCGGGCGAAAAGATCACGGCTACTTCTTCAACTGATCTTTAATCTTCTTCTGCCAGACCAGCAACTCAAACACGCCGAACAGGAAAATACGCACTTTCTCGCCGGTGGTCATCTGCGGGCCGTCTTTCGGCAGGGTGCTTTTTAGCAGCGCCAGCTGCATGCCGTGCATCAGCACCATAAACACCAGCGCCACGTTAACGAAGATATTGAGCGGGCGCGGGAAGGGCTGAAAAAGGTTGAGCAGCAAGAATGCCCAGACGCCCAGCATCAGCAGGCGTCCCAGGTTAATCAGCATGGTGTTCTCCTCGTGCTTCACGTTGATACAGGCGATAAGCAACCTGGCCGGCGACTTTTTCACGATACAACGACCAGTTAACCGGAACCGGCGGCAGGCCGTTTTCGACTTCGCTCTCAACGTAAATATACGCCTCGTTTGCCAGCCAGCCATTCGTTTCCAGAAGCGTTAATGTTTCTTCCAGTAATCCTTTACGAAACGGCGGATCAACAAACACCACATTATGCGGCGACCCTGCCTGAGCCAGAAACGCCAGCGTATTGGTGTTGACGACGCGGGCGTGATTGGCCTTCAGCGTGACGAGATTTTTTTGTAGCTGCTGAGACACCGCCCGATCCATTTCCAGAAGCGTTGCGCCTGCGGCATAACGGGAGAGTGCTTCCAGCCCCAGCGCACCGCTGCCAGCAAAGCAGTCCAGACACTGGGCATCGACCATCATTGGTGCCAGCCAGTTAAACAACGTTTCGCGGACACGGTCAGTAGTGGGTCGCAGACCCGGGCTGTCCGGAACCGGGAGTTTACGGCCGCGCCATTGCCCGCCAATAATGCGGATCTGGCCGCTGCCTGAGTGATTCGGTTTTTTCATTTCTATTATTGCTCAATCCGCCTATAGCATGTCATTCCAGGCGGTGATGTGAGTTAAGTTAACCCGTCGCCTTTCAAGTGACCTCTTCGTTGGCTGCACTTACTCACCCGAATCACTTACTAAAGTAAGCTCATCGGGATTCGTGCGCTTGCCGCCTTGACGTAACTCGAAATTCATTGGGTATAAGTGATAGACTATTTCATCATTTTTTTAGCTGCTATGTACATAGCGTTGACGCTGTGCCATGAAGCAACAGCGGGGAGTGTAGTCGCAAATGGCGAAAGAGAAAAAACGTGGCTTTTTTTCCTGGCTGGGCTTTGGTCAAAAAGAGCAGGCACCGGAAAACGAGACAGAATTAAAAAACGAAGAACAACAACAGGTTGTAGAAGAATCTGCCGTTGTTGAGGAACAGCCGCGCGCGCAGGAAACCCATAGCGAAGCCGAAACGGAGGCCTTTGCGGCTGAAGTTGTGGAAGTCACTGAACAGGTTGCAGAAATCGAAAAACTGCAGCCTGAGCCGGAACCCGTGGTCGAGCAACCGCAGCCGGAGGTTGAACCGGTTGTTGAAGCCCCTGCGCCAACGGCGGTTATCGAACACGAAGAGTTACCGCTGCCGGAAGAAGTAAAAACTGAAGAAATTTCGCCAGAAGAATGGCAGGCGGAAGCGGAAACCGTTGAAATTGTTGAAGCGGTTGAAGAAGAAGCAGAAAACGAACCGCAGCTGACCGACGAAGAACTGGAAGCGCAGGCGCTGGCTGCTGAAGCGGTAGAAGAAGCCGTCATGGTTGTGCCGGTAGAAGAACCTGTCGTAGAAGAACCTGCTGTAGAAGAGCCAGCAGAAGAAGAAACGGTACAAGAACAGGAGAAACCGACGAAAGAAGGCTTCTTTGCGCGTCTGAAACGCAGCCTGCTAAAAACCAAAGAAAACCTCGGTTCCGGATTTATCAGTCTGTTCCGCGGTAAAAAGATCGACGATGATCTGTTTGAGGAACTGGAAGAGCAGTTGCTGATCGCCGATGTGGGGGTCGAAACCACCCGTAAGATCATCGCCAACCTGACGGAAGGGGCCAGCCGCAAGCAGCTTAAAGATGCTGAAGCGCTGTACGGTCTGCTGAAAGATGAAATGGGCGAGATTCTGGCGAAGGTTGATGAACCGCTAAATGTGGATGGTAAGACGCCGTTTGTTATCTTAATGGTTGGTGTGAACGGTGTGGGTAAAACCACCACCATCGGCAAGCTGGCACGTCAGTTCGAGCAGCAGGGCAAATCGGTGATGTTGGCTGCGGGAGATACCTTCCGTGCGGCGGCGGTCGAGCAGCTGCAGGTCTGGGGCCAGCGTAACAACATTCCGGTGATTGCACAGCATACCGGCGCGGATTCCGCGTCTGTTATCTTTGATGCCATCCAGGCGGCGAAGGCGCGTAACGTAGACGTGTTAATTGCCGATACCGCAGGTCGCTTGCAGAACAAAGCGCATCTGATGGAAGAATTGAAAAAAATCGTTCGCGTGATGAAAAAGCTCGACGAAGATGCGCCGCATGAAATTATGCTGACCCTTGACGCCAGTACCGGGCAGAATGCCATAAGCCAGGCCAAACTGTTCCATGAAGCGGTGGGTTTGACCGGTATTACCCTGACCAAGCTGGACGGTACGGCGAAAGGTGGGGTAATTTTCTCGGTTGCCGACCAGTTTGGCATCCCTATCCGCTACATCGGTGTGGGCGAACGTATCGAGGATTTACGTCCGTTTAAAGCGGACGATTTTATAGAGGCACTTTTTGCCCGAGAGGATTAACAATGATTCGCTTTGAACATGTCAGCAAGGCCTATCTCGGTGGGAGACAAGCGCTGCAGGGAGTCACATTCCATATGCAGCCTGGCGAGATGGCGTTTCTGACCGGCCACTCCGGTGCGGGGAAAAGTACCCTGCTGAAGCTGATCTGTGGGATTGAACGGCCCAGTGCCGGGAAAATTTCCTTCAGCGGGCATGACATCAGCCGTTTGAAAAACCGTGAAGTGCCGTTTCTGCGTCGCCAGATCGGCATGATTTTTCAGGATCACCATCTGCTGATGGATCGGACCGTTTTTGACAACGTGGCTATTCCGCTGATTATCGCGGGTGCCAGCGGGGACGATATTCGTCGCCGCGTGTCAGCGGCGCTGGACAAGGTCGGGCTGTTGGACAAAGCGAAGAATTTCCCGATTCAACTCTCCGGCGGTGAGCAGCAGCGTGTGGGAATTGCCCGTGCGGTGGTGAATAAACCTGCGGTACTGCTGGCGGATGAACCGACCGGGAACCTCGATGACGCGTTGTCGGAGGGGATCTTACGCCTGTTCGAAGAGTTCAACCGCGTCGGGGTTACGGTATTAATGGCGACGCACGACATTGGGCTGATCTCCCGTCGTTCCTATCGCCAGATGGTCCTGAGCGACGGACACCTGCATGGAGGCCTGGCGCATGAATAGACGTGACGCTATTAATCAAATCAAACAGTTCGGTGGGCGACTGGACCGTTTTCGTAAATCGGGCGGTGCGCCAGGTGACGGGGGACGCAACGCGCCGAAGCGGGCAAAATCCTCACCAAAGCCGAACTCACGTAAAACCAATGTCTTTAACGAGCAGGTACGCTATGCGTTCCAGGGCGCGTTACAGGACCTGAAAAGCAAGCCGCTGGCGACGTTTCTGACGGTGATGGTGATCGCCATCTCCCTGACGCTGCCGAGCGTGTGTTACATGGTCTATAAGAACGTAAACCAGGCGGCAAGCCAGTATTATCCGTCCCCGCAGATCACCGTATATTTGCAGAAAACGCTGGATGATGACGCGGCGGCGCGGGTGGTTGGTCAATTGCAGGCCGAGCAGGGCGTGGAGAAGGTGAATTATCTTTCCCGCGACGATGCGCTGGGTGAATTCCGTAACTGGTCTGGTTTTGGCGGTGCGCTGGATATGCTGGAAGAGAACCCGCTGCCGGCCGTGGCGGTGGTTATCCCAAAACTGGATTTCCAGGGCACGGAGTCGCTGAACACGCTGCGTGATCGGGTGGCACAAATCAATGGTATTGATGAAGTGCGCATGGATGACAGCTGGTTTGCGCGACTGGCGGCGTTGACGAGTCTGGTGGGGCGCGTTTCGGCAATGATTGGCGTGCTGATGGTGGCCGCGGTGTTCCTGGTTATCGGCAACAGCGTACGACTGAGCATTTTTGCCCGTCGCGATACCATCAACGTACAGAAACTGATTGGCGCAACGGATGGGTTTATCCTGCGACCGTTCCTCTACGGCGGAGCGCTGCTTGGCTTTTCGGGCGCTTTTCTTTCACTGATTTTGTCAGAAATTTTGGTGATGCGTCTGTCTTCAGCGGTCACTGAAGTGGCACAGGTTTTTGGAACTAAATTTGATATCAACGGCTTATCATTCGACGAGTGCCTGCTGCTGCTGCTGGTGTGCTCAATGATTGGCTGGGTGGCAGCCTGGCTTGCCACGGTCCAACATTTACGCCACTTTACCCCTGATTAAAAAATCTCTGGTATAATCTTTCCCTGCACTGAGAAGTTCGCTCTGCAGGGAAAGAGTCCCTGTTGTCTCTTCCCGACATAGTCATTGTGATGTCACATTTTGTGCGTAATGTATACACAGTACGACATGGAACTTGTGGATAAAATCACTGTCTGATAAAAGATTGAATGATATTCTCGTTGCTCATAAGCTCTGGCATGGTTGTTGCTGTCGATTTTTCAACGCGCCAGATGATATAGATTGAGAGGATTTGAATGACCAAAGAAATGCAAAATTTAGCTTTAGCCCCTGTTGGTAACCTGGAATCTTACATCCGGGCTGCAAACGCGTGGCCGATGTTGTCGGCTGACGAGGAGCGGGCACTGGCTGAAAAGCTGCATTACCAGGGCGATCTGGAAGCAGCTAAAACGCTGATCCTGTCTCACCTGCGCTTTGTTGTTCATGTTGCTCGTAACTACGCGGGCTATGGCCTGCCGCAGGCGGATCTGATTCAGGAAGGTAATATCGGCCTGATGAAAGCCGTGCGCCGTTTCAACCCGGAAGTGGGTGTGCGCCTGGTGTCTTTCGCCGTGCACTGGATCAAAGCAGAGATCCACGAATACGTTCTGCGTAACTGGCGTATCGTTAAAGTCGCGACCACCAAAGCACAGCGTAAGCTGTTCTTTAACCTGCGTAAAACTAAACAACGTCTGGGCTGGTTTAACCAGGATGAAGTTGAAATGGTCGCTCGCGAGCTGGGGGTTTCCAGCAAAGACGTCCGCGAAATGGAATCCCGTATGGCGGCGCAGGACATGACGTTTGACATGTCTTCGGACGACGAGTCCGACAGCCAGCCGATGGCTCCGGTGCTTTATCTGCAGGACAAATCGTCTAACTTTGCTGACGGCATTGAAGACGATAACTGGGAAGAGCAGGCGGCGAACAAATTGACTTACGCGATGGAAGGTCTGGACGAACGTAGCCAGGACATCATCCGTGCCCGTTGGCTCGACGAAGACAACAAGTCGACGTTGCAGGAGCTGGCCGATCGCTACGGTGTTTCCGCTGAACGTGTGCGTCAGCTTGAAAAGAACGCCATGAAAAAACTCCGCGCGGCAATCGAAGCGTAATTTTCGCGAATTGCCAATGAACCCTCGAATGTGAATTCGGGGGTTTTGTTTTTTGTAGGCCGGATAAGGCGTTTACGCTGCCATCCGGCAACACGTTTGCCTGATGGCGCTTCGCTTATCGGGCAAACGGGCCTTTCCTCCCCTCCCACCGACACGAATCTGTTATCTGGATGTAAAATTAGCTATTCCAAAATAATAAAAATCGGGTATGTTTTAGCAGAGTATGCTGCTAAAGCACGGGTAGCTATCCAATAATCGAAATAAAGTGCTGAACAACAACATCACAACACACGTAATAACCACAATAATGGGGATTGTCAGGATGAATATGAAGGGTAAAGCGTTATTGGCAGGATGTATCGCCCTGTCTTTGAGCAATATGGCCTTTGCTAAGGATATTAAAGTTGCCGTCGTCGGCGCGATGTCGGGTCCGGTGGCGCAGTATGGCGACCAGGAGTTTACCGGTGCAGAACAGGCGATTGCAGACATTAACGCCAAAGGCGGCGTGAAGGGTGACAAGCTGGTCGTGGTGAAATACGACGATGCCTGTGACCCGAAACAGGCGGTAGCGGTTGCCAACAAAGTGGTTAACGACGGGATTAAATACGTTATCGGTCACCTGTGCTCGTCTTCTACTCAGCCCGCGTCAGATATCTATGAAGACGAAGGCATTCTGATGATCACCCCGGCGGCAACCGCGCCGGAACTGACCGCGCGTGGCTATAATCTGGTGATGCGTACCACTGGCCTGGACTCTGATCAGGGGCCAACCGCCGCGAAATATATTGTTGAAAAAGTGAAGCCGAAACGCATTGCCATCGTTCACGACAAGCAGCAGTACGGCGAAGGTCTGGCGCGCTCTGTGCAAGACAATCTGAAGAAAGCGAATGCTGATGTGGTGTTCTTTGACGGTATCACCGCCGGTGAGAAAGACTTCTCCACCCTGGTGGCGCGTCTGAAGAAAGATAACATCGACTTTGTTTACTACGGTGGCTACCACCCGGAAATGGGGCAGATCCTGCGTCAGGCGCGTGCTGCTGGCCTGAAAACCCAGTTTATGGGACCAGAAGGGGTGGCGAACGTGTCGCTGTCTAACATCGCCGGTGAATCTGCGGAAGGCTTACTGGTGACCAAGCCGAAGAACTATGATCAGGTTCCGGCGAACAAACCGATCGTGGATGCCATCAAGGCCAAGAAACAGGATCCAAGCGGCGCGTTTGTGTGGACCACCTACGCTGCGCTGCAATCATTGCAGGCTGGTCTGAACCATTCCGACGATCCGGCTGAAATTGCTAAATACCTGAAAGCAAACTCTGTTGAAACCGTGATGGGGCCGCTGTCATGGGATGCGAAGGGTGACCTGAAAGGCTTCGAGTTCGGCGTGTTTGATTGGCATGCTAACGGTACGGCTACAGACGCTAAGTGAGTAACTGTCCGGTGGCGCTTTGCTTACCGGGCCTACAACGAGCACTTCATAGGCCGGATAAGCGTCAGCGCCATCCGGCTTTTTTATTACCGTTTCTCCCAGCCATCCGCCTGTGCGCTAAACCCTAATGCCTGCATAAATGCGGCCATCACGCCGCGGTCTTCCACGCCTACATCTGCCATCCACCATGAACTCACGTCAGGTTTTTCGCGGATCACTTCTTCGATCAAATACTGCCCGACGCCGCGACGGCGGGTGATTTCGCGTATGCGTAAGGAATCCAGCGCGCCTTGCGTACCGCTCAGGGTGACGCGTACTGCGCCTAACAGGCGCTCATTAAACCGCGCAGCATAGATCCGGTGAGCGTCATCGACGCGTAGAGATGAGGCGGAATATTCCGGCCAGATTTTGCCCAGATCAATGTTGTCCTGAGCACTAAAGTTTTCTAAACGAATGATGGTCAGCTTCATTGACAGCGTGTCCAAATCACAAAAGATGAAATCAGTGTACCGAAATAATTCCCCCGGACGCTTTCTCTTTTTTATGTGAATAACCAGGTGATTAATTTTATAACAACGATAATTACAGTTTGAAACATTAGGCATTGAAAAACAGGCAGGATATTACCCTGGGATGCAGCATTTTATTCCGCTCTTTGTGCCATTATTTTATGCTGACAAACGTGCTTTTTTTTGTTTATCTATAGTGAAAAGCAGAATATTATCTTTTCTTAATCGACTGAAAAATAGAGATTTTAGCGATAATTTGCTTAAAAAACTGTGCTAAACCATTAATCAGACTGGTAAAAATAGTACAGTTCAAAAAAAGCACAGTCTGCTTTTTAACCATATAAATACAAAATAAATACACAACATCACGAATGGGGATTCAGGAATGAAAAGGAATGCGAAGACAATCATCGCAGGGGTAATCGCACTGGCAATGTCGCACACGGCTATGGCGGAGGAGATCAAAGTCGCTGTGGTCGGGGCAATGTCAGGTCCGGTCGCGCAGTGGGGCGATATGGAATTCAATGGCGCGCGTCAGGCGATTAAAGATATTAATGCCAAAGGTGGCATCAAAGGCGACAAGCTGGTGGGCGTGGAATATGACGACGCCTGCGATCCAAAACAGGCGGTGGCCGTGGCGAATAAAATCGTTAACGACGGCATTCAGTATGTGATTGGTCACCTGTGCTCATCGTCGACTCAACCTGCATCCGACATCTACGAAGATGAAGGCATCCTGATGATTTCCCCGGGTGCCACCAACCCGGAACTGACGCAGCGCGGTTATGCGCACATCATGCGTACGGCCGGTCTGGACTCCTCTCAGGGACCCACCGCGGCGAAATATATTCTTGAGACGGTTAAGCCTCAGCGTATTGCCATCCTCCATGATAAGCAGCAGTACGGTGAAGGACTGGCGCGCTCGGTACAAGACAGCCTGAAAGCGGGCAAAGCCAATATCGTCTTCTTTGATGGGATCACTGCCGGAGAAAAAGATTTTTCTGCGCTGATTGCCCGTCTGAAGAAAGAAAACATCGACTTCGTTTATTACGGCGGCTACTACCCGGAAATGGGACAAATGCTGCGTCAGGCACGCTCTGTGGGCCTGAAAACGCAGTTTATGGGACCAGAAGGCGTGGGTAATGCGTCACTGTCCAACATCGCGGGCGAGGCAGGCGAAGGCATGCTGGTGACCATGCCAAAACGCTATGACCAGGATCCGGCGAATAAGGCTATCGTCGATGCGCTCAAAGCGGACAAGAAAGATCCGACCGGACCATATGTGTGGATCACCTACGCCGCTGTGCAGTCGCTGGCAACCGCTTTGGATCGCAGCGGCAGCAAAGAACCGCTGGATCTGGTGAAAGATTTAAAAGCACACGGGGCTGATACCGTGATTGGGCCGCTGAATTGGGATGAAAAAGGCGATCTAAAGGGATTTGAGTTTGGTGTCTTCCAGTGGCACGCCGACGGGTCGTCCTCGGTAGCCAAATAATTATCCCACCGCCCGGTGATGCCGGGCGGGTATGAAAAGGTTTGCATATGTCCGAGCAGTTCCTCTATTTCTTACAGCAGATGTTTAACGGCGTCACGCTGGGAAGCACCTACGCGCTGATCGCTATCGGTTACACGATGGTGTACGGCATTATCGGCATGATCAACTTCGCCCACGGCGAGGTGTATATGATCGGCAGCTATGTCTCCTTTATGATCATCGCTGCGCTAATGATGATGGGTATTGATACCAGCTGGCTGCTGGTAGCGGCCGGATTCGTCGGCGCTATCGTGATTGCCAGCGCCTACGGCTGGAGTATTGAACGCGTGGCATACCGGCCCGTGCGCAGCTCCAAGCGCCTGATTGCGCTGATTTCCGCCATCGGGATGTCCATCTTCCTGCAAAACTACGTCAGCCTGACCGAAGGCTCGCGCGATGTGGCGCTGCCCAGCCTGTTTAACGGCCAGTGGACCATCGGCAGTAGCGAAAACTTCTCTGCCTCCATTACGACCATGCAGGCGGTTATCTGGGTTGTGACCTTTGTAGCCATGCTGGCGCTGACGATTTTCATCCGCTACTCGCGTATGGGCCGTGCGTGTCGCGCCTGTGCAGAAGATCTGAAAATGGCCAGCCTGCTCGGTATTAACACTGACCGCGTGATTGCGCTGACTTTTGTGATCGGTGCGGCGATGGCGGCAGTGGCGGGCGTGCTGCTCGGTCAATTCTACGGCGTTATCAACCCGTATATCGGCTTTATGGCCGGGATGAAAGCCTTTACCGCCGCCGTACTGGGTGGCATCGGTAGCATCCCTGGGGCGATGATTGGCGGTCTGATTCTGGGTGTAGCGGAAGCGCTTTCCTCTGCGTATCTGAGTACGGAATACAAAGACGTGGTGTCGTTTGCACTGCTGATTATCGTGCTGCTGGTGATGCCGACCGGTATTCTGGGTCGCCCGGAGGTAGAGAAAGTATGAAACCAATGCACGTTGCGATGGCGCTGCTCTCTGCCGCCATGTTTTTCATCCTCGCGGGCGTCTTTATGGGCGTTCAGTTAGAGCTGGATGGCACCAAGCTGGTCGTTGATGTCGCCAGTGATATTCGCTGGCAGTGGGTGTTTATCGGCACCGGAGTCGTTTTTCTGTTCCAGCTGCTGCGCCCGGCTTTCCAGCACAGCATGAAGCGAGTTTCCGGCCCGAAGTTTATTCTGCCGGCGATTGACGGCTCCACCGTCAAACAAAAACTGTTCCTGGTGGCGCTGCTGGTGATTGCCGTAGCGTGGCCGTTTATGGTCTCACGCGGCACGGTCGATATCGCCACCCTGACGATGATCTATATCATCCTCGGTCTGGGCTTAAACGTAGTGGTGGGGCTTTCTGGTCTGCTGGTGCTGGGCTACGGGGGTTTTTATGCTATCGGTGCTTACACCTTCGCGCTGTTGAACCACTATTACGGTCTTGGTTTCTGGACCTGCCTGCCGCTGGCAGGCCTGGTCTCTGCGGCAGCGGGTTTCCTGCTCGGCTTCCCGGTACTGCGTCTGCGCGGTGACTATCTGGCGATTGTGACCTTAGGTTTTGGTGAGATCGTCCGTATTCTGTTGCTGAACAATACTGAAGTGACCGGTGGCCCGAACGGCATCAGCCAGATCCCGAAACCGACTCTCTTCGGTCTCGAGTTCAGCCGTAGCGCCCGCGAAGGCGGCTGGGATACCTTCAGCAACTTCTTCGGCGTGAAGTATGACCCGTCTGACCGTGTGATTTTCCTCTATCTGGTGGCGTTGCTGCTGGTGGTTTTCTCACTGTTTGTCATAAACCGCCTGCTGCGTATGCCGCTGGGCCGCGCGTGGGAAGCCTTGCGTGAAGATGAAATCGCCTGCCGCTCGCTGGGTTTAAACCCAACACGTATCAAGCTGACCGCCTTTACCATCAGTGCCGCGTTTGCCGGCTTTGCCGGCACGCTGTTCGCCGCGCGTCAGGGCTTCGTTAGTCCGGAGTCTTTCACTTTTGCTGAATCGGCCTTCGTACTGGCGATTGTAGTCCTCGGTGGCATGGGGTCGCAGTTTGCGGTGATCCTGGCGGCCATCCTGCTGGTGGTGTCACGCGAACTGATGCGTGATTTCAATGAATACAGCATGTTGATGCTCGGTGGTTTGATGGTACTGATGATGATCTGGCGCCCACAGGGGCTTCTGCCGATGACCCGTCCACAGTTGAAGTTGAAAAACGGGCAAGCGAAAGAAGGAGAGCAGGCATGAGTCAGCCATTATTATCCGTGAACGGCCTGATGATGCGCTTCGGCGGTCTGCTGGCGGTCAACAACGTTGAACTGGAACTGAGGCCGCAGGAAATTGTCTCGTTAATCGGGCCAAACGGTGCGGGTAAAACCACAGTTTTCAACTGTCTGACCGGTTTTTACAAGCCGACGGGGGGGACGATCAAGCTGCGCGATCAGCATCTGGAAGGGCTGCCGGGCCAGCAAATTGCCCGCATGGGCGTGGTGCGCACCTTCCAGCACGTGCGTCTGTTCCGCGAGATGACGGTGATTGAAAACCTGCTGGTGGCGCAACACCAACAGCTGAAAACCGGTGTCTTCTCCGGATTGCTGAAAACCCCGTCTTTCCGTCGTGCCCAGAGCGAAGCGCTGGACCGTGCTGCCACCTGGCTTGAGCGTATCGGTCTGCTGGAACACGCCAACCGTCAGGCCAGTAACCTGGCCTATGGTGACCAGCGTCGTCTGGAGATTGCTCGTTGCATGGTGACCCAGCCGGAAATCCTGATGCTCGACGAACCTGCCGCGGGGCTCAACCCGAAAGAGACTAAAGAGCTGGATGAGCTGATTGCTGAGCTGCGTAATCATCACAACACTTCAATCTTGTTGATTGAACATGACATGAAGCTGGTGATGGGGATTTCAGACCGTATCTATGTGGTGAACCAGGGCACGCCGCTGGCAAATGGGACGCCGGAACAGATTCGTAATAACCCGGATGTCATCCGCGCCTATTTAGGTGAAGCATAATGGGGGCGAGCCAAAAGATGGAAAAAGCGATGTTAACGTTTGACAAGGTGAACGCCCACTACGGAAAGATCCAGGCGCTGCACGACGTCAGTCTGTATATCAATCAGGGTGAGATCGTGACGTTAATCGGTGCCAACGGTGCGGGTAAAACCACGCTGCTCGGCACATTGTGCGGCGATCCGCGAGCGACCAGCGGGCGCATTGTTTTTGATGGTAAAGACATCACCGACTGGCAGACGGCGAAAATCATGCGTGAAGCGGTGGCGATTGTCCCGGAAGGGCGTCGCGTGTTTTCGCGCATGACGGTGGAAGAGAACCTGGCAATGGGTGGCTTCTTTGTTGAACGCAACCAGTTTCAGGAACGTATCAAGTGGGTGTATGACCTGTTCCCACGCCTGCATGAGCGTCGTATTCAACGGGCGGGCACCATGTCCGGCGGTGAACAGCAGATGCTGGCGATTGGCCGCGCGCTGATGAGCCAGCCACGTCTGCTGCTGCTTGATGAACCATCTCTGGGGCTGGCGCCGATTATCATCCAGCAGATCTTTAACACCATCGAACAGCTGCGTGAGCAGGGGATGACCATCTTCCTCGTCGAGCAGAACGCCAATCAGGCGCTGAAGCTCGCCGATCGCGGCTACGTGCTGGAAAACGGTCATGTGGTTCTGGAGGACACCGGCGATGCGCTGCTGGCCAACGAAGCGGTGCGCAGCGCCTATCTGGGCGGGTAATATTTCTTGAAATAGACCAGGGGCCGATGTGGCCCCTTTTTATTGCTCCATGTTATTATTGAGAATAATTATCAATAATAAAATGAACAAGGAGAAAGGATGCGACGTTCTGGCACCTGCATGATGATTGGAAGTCTGTTTTTGGCGCTCTCATCCAGCGCTCAGGCATTGAAGCCGCAAACGTTCGACCCGCGCGATCCCGCTATCTGGGAAGAAAAAACCACCAATCCGTTAGCACAATCCAACTCGCCCTGCGAAGTATTCACCAGCTCGGTGTGCCCGAGTTGGGAAGATGAAAAATCGGATATCCAGCGTGAGCGTGAGCGGCGGGAGCAGCAGCGTTTACAGAATGAGTACGAACGACGCTGGCGTAGAGATTAAGGCCGGCAACGCTGTTGCTTGCCGTTACGCCAGTTGCGCTGCTGCATTCCTCTGTAGGAGTGCTCCAGCAGGTCGATCTGCGCAATCTGCCGGTGGAAGTCTGTGGTCGCGTGGTTTATCCCATCTCTTCGCTGAAACTTCCTGCGTTACGGGGAAAACGCATCATTAACGCCCAGTCACGCCAACTCAAGTTTCTGGAAAGCCTGGTGGCGATATCTCCGGAAGAAAACATCCATGGTATGCAGATCCTGGGTTTGGCGCTGGAATTTATTTTCGCGCAATCTTCCTGATTTTACTGGACTGATAAAATCCCTCCGTAGGCCGGGTAAGACATCACCACTACCCGGCTTTGTTGTGCACCACCCCGCATTTTCCTGTCACTACGCCTTCACTGCCTTGCCATCTCTCTGTCGCCTTACTATCTTTTTTTTGTAATAAAAAAGTTATTTTTCTGTCATTCGAGCATGTCATGTTACCCCCGCGAGCATAAAACGCGTGATATCGCGCATCCGGCACAACAAGAGAGATAACCGATGAAATCGTTACGACATACAGCTTTAGGACTGGCAATCAGCCTGGCATTTGCAGGTCAGGCACTGGCCGTCACCACTATCCCGTTCTGGCATTCAATGGAAGGCGAACTGGGTAAAGAAGTTGATTCACTGGCGCAACGTTTTAATGAATCCAATCCCGACTACAAAATCGTTCCGCAGTACAAAGGCAACTATGAGCAGAGCCTGAGCGCGGGGATCGCCGCATTCCGTACCGGTAACGCGCCTGCTCTGCTGCAGGTTTACGAAGTCGGGACGGCAACCATGATGGCCTCAAAGGCAATTAAGCCGGTCTATGAAGTGTTCAAAGAGGCCGGAATTAACTTTGATGAGTCTCAGTTTGTGCCGACGGTTTCCGGTTATTACACCGACTCTAAAACCGGACATTTGCTCTCCCAGCCGTTTAACAGCTCCACCCCGGTGCTGTACTACAACAAAGATGCCTTCAAAAAAGCCGGTTTAGACCCTGAACAGCCGCCAAAAACCTGGCAGGACCTGGCGGAGTACACCGCGAAGTTGAAGGCTGCAGGCATGAAGTGCGGCTATGCCAGCGGCTGGCAGGGGTGGATCCAGATTGAAAACTTTAGTGCCTGGAACGGTTTGCCGGTCGCCACTAAAAACAATGGTTTTGACGGTACCGATGCGGTGCTGGAGTTTAATAAGCCGGAGCAGGTGAAACATATTGCACTGCTGCAAGAGCTAAACAAGAAGGGTGATTTCAGCTACTTCGGGCGCAAAGATGAATCCACCGAGAAGTTTTACAGCGGTGACTGTGCGATTACCACTGCTTCTTCCGGCTCTCTGGCCGACATCCGTCACTATGCGAAATTCAACTATGGCGTCGGTATGATGCCGTACGATGCCGACGTGAAGGGTGCCCCGCAGAACGCGATTATCGGCGGTGCGAGCCTGTGGGTGATGCAGGGTAAAGACAAAGAAACCTACGCTGGCGTAGCGCAGTTCCTTAACTTCCTGGCGAAGCCTGAAATTGCGGCTGAATGGCACCAGAAAACGGGCTATCTGCCGATCACCACCGCCGCCTACGATCTGACCCGCGAACAGGGCTTCTATGACAAGAACCCGGGGGCGGATACCGCCACGCGTCAAATGCTGAACAAGCCACCGTTGCCGTTCACCAAAGGACTGCGCTTGGGCAATATGCCGCAGATCCGCACCATCGTGGATGAGGAACTGGAAAGCGTCTGGACCGGTAAGAAAACCCCACAGCAAGCGTTGGATACCGCCGTTGAGCGCGGCAACCAGTTACTGCGTCGCTTCGAGCAGTCGACCAAATCTTAAGTGTATAAGTGCCTGATGGCGCTGCGCTTATCAGGCCTACAGCGTTTGTAGGCCGGATAAGGTGCTTGCACCGCCATCCGGCACCTTCCAGGAAAATAACTGTCATGTCCTCATCCCGACCGGTGTTCCGCTCGCGCTGGCTACCCTATTTATTGGTGGCCCCGCAGCTGGCTATCACCCTTATTTTCTTTATCTGGCCTGCGGGTGAAGCGCTGTGGTATTCGCTACAAAGCGTCGATCCATTTGGTTTTTCCAGCCAGTTCGTGGGGCTGGATAATTTTGTCGCGCTGTTTCATGACCCGTACTACCTTGATTCGTTCTGGACCACCATCAAGTTCAGTACGTTAGTCACGGTAAGCGGTCTGTTGGTGTCGCTGTTTTTTGCCGCGCTGGTGAATTACGTGGTGCGCGGCAGCCGTTTCTACCAGACGCTGATGCTGCTGCCTTACGCGGTGGCCCCTGCCGTCGCTGCGGTGCTGTGGATCTTTCTGTTTAATCCAGGGCGCGGGTTGATTACGCATTTTCTCGGTGAGTTTGGCTATGACTGGAATCATGCGCAAAACAGCGGCCAGGCCATGTTCCTCGTGGTATTTGCCTCGGTCTGGAAGCAGATTAGTTACAACTTCCTGTTCTTCTTTGCCGCATTACAGTCTATTCCTCGCTCGCTGATAGAAGCCGCGGCGATTGACGGTGCGGGTCCAATCCGGCGCTTCTTCAAGCTGGCGTTGCCGCTGATTGCCCCGGTGAGTTTTTTCCTGCTGGTGGTGAATCTGGTTTACGCCTTCTTTGACACCTTCCCGGTGATTGATGCCGCCACGGCGGGCGGACCGGTGCAGGCGACGACCACGCTGATTTATAAGATCTACCGTGAAGGATTTGTCGGGCTGGATCTGGCGTCTTCCGCTGCACAATCGGTGGTGCTGATGTTCCTCGTTATTATTTTGACCGTGGTGCAGTTCCGCTATGTGGAAAGTAAGGTGCTTTACCAATGATTGAGAACCGTCGCTGGCTGACAATATTCAGCCATACCCTGCTGATTCTGGGGATCATGGTGATCCTGTTCCCGCTGTACGTTGCGTTTGTGGCGGCGACGCTGGACAACCAGGCGGTATATGACACGCCGATGACGCTGGTCCCCGGAACCCATCTGCTGGATAACATGCACACTATCTGGGTCAACGGGGTGGGCGTGAACAGCGCACCATTCTGGTTGATGATGCTCAACAGTTTCATCATGGCGTTCAGCATTACGCTGGGGAAAATCACAGTGTCGATGCTCTCCGCATTCGCCATCGTCTGGTTTCGCTTTCCGCTGCGTAATCTGTTCTTCTGGATGATTTTTATTACGTTGATGCTGCCGGTGGAGGTGCGAATTTTCCCGACGGTAGAGGTGATCGCCAACCTGAAAATGCTCGACAGCTACGCAGGTCTGACGCTGCCGCTGATGGCATCCGCCACCGCGACCTTCCTGTTCCGCCAGTTCTTTATGACCCTGCCAGATGAGCTGGTGGAAGCGGCGCGTATTGACGGCGCATCACCGATGCGTTTTTTCCGCGACATCGTGCTGCCGCTGTCAAAAACCAATCTGGCGGCGCTGTTCGTCATCACCTTTATTTACGGCTGGAACCAGTATCTGTGGCCGTTGTTGATTATTACCGACGTGAACCTGGGCACGGCGGTGGCGGGTATCAAAGGCATGATCGCCACCGGTGAAGGTACGACGCAGTGGAACCACGTGATGGCAGCTATGCTGCTAACGCTTATCCCTCCGGTAATCATCGTGTTAGCCATGCAGCGCGCGTTTGTGCGTGGCCTGGTCGATAGTGAGAAATAAAATGGCTGGTTTAAAACTACAGGCAGTAACCAAAAGCTGGGACGGTAAAACCCAGGTGATTAAACCGCTGACGCTGGACGTTGCGGACGGGGAGTTTATTGTAATGGTCGGGCCGTCCGGCTGCGGTAAGTCTACGCTGCTGCGGATGGTCGCCGGACTGGAGCGGGTGAGCAGCGGCGATATCTGGATTGAAAATAAGCGCGTCACCGAGATGGAGCCGAAAGATCGCGGTATTGCGATGGTGTTCCAGAATTACGCGCTCTACCCGCATATGAGTGTGGAAGAAAACATGGCCTGGGGGTTGAAAATTCGCGGCATGAGCAAAGCGCACATTGCCGAGCGTGTGAACGATGCCGCGCGTATCCTTGAGCTGAGCGAACTGCTCAAACGTCGCCCACGCGAGCTTTCCGGTGGCCAGCGTCAGCGTGTGGCGATGGGACGGGCGATTGTGCGCGAACCGGCAGTATTCCTGTTTGATGAGCCGCTTTCCAACCTTGATGCCAAGCTGCGCGTGCAGATGCGTCTGGAGTTACAACATCTGCACCGGCGACTGAAAACCACCTCACTTTACGTAACCCACGATCAGGTCGAAGCTATGACCCTTGCCCAGCGGGTACTGGTGATGAACAAAGGCGTCGCCGAGCAAATCGGTACGCCGGTTGAGGTGTACGAAAAACCGGCCAGCCGCTTTGTGGCGAGCTTTATCGGCAGTCCGGCCATGAACCTTCTGGACGGGCGTATCAGCGCCACGGGCCATCATTTTGAGCTGGATAGCGGCATGATGTTGCCCCTCGGCAAGGATTATTCACGCCATATTGGGCGTAACATGACGTTGGGTATCCGCCCGGAGCATATTGCGCTAAGCTCGCAGGCCGAAGGCGGCGTGCCGCAGGTGCTAGACACTCTGGAAATGCTGGGCGCGGATAACCTGGCCCACGGACGCTGGGGCGAGCAGAAACTGGTGGTGCGGCTGGCGCATCAGCATCGCCCGACGGCAGGCAGCACGCTGTGGCTGCATCTGCCCGAAAACCATATGCATCTCTTTGATGGCGAAACAGGACAACGAGTATGAGTAACTGGCCTTATCCCCATATTGTCGCCCATCGTGGTGGCGGTAAACTGGCCCCGGAAAACACGCTGGCGGCAATCGATGTGGGGGCGCGATTCGGGCATACCATGATCGAATTTGACGCGAAATTGTCAAAAGATGGCGAGATCTTCTTACTGCACGACGACAACCTTGAACGCACCAGCAACGGCTGGGGCGTCGCAGGGGAGCTGAACTGGCAGGATCTGCTGCGCGTTGATGCCGGGGGCTGGTTTAGCGGCGAGTTCAAAGGCGAGCCGTTGCCGTTGCTTTCTCAGGTGGCGGACCGCTGCCGTCAGCATCGCATGATGGCCAATATTGAGATTAAACCCACTACGGGTAGCGAGGCACTCACCGGCAGAGCCGTTGCGCTGGCAGCGCGTGAACTCTGGGCTGACATGACGCCGCCGCTGCTGTCATCCTTTGACATTGAGGCTCTTGAAGCTGCACAGCAGGCCGCACCGGAACTGCCGCGCGGGCTGCTGCTTGATGAATGGCGTGACGACTGGCGCGAACTCACGTCGCGGCTGGGCTGCGTTTCTCTTCATCTAAACTATACGCTGCTGGATGAAGCGCGTGTCGATGCGATACGTGATGCCGGGTTACGCATTCTGGTGTACACCGTCAACCGTCCCCAGCGCGCGGCAGAGCTATTGCGCTGGGGGGTGGATTGCATCTGTACCGATGCCATTGATGTCATTGGGCCGGATTTTCAGCCCTATTAAGGCCCAATCGTTTTTAACGGCACGTTAGGCTGCGGCGTGCTGGAGGGCTTAAGCATGTCGCCGTTCTTTTTCTCCGACAGCATTTGCTGCTGTTTATTCAGCGTGCTGTCCGGATTGCGGTTGGTGTTTAGCATCCCACCGTTGTTGTTGGGTAGCATTTGCTGTTGGCTGGTATTCAACTCCCCCGGCTGAGACTGGCGCACGCGCTGGGAATTGGTGTTGATCTGATTTTCCATATGCTGCTGTTGCATGCGCGTCTGCGTCTGCAACTGTTGGTTCAGCATCCCTTTCTGCTGAATTTGCTGTGATTGCATTTGTGTCTGCATCCGCTGCTGACTCGGGATCTGATAACCCGGTTGATTCGGGTTGTTCATGGTGTTGATGGGCTGTGCAAAGCCTGCAAACGGCAATAGCATGGCTAAAATCAAGAGTCGTTTCATCGCTTTTCTCCTCTCGGGGATCTCTTTAGTTTACTCCTTTCTCGTCGTTACGATGGTTATTTCAGAGTTATGCACCAGGCTTAGTGGGGGCAGACCCCCGTACATCTGGAGAATAACGATGATAAAACCGACGTTTATACGCCGGGTAGCCATTGCTGCTCTGCTCTCAGGAAGCTGTTTCAGCGCGGCTGCCGCACCGGCTGCGCCGCCAGTATCATATGGCGTGGAAGAAGATGTGTTCCATCCCGTGCGCGCGCAGCAGGGGATGGTTGCCTCCGTGGATGCGATGGCCACGCAGGTTGGGGTAGATATCTTAAAGCAGGGGGGTAACGCGGTAGATGCTGCCGTGGCCGTGGGGTATGCACTGGCGGTGACGCATCCCCAGGCGGGGAACCTGGGCGGCGGTGGATTTATGCTGCTGCGCACCAAAGACGGGAATACGACCGCTATCGATTTCCGTGAAATGGCGCCGGCTAACGCCACGCGTGATATGTTCCTCGACGATCAGGGCAATCCGGACAGTAAAAAATCGCTAACCTCGCATCTGGCTTCCGGCACGCCGGGGACCGTGGCCGGATTCTCGCTGGCGCTGGAGAAATACGGCACCCTGCCGCTCAACAAAGTGGTACGCCCGGCGATGAAGCTGGCGGCAGAGGGGTTTGTGGTAAACGATGCGCTGGCTGACGATCTCAAAACGTACGGCAGTGAAGTGATCCCCAACCACGAGAACAGCAAAGCTATTTTCTGGAAAGACGGCGAACCGCTGAAAAAGGGCGACAAGCTGGTACAGAAAAACCTGGCGAAAAGCCTCGAGATGATTGCCGAGAATGGCCCGGATGCGTTTTATAAAGGGGCGATTGCCGATCAGATAGCCGAGGAGATGAAGAAGAACGGCGGGCTGATGAGCAAAGACGATTTAGCCGCTTATAAAGCCGTGGAGCGTAAACCGATTAGCGGCGACTATCGCGGGTACCAGGTCTTCTCGATGCCGCCCCCGTCCTCTGGCGGTATTCATATTGTGCAGATCCTTAATATTCTCGAAAACTTCGATATGAAGAAATACGGATTTGGCAGCGCCGATGCCATGCAGGTGATGGCGGAGGCGGAGAAGTATGCTTACGCCGACCGCTCTGAATACCTTGGCGATCCGGATTTTGTGAAGGTACCGTGGCAGGCGCTGACCAACAAAGCGTATGCCAAATCGCTTGCCGAGCAGATCGATATCAATAAAGCCAAACCCTCCAGTCAGATCAAACCGGGCAAGCTTGCCCCGTACGAAAGTAACCAAACCACCCACTTCTCGGTGGTGGATAAAGACGGCAACGCCGTGGCGGTGACCTATACCCTGAACACCACCTTCGGCACCGGTATTGTGGCGGGTAACACCGGTATTCTGCTCAATAACGAAATGGATGACTTCTCTGCCAAACCGGGTGTCCCGAACGTTTACGGGCTGGTGGGCGGTGATGCCAACGCGGTAGGGCCGAATAAGCGCCCGCTGTCGTCCATGTCGCCGACCATCGTAGTGAAAGACGGTAAAACCTGGCTGGTTACCGGCAGCCCTGGCGGCAGTCGTATTATCACTACTGTGCTGCAAATGGTGGTCAACAGCATTGATTTTGGAATGAACGTCGCCGAAGCCACCAATGCACCGCGTTTCCATCATCAGTGGTTGCCGGATGAGCTGCGCATCGAGAAAGGCTTCAGCCCGGACACCATCAAACTGTTAGAACAGAAAGGGCAAAAAGTCGCGCTCAAAGAGGCGATGGGCAGCACCCAGAGCATTATGGTCGGGCCGGATGGCGCACTGTATGGCGCGTCTGACCCACGCTCCGTGGATGATTTAACGGCGGGGTACTAAGGTGGATGGCCTACATCGTGCTATACGCTGTAGGCCTTATCTGTCAGCTAGGGAACGTACTGTTGCTGTGATTCAGACCAGCGATATATGCGACTGCTTTTATCCTCAAGGTTAACACGCTCTACGTCATAAAAACCGGCGGTCTTTGCCGCGCGTATTTTCAGGATGTACTTACTTTCGCTGATGTCGTGCTGTCGTGTTCCGTCCTGATTCCAGTCCCCGGCGATATCCTGATATTGGTAAACAAGGTTGGAAAACACGTTGATTATCTTGTTGTCTTTAATCGCGTAGAGCTCCAGCACTTCATAAAATGCACCGCCGCCGGAATACGCATTTGAGTACCCGCCGCGTACCCCGAATGCCAGGGTATCGGGTGCGATCCGATAAGGGGCCAGATCCAGTTTGGTGTAATAAGCCAGCGGTTTGACGGACTCATCATCACTCTGCGCTTCGGCGTTTTCATTCCACGTTGAGAGCTGGTCCAGCGGTTTTTCTGAACGTGCGATCGGCTGCAACTGTTGATTCTGCCAGGAAAAAACGCCGAGATATAATTTATTGACGCGGCTGGTGCTGTAATTTTCCGGACAGCCGTTATCTGCGCGTTTCCTGGTTTGTTCTGCCTCTGCCTGATTATCGGCAAAACAGGCGACGCCAATGTATTTCCCGTTTTTGCCCCAGGCTTTGGCACCGGTCATAATCAGGTTTTTGGGGTCTTCATTCGGCGCAACCCAGCTAATCCATTGCGCCACCTCTAACCCTTGCGGCAGTTCACCAAACCCTTTGGCGGGCGTTGCCCCCATCATTTGCTCGGCGAAAATCTGCTTACCTTCCGGATGTTGAATGGCGTTGGGGATGGAATCCACATTTTGTACGGTCGTGGCGTAGCCGGGGGAAATCGTTGCCAGCAGAACCAGCGATAAAACCTTTTTCACGATGCGTCCTTTCAATAAAAAGGGCGAGATGACTCGCCCAACCATTACTTCACGCGCGCCATAAAGTACGCATCAACGTACTCACCGTTGCGCAGGCCATATTTCTTACCGGTCCCTTCGATTTCAAAGCCATACTTTTTGTACACCGCCACAGCAGGCTCATTATCGACAAACACCGTCAGCTCAATGCGCTCGACGCGCAGCCAGTTGTCGCACATGTCGATCATGGTGCGGATGAGCGCGCTGGCGACGCCGCGATTTTGCCAGCGGGCATCTACGCAGATCCCAAAATCAGCGACGTGACTGCGGCGCGGGCGCTGGGT
The DNA here is from genome assembly GCF_024809055.1 of Citrobacter sp. JUb117. NCBI lineage: Bacteria > Pseudomonadati > Pseudomonadota > Gammaproteobacteria > Enterobacterales > Enterobacteriaceae > Citrobacter > Citrobacter sp. JUb117. Next base: position 315,130 of record NZ_JANUFB010000006.1, read on the forward strand.
GACTTCAATGCATAAGTGCCCCACGACAATATCATCAATGCAGGCAACCAGTTGTTTGACACCGGTGCGCTCGGCGAGCCGTTCTTGCCACATCTCCATGGAAGGATGAGGAACCTGTAGCGTATTGTGATACACCTCCGGCTGGGCATGGATTTGACGAATGGCGTCGTAATCTTTCTTTTCAGCGTGGCGTATCACTATCTCACTCATTCCTTATCTCCTGCAGGGTTAATTGTGTATTTACACTCGCTGAGAAAGAAAAATCCGTCAACTGCATTTTTTTGCAAAAAGAAGTAGACAAGTGCGAATGAGAATGATTATTATTGCTCTGCGTTCAGGGGAACCCTACGGAGAACCTGAAAGCACGACATTGCTCACATTGCTTCCAGTATTACTTTAGCCAGCTTTTGCTGGCTTTTTTTTTGGGGTTTTGTTTCAGCTTGGCTTACTTGCCATTTTGTCCCCGGGAAGTGCTCGTGCTCCTCACGTACATTTAGTACGCTCCGGGCCCTGCACGCTTGCCGTGAACAAACTGACCGCGACGCCGCCGGCCGATCTTGAGGCTACTGCTTTTGTAGGCCGGATAAGGCCACGCCGCATCCGGCACGATGACAGGATGGATTCAGTCTCCCCCCACTTTGCGCTATGGTGTAGGTAATCACCTTCAAAAGGATTGCCTCATGACCTTACACTGCGCATTCATTGGGTTTGGTAAAAGTACCACCCGCTACCATTTACCGTACGTTCTCAACCGCAAAGACAGCTGGCACGTGGCGCATATCTTCCGTCGTCACGCCAAGCCGGAAGAGCAGGCACCGCAATATTCACACATCCACTTTACCAGCGACCTCGACGAGGTATTAAACGATCCGCAGGTGAAGCTGGTGATCGTCTGCACACATGCAGACAGTCACTTTGAATACGCAAAGCGTGCGCTGGAAGCGGGTAAAAACGTGCTGGTGGAGAAACCGTTCACACCAACACTGGCAGAGGCAAAAGCGCTGTTCGAACTGGCGCAAAGCAAGGGGCTGATCGTTACGCCGTACCAGAATCGTCGCTTCGATTCCTGCTTCCTCACTGCCAAAAAGGCGATTGAGAGCGGCAAGTTGGGCGAGATTGTTGAAGTGGAGAGCCATTTTGACTACTACCGCCCGGTGGTGGAAACCCAGCCGGGTCTGCCGCAGGACGGCGCATTCTATGGGCTGGGCGTACACACCATGGACCAAATTATCTCGTTGTTTGGTCGCCCCGACCACGTTGCCTATGACATCCGTAGCCTGCGCAACAAAGCGAATCCTGATGATACCTTTGAAGCGCAGCTGTTCTACGGTGACCTGAAGGCTATCGTCAAAACCAGCCACCTGGTGAAAATCGACTATCCGAAGTTTATCGTTCACGGCACTAAAGGCTCGTTTGTGAAGTACGGTATCGACCAGCAGGAGACCAGCCTGAAGGCCAATATTATGCCGGGGGAACCCGGTTTTGCCGCCGATGATTCAGTGGGTGTGCTGGAATATGTCAACGATGATGGCATCACGGTGAAAGAAGAGATGAAACCGGAAGTGGGCGACTACGGCCGCATCTATGATGCGCTGTATCAGTCGCTGACCACCGGTATGCCTAATTACGTCAAGGAATCTGACGTTCTTACTAACCTCGAGATCCTCGAGCGCGCCTTTGAACAGGCAACGCCTGCCACGATAACCCTCGCCAAATAGCGCTAAGTGACGCCTCTGGGCTTGTTCATTTTTTTTGAACAGAGGCGTCAATTTTCACCCTCTATGATCCCTGAGTGATTGAGTCCACACTGACTCCATCGAAAACATCTGGGGGTGAACACAATGATCTTCTTACGCAAAGCAAACGACCGTGGTCATGCAAATCATGGCTGGCTCGATTCCTGGCATACCTTTTCGTTTGCCAACTACTATGACCCGAATTTTATGGGGTTCTCGGCACTGCGCGTGATTAACGATGACGTGATCGACGCAGGCCAGGGCTTTGGTACGCATCCCCATAAAGACATGGAAATCCTGACCTACGTACTGGAAGGTGCGGTGGAGCATCAGGACAGCATGGGTAATAAAGAGCAGGTACCTGCAGGTGAATTCCAGATTATGAGCGCCGGGACGGGGATCCGTCACTCGGAGTACAACCCAAGCGACACCGAGAAGCTGCACCTGTATCAGATTTGGATCATTCCGCAGGAAAACGGCATTACGCCACGCTACGAGCAGCGCCGTTTTGATGCCGCGCAGGGCAAACAGCTGGTGCTGTCGCCGGATGCGCGTGACGGTTCGCTGAAGGTTTACCAGGATATGGAGCTGTACCGCTGGGCGCTGCTCAAAGATGAGCAATCGGTACATCAGATAGCCGCGGAACGCCGCGTGTGGATCCAGGTCGTGAAAGGCAATGTCACCATCAACGGAACCAAAGCGTCCACCAGTGATGGTCTGGCAATCTGGGATGAACAGGCCATTTCGATTCATGCCGACAGCGACAGCGAAGTATTACTGTTTGACCTGCCGCCTGTATAACGTGCTGTAACCCTTGTAGGCCGGATAAGACGCGACAGCGTCGCCATCCGGCTTTTCATCGTTTGTCATTAAATCCGCACGTCCGTGGTAAACTCGGGGAATCTATCCCTTTTTAACGCTTCAGGACGATGAAAAAGAAAAGACCCGTACTTCAGGATGTAGCCGACCGCGTGGGCGTGACCAAAATGACGGTCAGTCGCTTTTTGCGCAACCCGGAGCAGGTCTCCGTGGCGCTGCGGGGCAAAATTGCCGCTGCACTTGATGAGCTGGGTTATATTCCCAATCGTGCTCCTGATATCCTTTCAAATGCTACCAGTCGTGCTATCGGCGTGCTGTTACCCTCTCTCACCAACCAGGTTTTTGCTGAAGTGTTACGCGGCATTGAGGCCGTGACTGACCGCCACGGTTATCAGACCATGCTGGCGCACTACGGCTATAAGCCCGAGATGGAGCAGGAACGTCTGGAGTCAATGCTATCGTGGAATATCGATGGCCTGATCCTCACCGAACGCAGCCACACCCCGCGTACGTTGAAAATGATCGAAGTGGCGGGGATCCCGGTGGTTGAACTGATGGACAGCCAGTCTCCGTGTCTTGATATCGCCGTCGGTTTTGACAACTTCGAAGCCGCCCGCCAGATGACCGCCGCCATTATCGCGCGTGGGCATCGCCACATTGCCTATCTGGGAGCGCGTCTGGATGAACGAACTATCATCAAACAGAGGGGCTACGAGCAGGCCATGCGCGACGCCGGTCTGGTGCCGTATAGCGTGATGGTGGAACAATCTTCTTCCTATTCGTCTGGTATTGAGCTTATCCGTCAGGCGCGGCGTGAATACCCGCAGCTGGACGGTGTGTTCTGTACTAACGATGACCTGGCGGTCGGGGCGGCATTTGAATGCCAGCGCTTAGGGCTGAAAATTCCGGATGATATGGCGATTGCTGGTTTCCACGGTCATGACATCGGGCAGGTGATGGAACCGCGTCTGGCGAGCGTGCTCACGCCGCGTGAACGGATGGGCAGCATTGGCGCTGAGCGTCTGCTGGCGCGTATCCGCGGTGAAGCAGTCACACCTAAAATGTTAGATTTAGGTTTCACCTTGTCACCGGGCGGATCTATTTAAGTCGACAAGTTTGACGTAGCTCACACTTATACACTTCGAGCACGAATGGATATTGCTTCTCCATTTGTCCGGCTGGACAATGTTACCGATAACAGTTACCCGTAACAATTCCTGATTCTTGTACCAGTGGGGGCAACGCTTTGAGCACGACTAATCATGATCACCACGTTTACGTTCTGATGGGCGTATCGGGCAGCGGTAAATCTGCTGTCGCCAGCGAAGTGGCGCATCAACTGCAGGCCGCGTTTCTTGATGGCGATTTTCTCCATCCGCGCAGCAACATCACGAAAATGGCCGCTGGTGAGCCGTTGAACGACGACGACCGTAAGCCGTGGTTACAGGCGCTCAATGACGCCGCCTTTGCGATGCAGCGTACCAACAAGGTCTCGCTGATCGTGTGTTCTGCGCTGAAAAAACACTATCGCGACCTGCTTCGCGAAGGCAATCCGAATCTCTCTTTCATCTACCTGAAAGGGGACTTCGACGTGATTGAAAGCCGCCTGAAAGCGCGCAAAGGTCACTTCTTCAAAACGCAGATGCTGGTTACCCAGTTCGATGCGCTGGAAGAGCCGGGTGCGGACGAAAGCGATGTACTGGTGGTGGATATCGATCAACCACTGGACGGTGTGGTAGCGAGCACCATTGAGGTTATAAACCAAGGCAGTAAGTAGTGACTACATTAACGCTTGTTTTAACAGCAGTAGGGTCTGTTTTATTACTGCTGTTTTTAGTAATGAAGGCGCGTATGCACGCCTTCGTTGCTTTGATGGTGGTGTCTATTGGTGCAGGTCTCTTTTCCGGTATGCCGCTCGATAAAATCGCGGCCACCATGGAAAAAGGGATGGGGGGCACGCTGGGCTTCCTGGCGATTGTGGTCGCTCTCGGTGCCATGTTCGGTAAGATTTTGCATGAAACGGGCGCAGTCGATCAGATTGCCGTCAAAATGCTGAAATCCTTTGGTCACAGCCGCGCGCACTATGCGATTGGTCTGGCCGGTCTGATTTGCGCATTACCGTTGTTCTTTGAAGTGGCGATTGTGCTGCTGATAAGCGTGGCGTTCTCGATGGCGCGCCACACCGGTACCAACCTGGTTAAGCTGGTCATTCCGCTGTTTGCGGGCGTGGCGGCAGCGGCGGCGTTTCTGCTGCCGGGGCCCGCGCCGATGCTGCTGGCTTCTCAGATGCACGCCGACTTTGGCTGGATGATCCTGATTGGCCTGTGTGCGGCGATCCCGGGCATGATTATCGCCGGGCCGCTGTGGGGCAATTTTATCAGCCGTTACGTTGAACTGCACGTGCCGGAAGACATTACCGAGCCGCATCTGGGTGAAGGCAAAATGCCGTCCTTCGGCTTCAGCCTGTCGCTGATCCTGCTGCCGCTGGTACTGGTGGGTCTGAAAACCATCGCCGCACGCTTTGTGCCGGTCGGTTCTTCAACCTACGAATGGTTCGAGTTTATCGGCCACCCGTTCACCGCGATTCTGGTGGCGTGCCTGGTGGCGATTTACGGCCTGGCCATTCGCCAGGGGATGCCAAAAGACAAAGTGATGGAGATCTGCGGTCATGCGCTGCAACCGGCGGGGATTATTCTGCTGGTGATCGGTGCTGGTGGCGTATTCAAGCAGGTGCTGGTGGATTCTGGTGTCGGTCCGGCACTGGGTGAAGCATTAACTGGAATGGGCCTGCCGATTGCCATCACCTGCTTCGTGCTGGCAGCGGCGGTGCGTATCATTCAGGGTTCTGCAACCGTGGCCTGCTTAACGGCGGTCGGTCTGGTGATGCCGGTGATTGAACAGCTGAACTTCTCCGGCGCGCAGATGGCGGCCCTGTCTATCTGTATCGCGGGTGGCTCTATCGTGGTCAGTCACGTGAATGACGCCGGTTTCTGGCTGTTCGGTAAGTTCACTGGTGCGACCGAAGCGCAAACGCTGAAGACCTGGACGATGATGGAAACCATCCTCGGCACGGTCGGTGCAATTGTCGGTATGATTGCTTTCCAGCTATTGAGCTGAGGGCATTGCCCGGTGGCGCTTGCGCTTACCGGGCCTACAAACGAGCACATTTCCACACCGTAGACCGGGTAAGCGCTACCCGGCTTTTTTATAGCACGACCAACCCTTCTTCTGTTTTCAGCCAGCGCGGCGCTTTTAGCGTATCGGCGAAATATTCCACCAGATCCTGCAGTAAGTCACCCGCCACGCGTTCCATCTCGTCAGACAGCGTTTTACTCATCAGCAGGTGCGTTAATAACTGACAGTAGCGCCCCATCTGGTCGGGTTCAGGCTCAAAGAGCGGAGAACGGGTGGGGAATGTTTCCACCGTCAGGCTGGCTTGCAGGTGATGCGGCACCGGTTCTGTCAGGGTCGGTTGCAATAACGCGAGGCAGGCCGTCCCCTCTGCCCGCATCCCTGCGGGCAGACCCGGTCAGCCGTCAACACTTCATCGATTTTCAGCCGGACCAGGGTGTCGCTTCAGCGCTCTGGCTTTCAGCTATATCCGTTTTGCTGTTCAGAGGTATTCAAGTAAAAGCTCAGGTGGTCAGGTGGTCAGGTGTGGGCTGGTCCGGCTGAAAATCGCTGAGTCGTTTCCTTAACGCCGGGGCGACACGCAAGGATGCGCGGCGAGGGCGCTGTTTGCATGGACGCTACCTGCGCCCGTCCCCGGAAGCGGGAAGGAATAAGATGAGGGAACCGCGAAGCGGCGATTTTCCTGCCGGAGAGCCGGGATTGTTAAGGGGGCTGCGTAGCCCCCTTAACACGTTCACCGGTGACGAGATCTCAGAGAAGCAATGAACATAACGTGAACGGAATCGTTCTCTGAAATACCATGCTCTCCAGCTTCAAAACGGTTGCCCGGTGGCGCTTGCGCTTACCGGGCCTACAAACGAGCACACATCCACATCGTAGGCCGGGTCAGGCGAAGCCGCCACCCGGCGTAATATGAGTGCGTCACCCCTTCATCCACATCCGTACGCCATCGAGGAACATCTGGGTTGCCATCATCACCAGAATCAGCCCCATCAGGCGCTCAAGCGCGTTAACCCCTTTCTCACCCAGCAGGCGCAGGAACAGCGACGACTGCAATAAAATCACAAAAGTTCCGCCCCAGGCGATCAGCAGGGCAATCACCAGATGTCCCATCTGATTCGGGTACTGATGCGACAACAGCATCAACGACGCCAGGATGGTGGGGCCCGCCACCAGCGGAATGGCCAGTGGAACGATAAACGGCTCTTCGCCTGCGGGCAGTCCGGTGCTGTTACCGGTGGCGCTGGGGAAAATCATCTTGATGGCGATCAGGAACAAAATGATGCCCCCGGAGATGGAGACGGTTTCCGCGCGCAGGTTAAGAAATGCCAGAATTTTCTCGCCCGCAAACAGGAATATCAGCATCACCAGCAGCGCAATAAACAGCTCGCGAATCATAATTGCGCGACGGCGTTTCGGTTCAGTATGTTTCAATACGGACATGAAAATGGGCAGATTTCCGAGTGGATCCATAATCAGGATCAATAAAACTGCCGCTGAAATGATTTCATTCATAACTCAAATTCCCTGATAATTACCGCGGACTTTCTGCTTGCGAGCGCAGCGGGATAAGTCGCATTACTGATGGCTTCGCTATCATTGATTAATTTCACTTGCGACTTTGGCTGCTTTTTGTATGGTGAAGGATACGTCACAGGATAATGGCGTACATACACAGCACACATCTCTGCAGGAAAAAAACGCTATGAAAAATGTTGGTTTTATCGGCTGGCGCGGTATGGTCGGCTCTGTACTCATGCAACGCATGGTAGAAGAACGCGACTTCGACGCCATTCGCCCTGTTTTCTTTTCTACTTCCCAGCTTGGGCAGGCGGCACCGACGTTTGGTGCGACCTCCACCGGCATGCTTCAGGATGCATTTGATCTCGATGCGTTGAAGGCGCTCGACATTATTGTGACCTGTCAGGGCGGCGATTATACCAACGAAATCTATCCAAAGCTTCGTGAAAGCGGTTGGCAGGGTTACTGGATTGACGCGGCCTCTTCACTGCGCATGAAAGACGATGCCATCATTATTCTCGATCCGGTTAACCAGAATGTGATCACCGATGGTCTGAACAACGGCATCAAGACGTTTGTCGGCGGTAACTGCACCGTTAGCCTGATGCTGATGTCACTCGGCGGTCTGTTCGCCAACGATCTGGTGGACTGGGTGTCCGTGGCGACCTACCAAGCGGCTTCCGGCGGCGGCGCGCGTCATATGCGTGAACTGCTGTCGCAGATGGGCCATCTGTATAGCCATGTGGCCGATGAACTGGCGACCCCTTCTTCTGCTATCCTCGATATCGAATGTAAAGTGACAACCCTGTCCCGTAGCGGCTCCCTGCCGGTTGATAACTTTGGCGTCCCGCTGGCCGGGAGCCTGATTCCGTGGATCGACAAACAGCTCGATAACGGCCAGAGCCGCGAAGAGTGGAAAGGGCAGGCGGAAACCAACAAAATTCTTAACACGTCTTCCGTGATCCCGGTAGATGGTCTGTGCGTGCGCGTCGGCGCACTGCGCTGCCACAGCCAGGCGTTCACGATTAAACTGAAAAAAGATGTGTCGATTCCGACCGTGGAAGAACTGCTGGCCGCGCACAATCCGTGGGCGAAAGTGGTGCCAAACGATCGGGATATCACCATGCGTGAGTTAACTCCAGCGGCCGTTACCGGTACGTTGACCACGCCAGTCGGTCGTCTGCGTAAGCTGAATATGGGGCCGGAGTTCCTGTCAGCCTTTACCGTGGGCGATCAGCTGCTCTGGGGGGCTGCGGAACCATTGCGCCGGATGCTGCGTCAGCTGGCGTAATGCGGGACTGCCGGATAAGCATATCGCCATCCGGCAGACACAGACCGTGTTTAAACATTGGGTGCTGAGTCGCCCTTTTTTTTGCGTAATACAGGAGTAAGCGCAGATGTTTCATTTTTTACCGGGAGTAAGATAAAGCATTGGCTATTCTTTAAGAGTGACTTAATACCGGAGGTATTAAGTTGTTGCCTGAAGGTGGGACGACGCAGAGAGGATGCACAATTGTGCTGCGTCGTTCAGGTCAAAAAAAGTGTCACTACCTGATGTCGAAAATCAGTTGGAAGGGGTGACACCATAAAACAGGATGACAACCATGTCCGTTCGTATCGATAGAGACGTGATTAATGCGCTAATTGCAGGCCATTTTGCGGATCCTTTTTCCGTACTCGGTATGCACCAAACTGACGCCGGACTTGAAGTCCGTGCTCTTTTACCTGACGCCACCGAAGTGTGGGTGATCGAACCAAAAACCGGACGCAAAGTCGGCAAGCTGGATTGCCTCGACCCTCGCGGTTTTTTCTGTGCTGTAATTCCCCGCCGTAAAAATTTCTTTCGCTATCAGCTGGCTGTTGTCTGGCATGGACAGCAGAATCTGATCGATGACCCTTACCGTTTTGGCCCGCTTATTCAGGATATGGACGCCTGGCTGTTGTCCGAAGGGACGCATCTGCGCCCGTACGAAACGCTGGGCGCACATGCGGATACCATGGACGGCGTGACCGGCACGCGTTTTTCTGTCTGGGCACCGAACGCACGACGCGTTTCGGTAGTAGGGCAGTTCAACTACTGGGACGGTCGCCGCCACCCGATGCGCCTGCGCAAAGAGAGCGGAATCTGGGAGCTGTTTATCCCCGGTGCACAGCAGGGGCAGCTGTACAAATACGAGATGATCGATGCCAACGGTCATTTGCGCGTTAAAGCCGACCCGTATGCCTTTGAAGCGCAAATGCGTCCGGAAACGGCGTCGGTGATCTGCGGTTTGCCCGAAAAAGTGGTGCAAACGGAGGAACGCAAAAAAGCCAACCAGTTTGATGCGCCGATCTCTATCTACGAAGTGCATCTGGGCTCGTGGCGTCGCCATACGGACAACAACTTCTGGCTGAGCTATCGCGAACTGGCGGATCAACTGATCCCCTATGTGAAGTGGATGGGCTTTACCCATATTGAGCTGTTGCCGATTAGCGAGCACCCGTTTGACGGCAGTTGGGGCTACCAACCGACCGGCATGTATGCGCCGACCCGACGCTTCGGTACGCGCGATGACTTCCGCTATTTTGTGAATGCCGCGCATCAGGCGGGGCTGAACGTGATCCTCGACTGGGTACCCGGTCACTTCCCGTCGGATGACTTCGGCCTGGCTCAGTTTGACGGTACCAGCTTGTATGAGCACAGCGACCCGCGCGAAGGCTATCACCAGGACTGGAACACGCTGATCTACAACTACGGTCGCCGTGAAGTCAGTAATTATCTGGTGGGTAACGCCCTGTACTGGATTGAGCGCTTTGGCATTGACGCGCTGCGCGTGGATGCCGTGGCGTCGATGATTTACCGCGATTACAGCCGCAAAGACGGCGAGTGGATCCCGAACGAATTCGGCGGGCGTGAGAACCTCGAAGCCATCGAATTTTTGCGTAATACCAACCGTATTCTTGGCGAACAGGTACCGGGCGCGGTGAGTATGGCGGAAGAGTCGACCGATTTTGCCGGTGTATCAAGACCGCAGGACATGGGCGGCTTAGGTTTCTGGTACAAGTGGAACCTCGGCTGGATGCACGACACGCTGGACTACATGAAGCTGGACCCGGTTTATCGCCAGCACCATCACGATAAGCTGACCTTCGGCATGCTGTACAACTACACCGAGAACTTTGTGCTGCCGCTGTCACACGATGAAGTGGTGCACGGTAAAAAATCGATCCTCGACCGCATGCCGGGCGATGCGTGGCAGAAGTTTGCCAACCTGCGCGCCTACTATGGCTGGATGTGGGCCTTCCCGGGTAAGAAGCTGCTGTTTATGGGTAATGAGTTTGCCCAGGGCCGTGAATGGAACCACGACGCCAGCCTCGACTGGCATCTGCTGGAGGGGGGGGATAACTGGCATCACGGCGTACAGCGTCTGGTGCGCGACCTGAACCACACTTATCGTCATCACAAAGCGCTGCATGAACTCGACTTTGACGGCTATGGTTTTGAATGGCTGGTGGTCGATGACAACGAACGGTCGGTGCTGATTTTTGTTCGTCGTGATAAAGCCGGTAATGAAATTATCGTTGCCAGCAACTTTACGCCGGTACCTCGCCACGGCTACCGCTTTGGCATCAATCAACCGGGCAAATGGCGAGAAATCCTCAACACAGACTCGATGCATTACCACGGTAGCAATACCGGCAACGGCGGCGCAGTACAAAGCGATGAAATTGCCAGCCACGGTCGCCAGCATTCACTGAGCCTGACGTTGCCGCCGCTGGCCACGATTTGGCTGATGCGGGAGGGGTGATGACACAACTGGCAACCGGCAATGCCACCCCCCATGGTGCAACGTATGACGGCCATGGCGTTAATTTCACCCTTTTTTCGGCGCATGCCGAGCGCGTCGAACTGTGCATATTCGATGAGCAAGGCTGTGAGCATCGCTATGATTTGCCGGGGCGTAGCGGTGATGTCTGGCACGGCTATCTGGCCGATGCCCGGCCCGGTTTGCGCTATGGTTATCGCGTACATGGTCCGTGGCAGCCGCAGCAAGGACACCGTTTTAACCCAGCGAAACTGCTGATTGACCCCTGCGCGCGCCGGGTTGATGGCGAGTTAAAAGATAACCCGCTGCTGCACGGTGGAATGAACGAACCGGATCATCACGATAACGCGGCGATTGCCCTGAAAAGCGTGGTGGTGTCAGACCATTATGACTGGGAAGACGATGCCCCGCCGCGCACGCCGTGGGGCAATACCGTTATCTACGAAGCGCATGTTAAAGGGCTGACGTATCTGCACCCGGACATTCCGCAACAGATTCGTGGCACTTACAAAGCGCTCGGTCATCCGGTGATGATCGACTATTTCAAGCGTCTCGGCATTACTGCGCTGGAACTGCTGCCCGTGGTGCATTTCGCCAGCGAGCCGCGACTGCAGCGGCTGGGGCTGTCGAACTACTGGGGCTACAACCCGGTAGCCATGTTTGCACTGCATCCGGCCTATGCCTGCTCACCTGAACACGCGCTGGATGAGTTTCGCGATGCCGTCAAAGCGCTACACAAAGCGGGGATTGAGGTCATTCTCGATATCGTTTTGAACCACAGCGCTGAGCTGGATCTTGAAGGGCCGGTCTTCTCCCTGCGCGGAATTGATAACCGTAGCTATTATTGGATCAGGGACGATGGTGATTACTACAACTGGACCGGCTGTGGGAACACCCTCAACCTGAGCCATCCCGGTGTCGTGGAGTATGCGTGCGAATGCCTGCGCTATTGGGTGGAAACCTGCCATGTGGACGGTTTTCGTTTTGATTTAGCATCCGTCATGGGGCGTACGCCTGCGTTTCGTCAGGATGCGCCGCTGTTTACCGCAATCCAAAACTGCCCGCTGCTTTCAGGCGTTAAGCTGATTGCGGAGCCGTGGGATATCGGTGAAGGCGGGTATCAGGTTGGGAATTTTCCCCCGCCGTTTGCTGAGTGGAATGACCATTTCCGCGATGCAAGTCGACGCTTCTGGCTCCAGCGTAATCTGCCCCTTGGGGAGTTTGCCGGACGTTTTGCGGCTTCCAGCGACATGTTTAAACACCCTGGTCGCAAACCCAGCGCATCGGTCAATCTGGTGACGGCGCACGATGGTTTTACGCTGCGTGACTGTGTGTGCTTCACAAATAAGCACAATGAAGCGAATGGTGAGGAAAATCGCGACGGCACTAGCAATAACTACAGCGACAATCATGGTAAAGAAGGATTAGGCGGCACGCTGGACCTGATTGAACGGCGACGCGACAGCATGCATGCCCTGTTGACGACGTTGCTGCTTTCTCAGGGTACACCGATGTTGCTGGCGGGAGATGAACATGGTCATAGCCAGCACGGTAACAATAACGCTTACTGCCAGGATAACGCCTTAACCTGGCTGGACTGGCAGCAGGCAAACAGCGGGCTAACCACATTCACCGCCGCGTTGATTCATCTTCGCCAGCAGATCCCTGCCTTAACAGACGATCGCTGGTGGGAAGAGGGCGACGGCAATGTGCGTTGGCTGAACCGATACGCACAACCCTTAAGTGCGGATGAGTGGCAAAACGGCCCGAGGCAGATGCAGATCCTGCTCTCAGACCGTTTTCTGATCGTGATAAACGCCACGCTTGAGGTGACAGATATCGTTTTACCTGAAGGGGAATGGCATGCCGTTCCTCCATTTGCCGGAGAGGATAATCCGGTTATTACGGCTGTCTGGCAGGGACCTGCGCACGGACTGTGTGTGTTCCAAAGATGATAAAAAAGGAGTTAGTCATGGTGAGTTTAGAGAAGAACGATCGTGTAATGTTGGCGCGCCAGCTGCCATTAAAATCTGTTGCCCTAATCCTGGCCGGTGGTCGTGGTACCCGCCTGAAAGATTTAACCAACAAACGTGCTAAGCCTGCCGTGCACTTTGGCGGTAAGTTCCGCATTATCGATTTTGCTTTATCCAACTGCATTAACTCCGGGATCCGCCGTATTGGCGTGATCACCCAGTACCAGTCCCACACGCTGGTGCAGCATATTCAGCGCGGCTGGTCGTTCTTCAGTGAAGAGATGAACGAGTTTGTCGATCTGCTGCCTGCCCAGCAAAGAATGCAGGGTGAAAATTGGTATCGCGGCACGGCAGATGCGGTCACCCAAAACCTGGACATCATTCGACGCTATAAAGCGGAATATGTGGTGATCCTCGCGGGCGATCATATCTACAAACAGGACTATTCGCGCATGCTGATCGACCACGTCGAAAAAGGCGCACGCTGCACCGTGGCCTGTATGCCGGTGCCGATTGAGGAAGCCAGCGCCTTTGGCGTCATGGACGTCGACGACAGCGACAAAATCATCGAATTCGTGGAAAAACCGGCGAATCCACCGGCTATGCCAAACGATCCGACCCGATCGCTTGCCAGTATGGGGATCTATGTTTTCAACGCCGATTATCTGTATGAATTACTTGAAGAAGATGATCTCGATGAAAACTCCAGCCACGACTTTGGCAAAGATATCATCCCGAAAATTACCGCAGCTGGCATGGCTTATGCACATCCATTCCCTAAATCCTGCGTACAGTCAGACCCGGAATCCGAGCCGTACTGGCGCGACGTTGGGACGCTGGAAGCCTACTGGAAGGCTAACCTCGATCTGGCGTCGGTTACCCCGGAACTGGATATGTACGATCAGGACTGGCCGATTCGCACACACATGGAATCACTGCCGCCGGCGAAGTTTGTGCAGGACCGCTCCGGTAGCCACGGCATGACGCTGAACTCGCTGGTCTCTGGCGGCTGTATTATTTCCGGTTCGGTGGTGGTGCAGTCCGTTCTGTTCCCGCGGGTGCGGGTGAATTCTTTCTGTAACATTGATTCGGCAGTGTTGTTACCTGAAGTGTGGGTCGGGCGTTCATGCCGCTTACGCCGCTGTATCGTTGACCGTGCCTGCGTCATCCCTGAAGGCATGGTGATTGGTGAAAACGCGGAAGAAGATGCACGTCGTTTCTACCGTTCAGAGGAAGGTATTGTGCTGGTCACGCGTGAAATGCTGCGCAAACTGCAGATCAAACAGGAGCGATAATGCAGGTTTTACACGTATGTTCAGAGATGTTCCCCCTGTTAAAAACCGGGGGACTGGCAGATGTTCTTGGCGCGTTGCCGGCCGCGCAAATTGCCGATGGCGTGGATGCCCGCGTCGTGCTCCCGGCGTTTCCGGATATCCGTCGCGGCATTCCTGATGCGCAGGTCGTGACGCGGCGCGATACCTTTGCCGGACGTATCACGCTGCTGTTCGGCCATTACAACGGCGTCGGTATTTACCTGATTGACGCGCCGCACCTCTACGACCGTCCCGGCAGCCCGTATCACGATACCAACCTGTTTGCTTACTCTGATAACGTCCTGCGCTTTGCGCTGCTCGGCTGGGTGGGATGCGAAATGGCCTGCGGGCTTGATCCATTCTGGCGCCCGGATGTGGTGCATGCGCACGACTGGCATGCAGGTCTGGCCCCGGCGTATCTGGCGGCACGCGGCCACCCGGCGAAATCGGTGTTCACCGTGCACAACCTGGCCTATCAAGGCATGTTTTATGCAAAGCATATGGATGACATCCAATTGCCATGGTCATTCTTTAATGTGCATGGACTGGAGTTCAACGGGCAGATTTCTTTCCTGAAGGCGGGGTTGTACTACGCCGACCATATTACGGCGGTTAGCCCGACCTACGCGCGGGAAATCACCGAGGCGCAATTTGCCTATGGAATGGAGGGATTGTTGCAGCAGCGTCATCGTGAAGGACGTCTTTCCGGCGTGCTGAACGGCGTTGATGAAAACATCTGGAGTCCGGAAACGGACCTGCTGCTGGCATCGCGCTACACGCGTGACTCGCTGGAAGACAAAGCCGAGAACAAGCGTGAACTGCAGATTGCGATGGGGCTTAAGGTTAACGACAAAGTGCCGCTTTTTGCAGTCGTGAGCCGCCTGACCAGCCAGAAAGGGCTGGATCTGGTGCTGGAAGCGCTGCCCGGTTTACTGGAGCAGGGCGGACAGTTAGCGTTACTTGGTGCGGGCGATCCGGTGTTGCAAGAAGGTTTCCTTGCGGCAGCGGCAGAGCATCCGGGCCAAGTGGGTGTACAGATTGGCTATCATGAGGCCTTCTCGCACCGAATTATGGGTGGGGCTGACGTTATTTTGGTGCCCAGTCGCTTTGAGCCGTGTGGCTTAACACAATTGTATGGACTGAAGTACGGTACGCTACCGCTGGTGCGGCGTACCGGTGGGCTGGCTGATACGGTGTCCGACAGTTCGCTGGAAAACCTGGCGGACGGTATCGCCAGTGGGTTTGTATTTGAAGATAGTAATGCCTGGTCGCTGTTGCGGGCAATCCGGCGTGCTTTCGTGTTGTGGTCGCGCCCTTCGCTCTGGCGGTTTGTACAACGTCAGGCAATGGCCATGGATTTTAGCTGGCAAGTCGCGGCGAAATCCTACCGTGAGCTTTACTATCGCTTGAAATAGATATCCAGGAATCACCTATATGAATGCTCCATTTAGTTATGCATCGCCCACACTCAGCGTAGAGGCTCTTAAGCATTCTATCGCCTACAAGCTGATGTTCACGATTGGCAAAGATCCGGTCATTGCCAACAAACATGAGTGGCTGAACGCCACGTTGTTCGCGGTGCGCGATCGCCTCGTGGAGCGCTGGCTGCGTTCTAATCGTGCGCAATTATCTCAGGAAACCCGCCAAGTCTATTACCTGTCAATGGAGTTTCTGATTGGCCGCACGCTTTCCAATGCACTGTTATCGTTGGGAATTTATGACGATGTCAAAAATGCGCTGGAAGGCATGGGGTTGGATCTCGAAGATCTGATCGACGAAGAAAATGACCCCGGCCTCGGTAACGGCGGCCTCGGGCGTCTGGCAGCCTGCTTCCTCGACTCGCTGGCGACGTTAGGCCTGCCTGGCCGCGGCTACGGTATTCGCTACGACTACGGCATGTTCAAGCAGAATATTGTTGATGGCCGACAGAAAGAGTCGCCGGACTACTGGCTGGAATACGGTAACCCGTGGGAGTTCAAACGCCACAATACGCGCTACAAAGTGCGCTTTGGTGGCCGTGTTCAGATGGAAGGCAAGAAGATGCGCTGGGTCGAGACCGAAGAGATCCTCGCGGTGGCATACGACCAGATTATCCCGGGTTACGACACTGACGCGACCAATACGCTGCGCTTGTGGAATGCTCAGGCCAGTAGCGCAATCAACCTCGGTAAATTTAACCAGGGCGACTACTTTGCGGCGGTGGAAGATAAAAACCACTCTGAGAACGTCTCCCGTGTACTGTATCCGGATGACTCCACCTATTCCGGGCGCGAGCTGCGTCTGCGGCAGGAGTACTTCCTGGTCTCCTCGACGATCCAGGATATTTTGAGCCGCCATTATCAGCTGCACAAAACCTACGACAACCTGGCGGATAAAATCGCCATTCACCTCAACGATACCCACCCGGTGTTGTCGATCCCTGAGCTGATGCGCCTGCTGATTGATGAGCACAAGTTTAGCTGGGACGATGCGTTTGAGGTCTGCTGCCAGGTGTTCTCGTACACCAACCACACGCTGATGAGCGAAGCACTGGAAACCTGGCCGGTGGATATGCTGGGCAAGATCCTGCCGCGCCATCTGCAAATCATCTTTGAGATTAACGACTACTTCCTGAAGACGTTGCAGGAGCAGTATCCGAACGATACTGGCCTGCTGGGACGTACCTCGATCATTGATGAGTCCAACGGCCGCCGCGTGCGTATGGCGTGGCTGGCGGTGGTGGTCAGCCATAAAGTAAACGGCGTGTCTGAGCTGCACTCCAACCTGATGGTGCAGTCGCTGTTTGCTGATTTTGCGAAAATCTTCCCGACGCGTTTTTGCAACGTCACCAACGGCGTGACGCCGCGCCGCTGGCTGGCGCTGGCCAACCCGCCGCTTTCTGAGGTGCTGGACGAGAACATTGGCCGTACCTGGCGAACCGATCTCAGCCAACTCAGCGAGCTGGAACAGCATTGTGATTACCCTCTGGTGAACCAGGCCATACGCCGTGCAAAGCTGGAGAATAAAAAGCGTCTGGCGACGCTTATCGCCCAGCAGCTTAACGTGGTGGTGAACCCGAAATCGCTGTTTGATGTGCAGATCAAGCGTATTCATGAGTACAAACGCCAGCTGATGAACGTGCTGCATGTGATCACCCGCTACAACCGCATCAAGGCCGATCCTGACGCCGAGTGGGTGCCGCGCGTGAATATCTTCGCCGGTAAGGCCGCGTCGGCCTATTACATGGCGAAGCACATCATCCATCTGATCAACGATGTGGCGAAAGTGATCAACAACGATCCGCAGATTGGCGACAAGCTGAAGGTGGTGTTCATCCCGAACTACAGCGTCAGTCTGGCGCAGGTGATCATTCCTGCCGCCGACCTGTCTGAGCAGATTTCACTGGCCGGGACCGAAGCCTCCGGGACCAGTAACATGAAATTTGCGCTGAACGGTGCGTTGACCATCGGTACGCTGGACGGAGCCAACGTCGAGATGCTGGAGCATGTGGGTGCGGAGAATATCTTTATCTTCGGGAATACTGCAGAAGAGGTGGAGGCCTTGCGTAGCAAAGGTTACAAGCCGCGCGAGTATTACGAGAAAGATGAGGAACTGCATCAGGTGCTGACGCAAATTGGCAGCGGGGTCTTCAGTCCTGAAGAGCCGGGACGCTATCGCGACCTGGTGGATTCGCTGATCAACTTCGGTGACCACTATCAGGTGCTGGCGGATTATCGTAGCTATGTCGATTGTCAGGACAAGGTTGATGAACTGTACCGCGAGCCGGAGCAGTGGACCACCAAGGCAATGATTAACATCGCCAACATGGGCTACTTCTCATCGGACAGAACCATCAAAGAGTACGCCGAGAACATCTGGCATATTGATTCAGTACGGTTGTAACAAGAGATAGGGCTACCTGTAGGCCGGATAAGGCGTTAGCCGCCATCCGGCAAAATGCCCGGTGGCGCTGACGCTTACCGGGCCTACAGGGCGCTCGTTGCCGGGGGCGCTTCGCTTGCCCGGCCTACGTTAATGCACTCTTGTAGGCCGGATAAGGCGTCAGCCGCCATCCGGCATTTTTATCAGGACGCCAGCGACAGCTGGTGTTTTTCAACATACTCCGCCAGCCACTGGGTCATGCGTGCCTGCTGCTCAGCGTTCAGCCACATGCCTTCTTTCGTGCGGCGCCACAGCGCATCGTCGGCGCGGCGTACCCATTCGTGATCGACCAGATACTTCAGCTCTGCCTCATAGAACTCGTGCCCGAAGTCTTCGCCTAACTCAGCAAGCGAGGTCGCTTCGCCGATGATCCACTCGGTGTTGCTGCCGTAGGTGCGCGAATAGTGGCGCGCCAGTGATTCGGTCAGGAACGGATAGCGACGGCGCAGTTTTGCCGCGTAATCTTCGCGATCGCCGCCGATGTCACCGCCAGGCAGGATGCACTCTTTGGTCCATGCCGGACCGATGCCCTGATAGTACGACGACAGTTTTTCCATCGCGTGCTCGGCCAGCTTACGGTAGGTGGTTAACTTGCCGCCGAAGACTGACAGCAGCGGCGCTTTGCCGTTTTCGTCGTGGATATCCAGCGTATAATCGCGGGTAATAGCCTGCGGCGAGTCGGACTCGTCATCGCACAGCGGGCGTACGCCCGAGTAGGTCCAGACGATATCCTCGCGGCCCAGCTGTTTCTTAAAGTGTGCGTTGTAGACCTGCAGCAGATAATTGATTTCGCTGTCGTCAATTTTCACTGCTTTAGGATCGCCTTTGTATTCGACGTCGGTGGTGCCGATAATTGAGAACTCATCCATCCACGGAATGACAAACACAATACGTTTATCTTCGTTTTGCAGGATGTATGCCTGTTTCTGGGTGTGTACGCGCGGCACCACAATGTGGCTGCCTTTAATCAGGCGGATACCGTAAGGTGAAGGCAGGTGCATACCGTCGTCGAAGAACTCTTTCACCCACGGACCGGTGGCGTTAACCAGGCCGCGAGCCTGCCAGGTGTGTTTCTTGCCGGTATCGATATCTTCCGCTTCGACAATCCACAGACCGTTTTCACGACGAGCGGAGGTGGCGCGAGTACGGGTTAATACTTCCCCGCCTTTACGCACAACCATTTGGGCATTTGCCAAAACCAGTCGTGCATCGTCTACCCAACAGTCAGAATATTCGAAACCGCGCACAATCTCGGGTTTCATCACAGAATCTGCGCCAAAACGCAAACCAGTGGAACTCGGTAAACTGGTGCGTTTGCCCAGATGATCGTACATAAACAGACCAATACGGATCATCCAGGCCGGACGCAGGTGCGGGCGATGGGGCAGACGAAAGCGCATCGGGAAGGCGATATGCGGTGCCATCTTCAACAGGACTTCACGTTCAGCCAGCGCTTCGCTGACCAGACGAAATTCGTAGTGTTCCAGGTAGCGCAGGCCACCGTGGATGAGTTTGGAGCTGGCGGAGGAGGTTGCACAGGCTAAATCCTGCGCTTCCAGCATCAGCACGGATAAACCGCGTCCAGCGGCATCTGCCGCGATACCGGCACCGTTGATGCCTCCACCTATCACAATCAGATCTTTGGTTTCCATGCTGGCCTCTCGCACTTTCGTTATAGCTCATTAATGTTCGTTATCGAGCATAATAGCAAAGAATCGCGCCATTGGTAACATCGGATAAACAATTTACAGTGATACATATAACATTATGGCGTTTACCTGTGCAGGCGACGTACACTGCCAGGTAATATTGGTTACCTGCACAGAAATAATAAGAGAACATCATGGATCAGTTTGAATGTATCAATGTCGAAGAAGCCCATCAGAAGCTGCTGCACGGAACGGCAGTGCTGGTGGATATCCGCGATCCGCAAAGCTATGCCATGGGCCATGCGCCACAGGCGTTTCACCTGACTAACGACACGCTGGGTTCCTTTATGCGTGACCATGATTTTGATACCGTTGTGCTGGTGATGTGTTACCACGGCAACAGCAGTAAAGGTGCGGCACAATATCTGCTTCAGCAGGGGTACGATGCGGTGTACAGCATCGACGGTGGATTCGATGCCTGGCATCGACATTTTCCTGCGGAAGTGACGTTTGGTGCGTAAGCCCGACGCGACAGTGAAGTATGACGGATATAACAAAGATGCAGCCTGAAACGGGTAGTGTCGATATACTGTCCTCTTTTGTGTGGATGAAGCGACAGCAACGATGTTGATGATTACCTCTTTTGCTAACCCCCGCGTGGCGCAGGCCTTTGTTGATTATATGGCGACACAGGGCGTTATCCTGACGATTCAGCAACATAGTCAAACGGATGTCTGGCTGGCGGATGAGTCCCAGGCTGAACGCGTGCGCGCTGAGCTGGCGCGTTTTCTGGAAAACCCAGGCGACCCGCGTTACCTGGCGGCCAGCTGGCAGTCCGGCCAAACCGACAGTGGCCTGCACTATCAACGTTTTCCGTTTCTTGCCACGCTGCGCGAACGCGCCGGCCCGGTCACCTGGGTGGTGATGGCCGCGTGTGTGCTGGTGTTTATCGCCATGAATGTGGTGGGCGATCAAACGGTGATGCTGTGGTTAGCGTGGCCGTTCGATCCCTCGCTGAAATTTGAATTCTGGCGTTATTTCACCCACGCTTTTATGCACTTCTCGCTGATGCACATCCTCTTCAACCTGCTGTGGTGGTGGTATCTCGGCGGGGCGGTAGAAAAGCGGTTGGGCAGCGGAAAACTGATCGTTATTACCGTTATCAGCGCCCTGCTGAGCGGCTATGTGCAGCAGAAATTCAGCGGCCCGTGGTTTGGTGGGTTGTCTGGCGTGGTGTATGCGTTGATGGGCTATGTGTGGCTACGCGGCGAACGCGATCCGCAAAGCGGTATTTTCCTGCAGCGTGGTTTGATTCTCTTTGCCTTGATTTGGATTGTTGCCGGTTGGTTCGATCTGTTTGGTATGTCGATGGCGAACGGCGCACATATGGCTGGCCTGGCCGTTGGTCTGGCTATGGCATTGGCAGACACGCTCAATGTGCGAAAACGAACTTGAATGAGAGTGTTGTGATAGCAAACTGTAGGCCGGATAAGCGCTAGCGCCATCCGGCAAAATTCCAGGGAACAATAATGAAACAAACACAACGACATGACGCGATCATTGAACTGGTAAAAAAACAGGGATACGTCAGCACTGAGGAGTTGGTGGAGCATTTCTCCGTCAGCCCACAAACGATTCGCCGGGACCTTAACGACCTGGCCGATCAGAACATGATTTTGCGCCACCACGGCGGCGCGGCGTTGCCATCCAGCTCGGTGAATACCCCCTGGCATGATCGTAAGGCCACGCAGACGGCAGAAAAAGAGCGCATTGCCCGTAAGGTCGCCACGCAGATCCCGAACGGCTCCACGCTGTTTATTGACATTGGTACCACGCCGGAAGCCGTCGCTCACGCGCTGCTGAACCATAGCAACTTGCGTATTGTGACCAACAACCTCAACGTGGCCAATACGCTGATGGTGAAAGAAGATTTCCGCATTATTCTGGCCGGGGGCGAACTGCGTAGCCGCGATGGCGGCATTATGGGCGAAGCCACCCTCGACTTTATTTCACAGTTTCGTCTGGATTTCGGTATTTTGGGGATCAGCGGTATCGACAGCGATGGTTCATTGCTGGAATTTGATTACCACGAAGTCCGCACCAAACGCGCCATTATTGAGAATTCACGGCATGTAATGCTGGTGGTGGATCATTCGAAGTTTGGTCGAAATGCAATGGTGAATATGGGCAGCATCAGCATGGTGGACGCCGTGTATACCGACACCCTGCCGCCCGCGGGCGTGATGCAGGTGATTGCCGACCACCATATTCAGCTGGAGTTGTGCTAAGCCAGCGACAGGCCCGGTAAGCGTTAACGCCTCCGGGCTAATTACACCCCGTACCCCATCATCTTCAACAGTTTTTGCGCATGCTGTACCGCGTCCTGGCGGTGAGCCACGCCGAGTTTTTGGTACAAATTGCGGATGTGCGTTTTGATGGTCGTCGCGGCAACGGCCAGCTCACCGGCGATTTGCTCGTTGCTGTAGCCGGAATAAATCAGTCCTAACACCTGCCATTCGCGCTGGGTCAGCGGACTGGTGCGGATAAGCTCCGGGACTTCGGGATGGGTCAGCAGACGCTCCACGAACCCTTCATCAAAGTGGGCGAATTTGTGGCGGTGATGTTGGTTAATTTCACGCAGAATGCGCTGGGCGCGATGCTGATCGAGTTCCGGTAACGTATTAAGCTGGATTAGCTGGCGTAACTGCTGCGCCATCGCTTCGCCTTCAATCACAAAATGGCTGATAAACCCGGTACGATTCGCCAGCTGCAGTGCATCAAGTAACACGCGCTGTGCATCATTTTTGCGTCCAGCCTGCCAGTACAGCTGATTCAGCAACAACAGGTTGCGGTTGAGATCGCTCATCAGGCGCAGGTTGCGCGCATTTTCATTGAGTTCTTCCAGCACAATTTCTGCCGGTTCAAATTCACCGAGCAGGATCTGCGCACGGGCAATGTTACGCCACTGACCTTGCAGGAAGTGGTTGTTGGCAAACTCCGGTTTCGGCGTATGACGCAGCCAGTTGGCGGCCGAATTTTTGTCACCGACCATTTGCCAGTAAATCACGCGGACCTTATCGGCATTGGAGATCCAGTCGCTGTGATAATGTCCGTTGCCCAGCAGGTTTTCCAGACGGTTGAGCAAGCTGCGGGCATTGTCCAGATCGCCTCGCGCCAGCGAACACTGTACCAGCAGTGCCAGACACTGTAGCTGCTGCTGCGGCTGAAAGGTGGAAAGCAGTTCAATGCCGCTGCGGGCAGACGCTTCGGATTCGTCCAGCCGCGCCCAGGCCCACAGGAGCTGCGCGCGGATGCGTACCAGGAATTCATGCATAGGCAGCTGTTCCAGATGCTGCTCTTTCACCAGCTGGAAGGCTTTTTCCTGGGTTTCCCAGGCGGCTTGCAAAAAGCCCTGGGCAAATAAAATTTCGCTTTGTTGGATCAAACTCCACAACGCGTAATGCCAGACGTCATGATGACGCGCCATTTGCTCTGTTTGCTGCATTAATGACAGCGAGCGCGTCAGGTCGCCCTTACAGTGCAGGACTTCGCCGTGCACCGAGGTGGCGACGATACGGCTGTAGAACCAGGCGATCGGTAACTCATCCAGCGCCAGTTTTGCCAGACGCTCAGCTTCGTCAGGATTACCGTCGTTAATTGCTACCTGAGCACGCAGTGCATTAAATTCGGCATGCAGCGTTGGCTCCATATCACCTTTCATTTCCTGCTCAGCGCGCGCCAGCAGGGTATTCACTTCACTGTAGCGGTGCTGGCTCTGCATCAGCCAGGCCTGTAGCAGCACCAGGCGTGGATTTTCCAGCAGGCTTTCCCACGGCAGCGCTTTTAATGACTCTTCCAGCAGCGCCAGCTCGCTGTGGTTAAACAACCCCCACGCATGATTGAGCAGGATATCTCGCAGCATATGGGCGTCGCCTGCCGCCAGCGCATGGTGAATGGCTTCGCTGGGGAAACCTTGCTCCATCCAGCTTTCTGCAGCGGCGCGATGGATCTCGGGAAGTTCGGCCGCCAGTTCCCACTGACAGCGCTGGCGTAAGAAGTTACCAAACAGCGGGTGATAGCTAAACCATTCGCCGATGTCGTCCATCCGCTGCAGGAATAGTCCCTGACGCTCAATCTCTTCCAGCCGCATTTGGCCGTTCTCTTCCCCGGTCACCCGGACAATCAGCGCATCGTTCATGGAGCGTAATATGGCGCTTTTCAACAGGAAGTGGCGGGTACTGAGATCCACGCTGTCCAGCACTTCATCGACCAGATAATCTGATAAATGGCTGGCATTGATCCCGGCCAGGCGTCGTGCCGACTGGTGCGCGGAATGATTGTTCTGGCGTGCGGAAAGGGCGATCAGCTGTAATGCGGTAGCCCACCCGGCGACGTCATCGCACATGCGGCTGCTTTCCGCCGCTTCAATGGGGGAGGATAAACGTCGATCGAAGAACTGTTTCGCTTCCTGATGGTTGAAGGCCAGCTGTTGGCTGCCGATTTCCAATAGCTGATCGCGTACCCGCAGGTTGGCAATACCCAGCTGCGGTAGGTTACGTGACAGCACCACCAGCGTGAGATTCTCAGGTTGGTGGCGCAGGAAAAAACGCATGGCTTCGTGGATGGCCGGATTAGAGATTAAGTGATAATCATCCACCACCAGGTACAGCGGACGATGCCATTCTGCCAGTTCAATGAAGAGCTGAGCAAACAGTGAGGTCAGGCTGGCGTACTGGCGTTTTTGTACCATGGCTTCACTGGTCGTACAGTGTCCACCGGTCGCCTGTTGAATAGCGGCAATCAAATAGCTGGCAAAGCGTTCCTGCTGGTTATCACCCTCATCCAGTGAGAACCAGCCCAGTTCATTTTTCCCCGCCGCCCACTGTGAAACCAGCGTCGTTTTTCCATAACCAGCAGGACTTGTTACCAGGGCGAGCCTGAAATTGTTCGCGCCGGAAAGTTTAGCCAACAGGCGCTCACGAACCACCGTATGGTCGAGACGAACCGGACGACTTAATTTAGACGGAATCAACATATGTTAGTCACTTCACTGTGTGAAAATGGGGAAAATGATTTTTTTTGCGCTTCGTAATTAATAGCTATAAGGTCGGCCAGAAAGTCATTTTATGCAAGCTAAGCGGGTTTTTTGTGTGTCTGAATTTGCACTATGTCACAATTCTATACATCTATTGCAATAATTGCTCTTAGGGGCCACAAAGGCCGTGGCGACTGGGTTTGGCGTTATTCTGATGGTCGCGAAAATACCCACTCGTTTTTTATGACTCGTGTATTGTCCGTAATGTTGTCATGGGTATTCGCGATCGACTTAAAACTTTCGTGTGAAATATCTTAATCACTATATGTATTTCAGGTTAGAAACTGTTTCTCTGTTTACATATTTTTTCTCAACCGTATCCCGCTATTTGATATTGTCTGCTGAGTCCCGTTTGGTTAATGCGAAAAACCTGTCGCATTGGCAGGTATTTTATGTGGGTATTCTGCGTAACGACGGGCAATACCCTCTCCTTTAAGTGGCGGCGATCACATTTTTATGCTCATCCCCGCACCTCCTCCCTCCCTAATCCTCACCAGGATGAGGAAGGTCAACATTGAGCCTGGCAAACTAGCGATAACGTTGTTTATTACCTAAAGGATCTGGAACCTCTATGTCACAGCCAACCTTCAACAAAGATCTCTTTCAGGCGGCCCTGACTCGTCAGTGGCAGCGCTTTGGTTTACTGTCGGCTCACGAAATGACGTCACGTCAGTGGTGGCAGGCCGTGAGTGGGGCGTTGGCTGAATTGCTCAGCGCCCAGCCTGCGGTGAAACCCGCTAAAAACCAGCGCCATGTTAACTACATTTCGATGGAGTTTTTGATCGGTCGCCTGACGGGCAACAACCTGCTAAACCTGGGCTGGTATCAGGGAGTGAGCGATGAGCTGAAAGCGCACGACATCAATCTGACCGACCTGCTGGAAGAAGAAACCGACCCGGCGCTGGGTAACGGTGGGCTGGGACGCCTGGCGGCCTGCTTCCTCGACTCAATGGCAACGGTCGGCCAGTCCGCGACGGGCTACGGCCTGAATTACCAGTACGGTCTGTTCCGTCAGTCGTTTGCTGATGGCCAACAGATGGAAGCGCCGGACGACTGGCATCGCGGAAGCTATCCGTGGTTCCGTCATAACGAGGCGCTGGATGTGCAGGTCGGTATTGGCGGCAAAGTCAGCAAAGAAGGTCACTGGACGCCCGGGTTTATCATCACCGGCCAGGCCTGGGATCTGCCGGTGCTCGGTTATCGTAACGGCGTGGCGCAACCGCTGCGTCTGTGGCAGGCCAGCCACGCGCATCCGTTTAACCTGACCAAATTCAACGACGGCGATTTCCTGCGTGCAGAGCAGCAAGGTATCGACGCTGAAAAACTGACTAAAGTGCTCTACCCGAACGATAACCACACGGCGGGCAAGAAGCTGCGCCTGATGCAGCAGTACTTCCAGTGTGCTTGTTCGGTAGCCGATATTCTGCGCCGCCATCACCTGGCAGGGCGTAAGCTGCATCAACTGGCTGATTTCGAAGTCATTCAGCTGAACGACACCCACCCGACCATCGCCATTCCTGAGCTGCTGCGCGTGCTGATTGACGAGCATCAGATGAGCTGGGACGACGCGTGGGCGATTACCAGCAAAACGTTCGCATATACCAACCATACGCTGATGCCGGAAGCGCTGGAGTGCTGGGATGAGAAACTGATAAAAGCGCTGCTGCCGCGCCATATGCAAATCATCAAAGAGATTAACGACCGCTTTAAGACGCTGGTGGATAAAACCTGGCCTGGCGACGATGCGGTTTGGGCGAAGCTGGCAGTCGTGCACAACAAGCAGGTACGCATGGCGAACCTGTGCGTGGTTAGCGGCTTTGCTGTTAACGGCGTAGCGGCGCTGCACTCTGATCTGGTCGTGAAAGACTTGTTCCCGGAATATCACCAGCTGTGGCCGAACAAATTCCATAACGTGACTAACGGTATTACGCCGCGCCGCTGGATTAAACAGTGCAACCCGGCACTTGCTGCGTTGTTGGATAAATCGCTGAAGAAAGAGTGGGCCAACGATCTTGACCAGTTGATCAACCTGGAAAAATACGCCGACGACGCTAAGTTCCGTCAGCAGTATCGCGACATCAAGCTGGCGAACAAACAGCGCCTGGTGGCGTTTATTAAAGCGCGTACCGGTATTGAGATAACTACCGACGCCATCTTTGATATTCAGATCAAACGTCTGCATGAGTACAAACGCCAGCACCTGAATCTGCTGCATATTCTGGCGTTGTACAAAGAAATTCGTGAGAACCCGCAGGCAGATCGCGTCCCGCGCGTATTCCTGTTTGGCGCGAAAGCGGCACCGGGTTACTACCTGGCGAAGAACATCATCTTTGCTATCAACAAAGTGGCGGAAACCATTAATAACGATCCGCACGTCGGCGACAAGTTGAAGGTGGTATTCCTGCCGGATTACTGTGTCTCAGCGGCGGAAATGCTGATCCCGGCGGCGGATATCTCTGAGCAGATCTCGACGGCGGGCAAAGAAGCGTCTGGTACCGGCAACATGAAGCTGGCGCTGAACGGAGCGTTAACGGTGGGCACGCTGGACGGGGCTAACGTCGAAATCGCCGAGAAAGTGGGTGATGAAAACATCTTTATCTTTGGCCACACCGTGGAAGAGGTGAAGGCGCTGAAGGCGAAAGGCTATGACCCGGTGAAATGGCGCAAGAAAGACAAAGTGCTGGATGCGGTACTGAAAGAGCTGGAAAGCGGCAAATACAGCAACGGTGATAAACACGCCTTTGATCAGATGTTGCACAGCATCGGTAAGCAGGGTGGTGACCCGTATCTGGTGATGGCCGACTTCGCCGCCTACGTTGAAGCCCAGAAGCAGGTTGATGTGTTGTACCGTGACCAGGAGGCCTGGACCCGGGCGGCGATCCTGAATACCGCACGCTGTGGCATGTTCAGCTCGGATCGCTCCATCCGCGATTATCAGGCTCGTATCTGGCAGGCAAAACGCTAATAAGGAACCGCGATGGAAGGCAAACGTCTGGATAATGCCGCGCTGGCGGCGGGGATCAGCCCCAATTACATTAATGCCCACGGTAAACCGCAGTCTATTGGCGCCGATACCAAACGGCGTTTGCTTGACGCCATGCATCGTACTACCGCCGCCACGAAAGTGGCGGTGACTCCGGTGCCAAACGTGATGGTGTATACCGTCGGCAAAAAAATGCCGCTGACGGTTGAAGGGAGTGGTGAATTTAGCTGGCTGCTGACCACCGAAGACGGTGTGCAGCACAAAGGGCATGTCACTGGCGGTAAATCTTTTCAGCTTCCGGCGAAGTTGCCGGAGGGGTATCACACGCTCACCCTGACTCAGGACGAAGCGCGCAGCCATTGCCGCATCATCGTCGCGCCAAAACGTTGCTATGAGCCGCAGGCGCTGCTGGCCGGGCAAAAGCTGTGGGGTGCCTGCGTCCAGCTTTATACCCTGCGTTCAGAGAACAATTGGGGGATTGGTGATTTTGGCGATCTGAAGGCGATGCTGCCGGAAGTGGCTAAACGCGGCGGGGCGTTTATTGGCCTCAACCCGATCCACGCGCTGTATCCGGCGAACCCGGAGAGCGCCAGCCCGTATAGCCCGTCTTCGCGCCGTTGGTTGAACGTGATCTACATTGATGTGAATGCGGTAGAGGACTTCCGTCTGAGCAAAGCGGCGCAGAGCTGGTGGCAGAAGCCAGCCACGCAGCAAGCTCTGCAACAGGCCCGCGATGCCGAGTGGGTGGATTACACCACAGTGACCACGCTGAAGATGACCGCGCTACGTCTGGCATGGAAAGGGTTCTCCGTGCGTGATGATGAGCAGATGGCGGCATTCCGTCGTTTTGTGGCTCAGGAAGGTGAAAGTCTTTACTGGCAGGCGGCGTTCGACGCGCTGCATGCATATCAGGTGAAAGAAGATGAGTCGCGCTGGGGTTGGCCTGCGTGGCCGGAAGACTTCCGGACGGTGGACTCACCGGCGGTGAAACAGTTCTGCGCAGAGCACCGCGATGAAGTGGATTTCTACCTCTGGCTACAGTGGCTGGCGTATACCCAGTTTGCTGCCTGTTGGGAAACCAGTCAGGGCTTTGCAATGCCTATCGGGTTGTACCGCGATCTGGCGGTCGGCGTAGCAGAAGGTGGGGCGGAAACCTGGTGTGACCGTGAGCTGTACTGCCTGAAAGCGTCCGTTGGTGCACCGCCGGATATTCTTGGTCCGCTCGGTCAGAACTGGGGCCTGCCGCCGATGGATCCGCATATCATCACCGCGCGCGCCTATGAGCCGTTTATCGAGCTGCTGCGTGCCAATATGCAGAACTGCGGGGCGCTGCGTATTGACCATGTAATGTCGATGCTGCGTTTGTGGTGGATCCCCTACGGCGAAACCGCCGATCACGGCGCCTACGTGCATTATCCGGTCGACGACCTGCTTTCTATTCTGGCGCTGGAAAGTCAACGTCATCACTGTATGGTGATTGGTGAAGACCTGGGTACTGTACCGGTAGAAATTGTCAGCAAGCTGCGTGACAGCGGCGTGTATTCCTACAAAGTGCTCTATTTTGAGAATGACCATGAGAAGAACTTCCGCGCGCCGCAGGCGTACCCGGAACAATCAATGGCAGTCGCGGCGACGCATGACCTTCCTACGCTTAAAGGCTATTGGGACAGCGGTGATCTGACGCTCGGTAAAACGCTGGGGCTGTACCCGGATGAAGTTGTGCTGCGCGGGTTGTATCAGGACCGTGAACTGGCGAAGCAGGGCCTGTTGGATGCGCTGCACAAATACGGCTGTCTGCCAAAACGCGCCGGACACAAGGCGTCGTTGATGTCGATGAAGCCGATCCTCAACCGGGGTATGCAGCGCTATATCGCCGACAGCAACAGCGCCCTACTGGGCCTGCAGCCGGAGGACTGGCTGGATATGGCGGAGCCGGTCAATATTCCGGGGACCAGCGACCAGTACAAAAACTGGCGGCGTAAGCTGACGACGACGCTTGAGGCGATGTTTGCCGATGGTGGGGTGAACAAGCTGATTAAGGATTTGGACAAACGGCGAAAAGCTGCCGCGAAGAAGAAGTAAAAAAAGCCGGGAAAATCCCGGCTTTTTTACATCAGATAGCCATATTTAGCAGCAGGCATCCTACCAGACCGCATACCGAAATAATGGTTTCCAGCATTGACCATGACTTGATGGTCTCGCCGATGGTCAGGTTGAAGTATTCCTTGAACAGCCAGAAGCCCGGATCGTTCACGTGGGAGAAGATGACGGAGCCGGAGCCTACTGCAATAACCATCAGCTCAGGGCTCACGCCGGTCGTTGCAATCAGCGGTGCCACAATCCCACCTGCGGTGATGGCTGCCACGGTAGCAGAACCCAGTGCGATACGCAGTACAGCGGCAATTGACCATGCCATCAGCAGCGGAGAGACGTTGGTTTCATGCATCATAGAGGCGATGTATTTGTCGACGCCGCTATCCACCAGTACCTGTTTGAACGCACCGCCACCGCCGATAATCAGCAGCATCATTGCGATGATCTTGATGGAGGACACCAGCGTGTCGTTAATCTGATCCATCGAACGTCCACGGTTCAGACCAAAGGTGAACATCGCAATCAGAACGGCAATCAGCGTTGCCATAACCGGGTCACCGAGGAACTCTGCAACCGGCAGGAAGGCATGGCCTTTCGGCAGGATCATCTCCGCGATAGCACGCATCGCCATCAGCACGACCGGAACCAGAGAGGTCCAGACGCTGACGCCAAAGCCTGGCATTTCTTCTTCAGTGAAGGTTTTTGCGCTGTACAGACCTTCCGGGATTGGCTTATCAATGCCCTTCAGGAAACGCGCATACACCGGACCCGCCAGAATAACGGTCGGGATCGCCAGAATCGTACCAAACAGCAGGGTTTTACCCATATCGGCGTGGAAAATGGTGGCAATTGCGGTCGGACCCGGGTGTGGCGGCAAGAAGCCGTGGGTCACAGACAGCGCAGCGGCCATTGGCACACCGACATACAGCAGCGGGATGTTCGCGGCGGCAGCGATGGTGAATACCAGCGGCAGCATCAGCACGAAGCCCACTTCGTAGAACAGCGCAAAGCCCACGGTGAAGCCGGTTAATACCACGGCCCACTGGATGTGCTTTTTGCCGAATTTAGCAATCAGCGTGGTGGCAATACGTTGCGCACCGCCGCAGTCTGCCAGCATTTTGCCCAACATGGCGCCAAAACCCATAATCAGGGCGAGGCTACCAAGGGTTCCGCCGACGCCGGCTTTAATTGAACCGATGACTTTATCCAGTGGCATCCCTTGCATCAATCCGACAGCAAGCGCCACCAGGACGAGAGCGATGAAGCCGTTCATTTTGAAACGGATCATCAGGAGGAGTAACAAGATTACACCGATAGCAACGATGACTAATGGCATGATTTACCTGGCCTTTACTTTGTTATGGGTAACGTCAGTGTTTAGATGACAAATTCTGATTGTCCCGACCGGGAACAGAGTTATTACGGCACCAATGCTGATTGCCTTCAAAACTACGTAGTTTAGCTGGCTGTTATGAGTGTTCCAGGTGCGTGCGATAATGATACGGGTAACATGTAGTGATTGAAAATCACCTGGGCAGGCAAAATTTAAATTATGAGAGGCAGGTCAAATTATAGGGGGGTTGTTGCAGGA
This sequence comes from Citrobacter sp. JUb117, assembly GCF_024809055.1. Classification (NCBI taxonomy): domain Bacteria; kingdom Pseudomonadati; phylum Pseudomonadota; class Gammaproteobacteria; order Enterobacterales; family Enterobacteriaceae; genus Citrobacter; species Citrobacter sp. JUb117. Next base: position 346,763 of record NZ_JANUFB010000006.1, read on the forward strand.
CATATGCGGAGAAATGCAGGGGTGTAGGCCGGATAACGCGTTTACGCTGCCATCCGGCACCAATGCCCGATGACGACGCTGATGCGTCTTATCGGGCCTACGGATACTAGTAGTAAGAGTGCTCGCCGCGCTGGTGTTCGGTCAAATCGCGAACGCCTTTCAGCTCAGGGAATTCAGCCAGCAGCTGCTTCTCGATGCCTTCTTTCAGTGTGACATCGACCATTGAACAGCCGTTACAGCCGCCACCGAATTGCAGAATTGCGTAGCCTTCGTCGGTGATTTCCATCAAGGAGACACGGCCACCGTGGCCAGCCAGCTGTGGGTTAATCTGTGACTGCAGCATGTACTCCACGCGTTCCATCAGCGGTGCGTCATCAGACACTTTACGCATTTTAGCATTAGGTGCTTTCAGGGTTAGCTGGGAGCCTAACTGGTCGGTAACAAAATCAATTTCTGCCTCTTCCAGGTACGGTGCGCTCAGTTCATCAACGTAAGCGGTCAGCAGGTCAAATTTAATGGCGGTGTCGGTTGCTTCCACGGCGTCCGGCGGGCAATAAGAAACGCCGCATTCAGCGTTAGGCGTGCCGGGATTAATCACAAATACGCGAATTTGTGTCCCTTCTTCCTGATTTGCCAACAGTTTGGCAAAGTGCGCTTGTGCAGCATCGGAAATATGGATCATAGTAATGGCCTAATAGTTGACTATTTTACTTGGTTATAATACGCCCATCATCGAGGCTCTACAAGGTTCGACACAGGCACCATACCTGGACAGTCGCCGCGCCGTTGCGTAAAAGCAGCTGCGCGATCTCCGCGACGGTACTTCCGGTAGTGACGACATCATCCACAACAACCATATGGAGTCCCTGCACCGGCAATTCAAGGCGAAACGCATTTTTCAGGTTGCGTTTGCGTAATCGGGCGCTGAGATGGTGCTGTGTGGCGGTGGGGCGAGTTCGTGTGATGGCCTGACCGTCCCAGTCGCAGCCCAGCCAGCGTGCCAGTGAGCGACACAGTAAGTCACTTTGATTAAATCCCCTGCGCCAATGGCGGCGTTGCCAGAGTGGAACGCTAATCAGCCGATCCGGCAGGGGAAGGTCACGGGTACGGCGAGCCTGCAATACCTCCAGCAACATCAAGCGCGACAGTGCGGGGGCGATGTCACTACGCCGGGAAAACTTCAGCTGGTGGATAAGCCCGCTCAGCGGTGGCACGTAGTCACTGACCGCGATCAGTCGCTGCCACGGCGGCGGCTTTTGCAGGCAGCGTCCGCAGGGAATATCGGGGTGGGCGGCGGGCAGCCCGCACTGTGGGCACAGGCAGACATGTTGACACGTCGCACGCGTGCAAACGGAACACATTCCCCAGTGCCCGAGCATTAACGGCATTCGGCATAGCCAGCACAATCCTGGTACTGTTAGCATAGGTTCATCCTTGTTGGTCAAAAGAGAACAGTAACTGATGAATGACATCTGGTGGCAGACCCGGGGTTCGGGAAATTGCCATCTTGTGCTGCTGCACGGATGGGGACTGAATGCGGAAGTCTGGCATTGCATAAGTGAGGAATTAAGCTCGCATTTTACGCTGCACCTGGTTGATTTACCGGGATTTGGGCGCAGTCAGGGTTTTGGTGCGATGCCGCTGGAAGAAATGGCGGAGTGCGTTTTGCAACAGGCTCCGGAGAAAGCCATCTGGCTGGGCTGGAGTCTGGGCGGATTGGTGGCGAGTCAGGTGGCGTTGACCCATCCTGAGCGCGTGCAGGCGCTGGTTACCGTCGCCTCTTCGCCATGCTTTAGCGCACGCGATGAGTGGCCTGGTATTAAGCCCGAAGTGCTGGCGGGCTTCCAGCAGCAGCTTAGCGAAGACTTCCAGCGGACGGTGGAGCGTTTCCTGGCACTGCAAACGATGGGGACGGAGACGGCGCGTCAGGATGCGCGAGCGCTGAAGAAAACGGTGCTGGCGTTACCGATGCCGGATGTGGCGGTGCTGAATGGTGGGCTGGAGATCCTGAAAACGGTCGACCTGCGTGAGCCGCTCTGCGCCCTGGACATGCCGTTCCTGCGTTTGTACGGCTATCTCGATGGTCTGGTGCCGCGTAAAGTCGTGCCGATGCTGGATGCACTGTGGCCGCAGAGTGAGTCGTTGATATTCGCCAAAGCGGCACATGCGCCGTTTATTTCGCATCCTGCTGAGTTCTGTGCCGCGCTGGTGGCGTTGAAGCAGCAGATCTAGCGCCGTATCCCGCTCGGGGATTGGGGGCTATTTGTAGGCCGGATAAGTGTAGCGCCATCCGGCCTATTGCAACAGGTTAGCGCAATGCCCACCACTCGCGCAGACAGGCTTTCCCTTCAGGGCAACTCTTGCAGCTTCCAGAAAGACACCCGTCGGCATCTTCCTGAATACGCACGGCTTTACCCATCTGTTCTAACTGATTCAGCATGGCGTCAATCATCGGCTGCGGGGTGTGCAGCGTATGGCTGATTTGTGTTGCCTCCATACGCCCCCGCAGAGCCAGTAAATCACGTACCTGAATAAGCGATGCCATCATTCACCGCCTAGTGGCAATCGCCGGTGGTGCTGGCACAGCAGGAACCTGGCGTCTTATTGGTCGCCAGCAGTTCGATATCTACCCGACTGCGTGCGCGGCGCAGCATTCCCAGCAGCACGATGTTAAACAGAATGACGGTTAAAATGCACACCAGACTGTAGGTCGGATGCTCTTTGTAGCTGACCGTCTGGTAAAACAGCGTCGACAGAGAGTAGGCGATGTTCAGTCCCCACAGAATGGAGAAGCCCATCCAGCCACGGCTGGATTCACGAGCAATAGCGCCCATTACCGAAATGCACGGAACATACAGCAGCACGAAAATCAGGTAACTGTACGCGGCGGCGGCGCTGCCGAACTTCGCACCCATCACGCCCATTGCGCCGGTTGCCATCTCACCGTCGCCTTTGCTGGCTTCGATAGGGTTAGCCAGCACGCTCAGGCTGAAGGTGTCTTTCAGACTTTGCCAGGTTTCACCCAGCGCACCTGCCAACTCGTCACCGAGGTTGAACTCGGCTGGGTTGAACTCTTCTTCCTGAATATTTTCTGCGGTATAGAGCGTATTCAGCGTACCGACAACCACTTCTTTTGCCATGGCTCCGGTGAACAGACCCACGGTGGCCTGCCAGTTATCTTCGTGTACGCCAATCGGTTTGAAGATAGGGGTGATTACGCGACTGACGGACGCCAGCGCCGAGTCGTTGATGTTATCGACGATTTTTCCGCTCAGGGAGAAACTGTTAAACGCGCTGAGGAAAATACTGACGATGATGATGACTTTACCGGCGCGCAGGACAAAGCCTTTCAGCCGCTGCCAGGTCTGAATGACCAGGCTTTTAACGTGCGGTACATGGTAAACCGGCAGCTCCATCACGAACGGTGTGGCTTCGCCACGCATAATGGTGTGCTTGAGCATCAGGCCGGTCAGTACCGCCATGACGATACCCAGTACGTACAATGAGAAGACGGCCAGCGCGCCGTTCTGGCCAAAGAACGCCGCAGCAAACACGGCGAAAATCGCCAGACGCGCACCGCAGGACATAAACGGCGCCATCATGATGGTCATCAGACGTTCACGCGGTGCATCCAGCGTGCGTGCGCCCATCACGGAAGGGACGTTACAGCCGAAGCCGACAATTAGCGGGACAAACGATTTACCCGGTAATCCCAGTGCCTGCATCAAACGATCCATCACAAACGCAGCACGCGCCATATAGCCGGAGTCTTCGAGGAACGAGAGGAACAGGTACATCATGCCGATTTGCGGCACCAGCGGCAGCACGGTGTTAATCCCGCCGCCAAGACCCTGCGCCAGGAAGATGGTTAACCAGTCCGGGAAGTGCAGGGTGTAGCCAATCCACTGAATACCATGGATAAAGAGTGCCACGGAACCGACGTCAAACAGCGGCTGCAGCGCGCCACCGATGTTAATGGCGAGCAGGAACATCAGGTACATCACGAACAGAAATACTGGCAGGCCGAGGAAGCGGTTAAGTACGACCTTATCGACCGCGGTGGTGAAGCGGCTTGGCTCTGCGGTCAGGGTGTTGCTGACGGTATCGCAGATGGCGGCAATGCACTGGTAACGTGCATCAGCAATATGCAGCGCCGGATCGTCCATTGTTTCACTCAGGCGAGTCAGCGCGGCATCCAGATTTTGTGCCGCATCACCCGCGTAGGCGCGGCTGTAGATATCGCCTTCCAGCATCTGCAGACCGAGCCAGCGACGTTGTTGCTGCGGCATCTCTTTGGCCATCGCGTCAGCCAGAGACTCGGCTTCACGCAGCAGCGGTTGGGCATAATGTACCAGCTCGACGGTGTCGTTTTCTTTGTAGCGATCGATAGCCAGCTTCAGTGCTTCAATCCCGCGACCACGGGTTGAGACCAGCGGCACCACCGGGCAGCCCAGACGGGCGGAAAGGGCGTCGATATCAATCCGGATTTGCTGCTTCTCAGCAATGTCCAGCATGTTCAGCGCGACGATGCAGGGGATCCCCAGTTCAAGCAGTTGCAGCGTCAGGTAGAGGTTACGCTCGAGGTTTGAGGCATCAACCACGTTGATCAGCAGGTCAGCGTCGCCGCTTAAGATATAGTGACAGGCAATTTGCTCATCGAGGGAGGTCTGCGATGAGATTGTCGTCAAAGAATAGGTGCCGGGTAAATCCACCAGCGTAACCTGATGGTCAGTTGTCGAGAAATGACCTTCTTTGCGCTCAACGGTAACGCCAGCCCAGTTACCCACACGCTGACGCGCGCCGGTAAGCTGATTGAATAATGTTGTCTTGCCGGAATTAGGATTACCAATTAAACCAATGGTTAGTTTTTTCATTTTTATAGACTCACTGTATTAACAGGAAACCGCTTCCACTTCTAATAACGCCAGATCTTTTTTCCGCAACACCAGGCTGACTCGGCGTGTTTCAATATGGATAGGATCGCCTAATGGGGCGACGCGAACCACATTGAACGATGAGCCTGGCAGCATGCCGAGCGACAAGAGCTTCTGCCGGTACGCCGGGCTGATATCACGAGAAAAACCGGTAATTTTCCAAGCAGTGTCTGGAGTGAATTGCATAGGGACCTACTTATATCTCGCTAACTGGATGATTACCTCATGGGGCGAAAGGCGGCATGAGACCAGATGATTAGCCAACGAAGGAAAGAGTAAATAATCAACAAAACAATGATAATGAGAATGGTTTCTATCATCAATAGAATAAATGTGACGGAATGTTGGATTGGCGAATAATTTGAGTCAATTTTGATATGGCTCAACATTTATTCAGGTCTGACATGAATGATTCGAGGGAGAAACTATTGGAATTTATTAATGTTTAATTAAGGTTTCAGCTGTTAATAAAGTGATAAATATATTGTGACGGAAAGCGATAAATATATTAAATAGGCCGGATGGCAACGCTCGCGCGTCTTATCCGGCCTACAAATTAATAACGACAAGTTGGCCGGCTAAGGTGTTTACACCGCCATCCGGCACACGCGTCACACTAGCGCTTTTTACCCATTGCCGCCGCCAGTGCATCCATCATCGCACTGTTACCGGCTGACTGCGCTTCACGACCACGGGGTTTTGCGGCTTTAGGCGCCGGGCGGTTAACCTGTGTGCGCTCGTTGTTGCCACCGCCGCCGCGACGGGCATTGGTTTCACCCGGCTGTTCGTCCAGACGCATGGTCAGGGCGATACGCTTACGCGGTAGATCAACCTCCAGCACTTTCACTTTCACAATGTCGCCGGCTTTTACCACGGTGTGCGGGTCTTCAACGAATTTGTTCGATAACGAGGAGATATGCACCAGACCGTCCTGATGAACGCCGATATCGACAAACGCACCAAAGTTGGTGACGTTGGTGACTGCGCCTTCCAGAATCATGCCCGGCAGCAGATCGTTCATGGTTTCTACGCCGTCAGCAAACTGTGCGGTTTTGAACTCAGGACGCGGGTCACGACCCGGTTTTTCCAGCTCTTTGATGATGTCGGTTACGGTCGGCACCCCGAAGCGCTCGTCGGTAAAGTCGGCTGCTTTCAGGTTACGCAATTCGGTGCTGTTGCCCATCAGGTCGCGCAGCGACTGCTCGGTGGCGGCCAGAATGCGTTCCACTATCGGATAGGCTTCCGGGTGAACGGTTGAGGCATCCAGCGGGTTATCGCCGTGGTTAATGCGCAGGAAGCCCGCGCACTGCTCAAAGGCTTTAGGCCCCAGACGGCTGACTTTTAGCAACTGTTGACGGTTCTGGAACTGACCGTTCTCATCACGCCAGGCAACAATGTTCTGCGCCATCATGCGGGTTAAACCGGCTACGCGAGTCAACAGCGGCACGGAGGCGGTATTCAGATCAACGCCGACGGCGTTTACGCAGTCCTCGACTACCGCATCCAATTTACGGGCAAGCTGGGTCTGGCTAACGTCGTGCTGGTACTGGCCGACACCGATCGATTTCGGGTCGATTTTCACCAGCTCGGCCAGCGGATCCTGCAGACGGCGGGCAATAGACACCGCACCGCGCAGGGAAACGTCGAGATCCGGGAACTCCAGTGCCGCCAGTTCAGAAGCAGAGTACACCGAGGCCCCGGCTTCGCTGACGATCACTTTTTGTGCGGTCACTTTCGGGAACTGTTTCTGCACGTCGAGGAAGAAGCGTTCGGTCTCACGCGATGCGGTACCGTTGCCAATCGCCACCAGCTCAACGTTGTATTTTTCGCACAGCGCGGCCACCGCAACGGCGGCTTTGGCTGCCTGTCCGGTATGGGGATAAATGGTGTCGGTCGCCACCAGCTTGCCGGTCCCGTCAACAACCGCGACCTTCACACCGGTACGCAGACCAGGATCGAGACCCATAGTGGCACGCAACCCGGCCGGAGCGGCCATCAGCAGGTCGTGCAGGTTGCGGGCAAAGACGTTAATGGCCTCATCTTCCGCACGTTCGCGCACGGTGCCCATCAGTTCGGTTTCGAGGTGCATCAGCACTTTGATGCGCCATGTCCAGCTGACAACGCCTTTACGCCAGCTGTCCGCCGGCGCGTTGTTCAGGCGCAGACCCAGATGATCGCGGATAATCTGCTCGCCGTGGCTCTCTTTTGGAGGCTCATCGAACTGCGGGTCAGCATTCAGAGAAAGCTGCAGCACGCCTTCGTTACGCCCGCGGAACATCGCCAGTGCTCGGTGAGAAGGAACGGTGGAAATAGGTTCGTGGTGATCGAAGTAGTCGCGGAATTTGGCGCCTTCGTCTTCTTTCCCGCTCACTACGATGGAAACCAGATGGGCGTTCTTCCACAGGTAATCACGGACTTTTGCCAGCAGCGCGGCGTCTTCGGCAAAACGCTCCATCAGAATGTAGCGCGCGCCGTCGAGCGCCGCTTTGGTATCCGCCACGCCGTTTTCGGCATTGATGTATTTGGCTGCTTCGGTTTCTGGGTCGTGAGAGGGATCGTTCCACAGCAGGTCGGCCAGCGGCTCAAGACCCGCTTCAATGGCGATTTGCCCACGGGTGCGGCGTTTAGGTTTGTACGGCAGGTAGAGGTCTTCGAGTTCGGTCTTACTTAACGTGCCGTTGATCGCTTTGGCCAGATCGTCGGTCAGTTTGCCTTGCTCGCCGATAGATTTGAGGATCGCCTGACGGCGGTCTTCCAGTTCCCGCAGATATCCCAGACGGGTCTCCAGATTACGCAGCTGCGTGTCATCCAGACCGCCGGTGATTTCCTTACGATAACGTGCGATAAACGGCACGGTGTTCCCTTCATCAAGCAGGCGAACGGCAGCTTCTACCTGTTCAGCACGAGCCTGAATTTCACCTGCGATAATGCGGCAGAAAGAATCATTCATCATGGATAGCTTCGTCTTTAGGATAAAAATCAGGGGATAGTTATACGGATTGACTGGCAAAAATGCCAGCCATCAGCAGGGGCTTCGGATTGTTCCGTCTTATTTAACGTACTCAATCTCATTCACGTACCAGCTTGCTTCTCCGCCAGGGGTGTTCACTACCGCGAGATCGCCGACCTCTTTTTTGAGCAGGGCGCGCGCCATCGGTGAGTCGATAGAGATGTAATCCTTACGGCCAAAGATTTCATCGTAGCCGACAATGCGAAATTTGCGGATGTCGCCGTCATCATTTTCAATCTCAACCCATGCGCCAAAGAACACTTTTCCTTCCTGCTGAGGGGAGTAATCGACAATTTTTAGATTCTCCATGCACTTGGTCAAATAACGGACGCGTCTGTCGATCTCGCGCAGGCGCTTTTTATTATACTGGTAGTCAGCGTTTTCGCTGCGGTCACCCAGACTGGCGGCCCAGGTCACTTTCTTGGTGACTTCCGGGCGCTCTTCACGCCAGAGGTAATTCAGCTCTTGTTTGAGTTTTTCATACCCTTCACGGGTTATCAGGGGCGTTTTCATCTTATTGTTTTACCTTGATTCTGTGATGATGCGCACAATTGGTATTACGTGAGCATATCAACAGAATAAATAATGTATTACGAGAAACATTGTATACTTAAGCTGCTGTTTAATATGCTTTGTAACAATTTAGCCTGGAATTCATACCAGAATTTGCTGGTTACTCAGGTGAGCTTTCTTAAGAATACACACTTACAATTGTTGCGAACCTTTGGGAGTAATAACAATGCAAGAGAACTATAAGATTCTGGTGGTCGATGACGACATGCGCCTGCGCGCGCTACTGGAACGTTATCTGACCGAGCAGGGCTTCCAGGTTCGAAGCGTCGCAAACGCTGAGCAGATGGATCGTCTGCTGACCCGTGAATCCTTCCACCTTATGGTACTGGATTTGATGCTGCCAGGTGAAGATGGTCTGTCGATTTGCCGCCGCCTGCGTAGCCAGAGCAACCCAATGCCGATCATCATGGTGACGGCGAAGGGGGAAGAGGTTGACCGTATCGTTGGGCTGGAAATCGGCGCTGACGACTATATCCCGAAACCGTTTAACCCGCGCGAACTGTTGGCGCGTATTCGTGCCGTACTGCGTCGTCAGGCAAATGAACTGCCGGGCGCGCCGTCTCAGGAAGAAGCGGTTATCGCTTTTGGTAAGTTCAAACTGAACCTCGGCACCCGTGAGATGTTCCGTGAAGATGAACCTATGCCGCTGACCAGCGGTGAATTTGCCGTGCTGAAAGCGTTGGTCAGTCACCCGCGTGAGCCGTTGTCCCGTGATAAGCTGATGAACCTGGCCCGTGGTCGCGAGTACTCCGCGATGGAACGTTCTATTGACGTGCAGATTTCCCGTCTGCGTCGTATGGTGGAAGAAGATCCGGCACATCCACGTTATATTCAGACCGTATGGGGTCTGGGCTACGTCTTTGTCCCGGACGGTTCTAAAGCATGAGGCGAATGCGCTTCTCGCCACGAAGTTCGTTTGCTCGCACGTTATTGCTCATCGTCACCTTGCTGTTCGCCAGCCTGGTGACGACTTATCTGGTGGTGCTGAACTTCGCGATCCTGCCGAGCCTCCAGCAGTTTAATAAGGTCCTGGCTTACGAAGTCCGTATGCTGATGACCGATAAACTGCAGCTGGAGGACGGCACGCAACTGGTCGTGCCTCCCGCATTCCGCCGGGAAATTTACCGTGAGCTGGGGATTTCCCTCTATTCCAACGAAGCCGCTGAAGAGGCGGGGTTGCGTTGGGCGCAGCACTATGAATTCTTAAGTCATCAGATGGCGCAGCAGCTGGGCGGCCCAACGGAAGTTCGCGTTGAGGTCAACAAAAGCTCGCCGGTCGTGTGGCTGAAAACCTGGCTGTCTCCGAATATCTGGGTTCGCGTTCCTCTCACTGAAATTCATCAGGGCGATTTCTCGCCGCTGTTCCGCTATACGCTGGCGATCATGCTGCTGGCAATCGGTGGTGCATGGCTGTTTATTCGTATCCAGAACCGGCCGTTGGTGGATCTGGAACATGCGGCGTTGCAGGTGGGTAAAGGCATTATTCCGCCGCCACTGCGCGAATATGGTGCCTCTGAGGTGCGCTCGGTGACCCGAGCCTTCAACCATATGGCGGCGGGCGTGAAGCAGCTGGCCGATGACCGAACGTTGCTGATGGCCGGGGTGAGCCATGATTTACGTACGCCGCTGACGCGTATCCGCCTGGCGACCGAGATGATGGGGGAAGAAGACGGCTACCTTGCGGAGTCCATCAATAAGGACATCGAAGAGTGTAACGCCATTATCGAACAGTTTATCGACTATCTGCGCACCGGGCAGGAGATGCCGATGGAGATGGCGGATCTGAACGCGGTGTTAGGAGAAGTCGTTGCGGCAGAAAGCGGTTATGAACGTGAGATTGATACCGCGCTGCAGCCTGGCCTCATTCAGGTGAAGATGCATCCGCTGTCGATCAAACGCGCGGTTGCCAATATGGTGGTCAATGCTGCCCGCTATGGTAATGGCTGGATTAAGGTTAGCAGTGGCACAGAGCCACATCGCGCCTGGTTCCAGGTCGAGGATGATGGTCCGGGCATCAAGCCGGAGCAGCGTAAGCATCTGTTCCAGCCGTTTGTACGCGGCGACAGTGCCCGCAGTACCAGCGGTACCGGTCTGGGCCTGGCGATCGTGCAGCGCATCATCGATAACCATAACGGCATGCTGGAAATCGGCACCAGCGAACGCGGTGGGCTGTCGATTCGCGCCTGGCTTCCTGTTCCTGTCTCCCGTGTGCCGGGAACAACCAAAGACGCATAAAAAAGGGAGGCGAAAGCCTCCCTCTGTTTATGGGGTAAACAGTAAAACCTCTGGCTTAAATTGCTTTTAATTGATTAATTATAAATGGGTTTTTTTGAATTAATAAAAGCAGTTTTCTTGGTGCTCCAGTGGGTTGGCGTCGTTTCGTTTCCCAGCTTTTAACCAGGTCATAACTCACACCAACCGCTATGGCAAAATCCTGTTGGCGTAACCCTGTTGCTTCGCGGATGGCTTTAACATCAATTTCGCTAAAAGTATGCACATGTTCAGGTTTAGGTGTTTCTTCACCTTTCTCTATACGTACCATTTCTTCTGCACTGGCCAGCAAATCGGCAAATAATTCGTCTTTCATTTTGGCCTCACCACACCGGATCGCGGTGTCCTGATGATTAAAATTCTCATAATTAAATCAGCATATCGGATAAGTGCATTAAAACGGTTTTTTGCTCTTCGGTTAAATCATCCTGTTCATTCTTAGGATAGAGCAAAGCCAGATAGATTCGACCTTTACGCGTCACGTTGTAATAGATAACCCGAATACCGCTGCGCTTACCCATACCAGAGCGACTCCAGCGAATTTTTCTGAATCCCCCCGTACCAGCGATAGTATCCCCTGCCTCAGGGTTTTCAATAAGCGCCTCTTGAAAGGCACGAAACTCATCGTCAGGTAAAAGTAACGGACGGCGTTTACTAAATCCCTGTAGCTCAATAAATGTGAACATGGCGCTTCCTGCGCATGGGGCTAATAGTACAAATTATAGGTGTACAGAGTACATTTTAAAAGAGTAAATACAATAAAAAGCCCCTTATCCTTTCAGATAAGGGGCCATATAACGAATCAAAAATTACAGCTTCGGACCGGCGCTGACTAACGCGGCACCCGCTGGGGTATCGGTATACTTCTCGAAGTTTTCGATAAACAGTTTCGCCAGCGCATTGGCTTTTTCCTGCCACTGTTCTGGTGACGCGTAGGTATTACGCGGATCGAGAATACGTGTGTCTACGCCCGGCAGTTCGGTTGGGATCGCCAGGTCAAACATCGGCAGACGGAACGTTTCTGCGTCATCCAGAGAACCGTTCAGGATGGCATCGATAATGGCGCGGGTATCTTTAATAGAGATACGTTTGCCGGTACCGTTCCAGCCGGTGTTAACCAGATAGGCCTGTGCGCCAGCAGCCTGCATGCGTTTCACCAGCACTTCTGCGTACTGCGTCGGGTGCAGTGACAGGAAGGCCGCACCGAAACAGGCAGAGAAGGTTGGGGTCGGTTCAGTCACGCCGCGCTCGGTTCCAGCCAGTTTGGCGGTGAAGCCAGACAGGAAGTGGTACTGGGTTTGATCTGCGGTCAGACGGGATACCGGTGGCAGAACGCCAAACGCATCGGCGGTCAGGAAGATAACCTTGGTGGCATGGCCCGCTTTTGACACTGGCTTAACGATATTATCGATGTGATAAATCGGGTAGGAAACGCGGGTATTCTCGGTTTTAGAACCGTCATCGAAGTCGATAGAGCCATCTTCACGTACGGTGACGTTTTCCAGCAGCGCATCGCGGCGAATCGCATTGTAGATTTCTGGTTCTGCATCTTTAGACAGCTTGATGGTCTTCGCGTAGCAGCCGCCCTCGAAGTTGAACACACCGTCGTCGTCCCAGCCGTGCTCATCATCGCCAATCAGGCGACGTTTCGGGTCGGTAGACAGCGTGGTTTTACCGGTACCGGACAGGCCAAAGAACACCGCCACATCACCTTTTTCACCGACGTTTGCCGAGCAGTGCATGGAGGCAATGCCTTTCAGCGGCAGCAGGTAATTCATCACGGAGAACATGCCTTTTTTCATCTCTCCGCCGTACCAGGTCCCGCCAATTAACTGAATACGTTCAGTCAGGTTGAAAGCCACGAAGTTCTCAGAGTTGAGCCCCTGTTCTTTCCACTGCGGGTTGGTGCATTTCGCACCGTTCATCACGATAAAATCAGGTTTAAAATCAAGCAGTTCTTCATCGCTTGGGCGGATAAACATGTTTTTAACGAAATGTGCCTGCCAGGCGACTTCGGTAATAAAGCGCACTGAAAGGCGGGTATCGGCGTTCGCGCCGCAGAATGCATCAACGATAAACAGGCGTTTGCCTGAGAGTTGCTGGGTGACTAATCCTTTCAGGTGCTGCCAGGTTTCCTGAGAAAGCGGTTTGTTGTCGTTCTTACCTTTACCCTTGTCGGACCACCAGAGCGTATCTCGCGTGGTGTCGTCACGGACAATGTACTTATCCTTTGGTGAACGCCCGGTAAAGATACCGGTATCAACAGCAACGGCGCCCAGATTAGTTAACACTCCGCGCTCGTAGCCTTCCAGATTTGGATCAAGCTCTTCCTGGTACAGCAGGTCGTAGCTGGGATTGTAAACGATATCCTGAACGTCATTGATACCATAAGCCTCGAGATCTTGCGGGGTTAAACTGTTGTTCACACGCATTTCACTGCTCCTTAGCCAATATGTATTACCTGGAATAGTAAGGTTTTTTAGGGATTGTTAACCGCGACAAGGCTCATAGATTTACGCATCCGGCAAAATCACAGATAACTGAATACGCTGCGACTCCTGTCGCAAATAGGCGGATATTATGGCAGGAAACCCTTTTTTGTTGTGGAAAATGTTCCTAAAACGTTAATGGAGAGTATATTTGGCGGGAATCTTGTGAGTGTAATCGCATTCATGTAGGAAAATAACGTAACTCAAACATATGAAATATCGATTCACGTCGCGTTGTGAGGGGCTGAAAGACACCGGTAAGTGCCAATAATTGTGATGTTGATGCGATAATGATCTTTTCCCTTCATTCTGGATTACGACATGGACAGTGTTGAGCTTTCACGTACGACCCGCTGGGGCATGATGTTTATTGGTCTGCTGCAAGGCGTAGTGTGTTACCTGCTGATGACTTACCTCATCCCCCATAACAGTAGCTGGCTGTTCTATGGAATGCCTGTAACGATAGCGCTGACGTCGGCGATTCTGCTTTCTGTGGTCTCGTTTAAACAGCGCGCGCTGTGGTGCTGGATGGCGGTGATCTTCTGCGTCGTACTGGCGATGAGCATCTGGTTGAAGGGGCACGTTGCAGGAGGGAACCGGTGGAATGAGAATGAGATTTTCTTTGTCTACGGTTGGCGCCTCTTTCTCATGGCTATGCTGGCGTTACCCTGGATCCAGTACCAACTCCATACGCGTACCGACCAGGCGCGCTATCCGCAGTTTTACAGCCAGATATGGCTGAATGTTCTGACATTGCTGATCGTCTTTGTCGCCAACGGCCTGTTCTGGATGGTCCTCTTGCTGTGGAGCGAGATGTTTAAGCTGGTCGGTATTCCCTTTTTTAACACGCTATTCTTTGAGACCGACTGGTTTGGTTATGTAACGTTTGGCCTTATTACCGCGCTGGCGGTGATTCTGGCACGTACGCAGTCACGCCTGGTGACGGCGGTACAAAAGCTTCTGACGTTGATCGCCACGGGTCTGTTGCCTCTGGTCGCGTTGTTAGCGCTGATGTTTATGCTGACATTACCCTTTACCGGTCTGGAGGCGATTTCGCAACGGGTGTCTGCGGCGGGGCTGATGTCGACGCTGACGTTGCTGCTCCTGCTATTGATGGTCGTTGTGCGCGAGCCGCAAAAACGCGACTTACCCTATCCAGGGGCATTACGTTATCTGATTAACACCTCACTTCTCGTCGCCCCGGTTTATATGTTGATAGCCAGCTGGGCGCTCTGGGTCCGCGTCAATCAGTATGGCTGGACGCCTGAGCGTCTGCATGGTGCGCTGATCATCGCAGTGCTGCTGGTTTGGTCATTCGGCTACATGGCGAGCATTATGCGCCGTGGACACAATCCACTGGAAATTCAGAGCAAAGTCATCCTCGGTGTTTCGTTACTGTCTCTGGGACTGTTGATTCTGCTGACGTCGCCGGTCATTGATGTCTGGCGTATTAGCGTCAACAGCCATATGGCCCGTTATCATAGTGGCCAAATTTCACCGGATCAGGTCAGCCTGTACATGTTGCGTAATAGCGGAAAACCGGGGCGTGCTGCGTTGGAGGCGTTACAAAAAGATGACGCTTTCACTAAGGACAGTAAGCGCAGACGTGATTTAAACGCCATTCTACGCGGGAACCTCGATCCCATGCGGGAACTGACCACAACGCAACTGGCACCGATGGTGATGATTGCGCCGGGTAGCAAAAAACCCGATGACGCATTCTGGCGGTTTGTAAAACAGCAAAGCTACCGCATTAACTCCTGTGTTGAGCAGGATGCATGCGTGTTAGTGAATCAGGATCTTAACGCAGATGGTCAGCCGGAGCAGGTGCTTTATGCTTTTGGCGAGGGAGAAAGTCTGATCTTTGGCATGAAGGAAAAGCAATGGTCTTTGCTCGGCGCAGCCCAGTTACCTGAAGGATTCACGAAAGCGACGCTTTTGCAGGCGGTGGAAAATCACAGGCTGACTACAGCCCCCAGAATCTGGCGGGATATCACTCTCGATGGGAAACGGTTAGAGATTAACTACTACGCTGAGTAAACGCTGGAACAAGTAGCCCGGCAGAATGGACTGTCTGCCGGGCTATGAACTTAATGCACTTGTGGGTCAGCAGGGGATGCGTTGTTGCGGATCTCAGCAATATCCATCGCGTTAAACAGATAATGGCTCGCGCAGTAATCGCAATTCATATCGATCTCGCCTTCTTCAGCCAGAATGCTGTCCACTTCTTCGTCCGGCAGGGTTCTTAGCGCATCTGCACAACGCTCACGTGAACAGGTGCATTTGAACACCACGTCCTGTGGATCGTACAGGGTCACCTCTTCTTCGTGGTACAAACGCCACAGCACATCATTTGCTGGCAGCGTCAGCAGCTCTTCGGCTTTAATGGTTTCCGTCAGCATGGCGAGGTGGGTAAAATCATCGGCCTGCGCGTCTTGTGCTGGCATCACCTGCAACAGCATACCGCCTGCTGCTGGCTTGCCATCGACGTCGCCAGTGCGGATAAACAGACGCGTTGGCAGCTGTTCTGAACGCAGGAAGTAATCTTCCAGACAGGCGGCCAGCGTGTCACCTTCCAGACCCACCACGCCCTGATAGCGTTCACCTTCTTCCGGTGTAATGGTGATCACCAGATAGCCGTTACCGACCAGCGTTTTCAGATCTGCATCTTCAGGGATATCGCCCTGAATACGCGCGACACCGCGCATCTGCTGCTTGTTGTTACCGTTAATCACCGCCAGGCTCAGCGGGCCATCGCCCTGGAGCTGTACGGTGATATCACCGGCAAACTTTAGCGTAGCGGTCAGCAGGCTGGTGGCGACCAGCAGCTCGGCCAGCACGGTTTTAACCGGCTGTGGGTAAGTATGGTTTTCGAGGATCTGTTGCAGGGTTTGTGAAACGGTTACCAGCTCGCCGCGCACGGCAAAGTTTTCAAACAGATAACGATGTAATTGGTCATGTTGCGGCATAATCATCTCTCTTGCGGGTGACAGTCATTCACTGTCGCCGTGTTTAAATCGTAACAGGTCGCGGCGCTCTTTTTTGTCCGGTCGCCTGTCCGGGTGCGGCATGGTCAACGCGTTAAGTTTACGCGCCAGCGCTATTTTTTCGCGCTTTTCCACGCTTTGCGCGGTTTCTTCGTACAGCGTAACGGCTTCCGTTGCCGGGCGACGCTGTTCGGTAATGGCCTTAATAATCACCGTCCGCTCGTCATTTCCCTGGCGCAAGGTGAGGGTGGCATTCAGCTCGACAATCTTGCTCGGCTTACTGCGCTGCCCGTTGTAATGCACCTTACCGCCTTCAACCATTTCGCGAGCTATCGCACGCGTTTTATAAAAACGCGCAGCCCACAGCCATTTATCCAGCCTGACGTCAACAGGGGGCTTCTCTTTCATGGCATCTCCTTCACATCAGTGAGGGGATCAGTCGGCGGTAGTCATTCAGTGACGGATGGCGTGCATACTGTTTTTCCGCAATACCTGAATCGGGATTGGTCACGCCGAGGCAGTATCGAATGCCGAATTGAGCAGCGGCGTCGAGAATGGCTTCGCTGTCGTCAATAAACAGCGTTTTCTCAGCACGCATTCCCGTTTCTTCAGCTACAGCGTGCCATAACCGCTGATCCTCTTTGGGATAACCAAATGTATGGGTGGAAAGTAATAAATCAAGGTGTGAGGCCAGACCGGTATGCTCCAGCTTCACCGCCAGGTTATGTGGATGCGCGTTGGTCAGCAAAATACGGCGCTTGCCGCAGGCCTTTAAGGCATCAAGAAAGGGGACAGTATCTTCGCGCAGCACGGCGCGTGGCCCTTGGGCTGTCGTCATGGCACAAATATCCAGACCCAGGCGTTCGCTCCAGTAATCCAGGCAGTACCAGTTTAGCGTATGTTGCACGGCGTGATATTGCTGGCGAATATAGTTCTGGGCTTCCTCGGGAGAGATCCCCTGCTGCGCGCCATACGTTTCCGGCACCAGTTTTTGCCAGAAATAGTTATCGAACGCCAGATCGAGCAGTGTGCCGTCCATATCCAGCAGCACGGTGTCGACGTCCTGCCAGGCGATATCAATATGCATAGGAACTCCCAAAGGAAAACAGATGCGCGACAGGGTAGCATATCCTGTCGCGCGGGCGTGTTATCGAATGAGGCTTTCCGGATCGTCAATCAGCGTGGGATTCAGGCAACTTTCGTAGTATCCCTGAATTTCTGCGATGCGTGAGCGGTGGCGCTGGTAGCGTCTGAACGCCTGAATGCCGTTATAGAGCGCACAACCCAGCATGGAAAACATCAGCAAGGTGGTGCCGAGGTAACGCCACAGGCCTGAACGATCCGGGATACGGTGCAGCCCGATGTGCTGGGTTCCATTGGCATCGGTCGTGACATTGGTGACGATCCCTTCCGCGCGGAAGGGTGTCTGCATGAGCATCTGCGCCAGACGCTGGAAGGCGTTCCACTGCTCCTGAGGCGGATAGTCATACAACGATGTGGCAGGCCAGGGCTGATCGACCAGATCGCTGCCTTCGTCACTGATAATCAGGAAGCCGCCAGGTGCAGGGCTGTTCAGTGCCTGAGCGGCGCGGGCGGTCTCGCGTGCAATAAACGGCGCAGTGGAGGTATTGACCAGGTTATCCAGCGACTCGGCGCTGACCGGGCGCAGCAACACGTTTACACCATCCAGCTTACCTGCGTTGGCCCGCTTCACCAGCGCGGTCCAGTCTTTACTGTTACCTAGATTGACCAGCGCATTTTTCAGGCGCACACATTCATCTTCGGCGGCGCACAGGTCGGCAGTCTTCAGGACAATCTCACCAAAGTCATCCAGTAATACCATGCCGGATTTCTGAATGGCCGATCGTAACGATGCGCTGACACGGGAATCATCATCGGGTTTGGGGTGTAGTTGGCGGCTGACGGCCTGCGTGAGTGCCGTCGCTTTATTCACCAAATCGGACTCGGGCAGCGGCAGCGCGCGTGCATCATTCCAGATAATCTGTGAGCAATCGAAAGGTAGAAAAGGCGTGGTGGGCTGTGCGTTCCAGCTTCCGGATGTGTGAATGTTGCACATTCCCGTACCGCTCAGATGCAGGGTATCGCCGACGCGAACCCCGGCGTTTTCGAGCTGCTTAACGCTGGTGGCCTCGATAGTTTGCGCGCCTTTCATCCAGGACAGCGTGAATTTTATCGGCATATCCAGCGGGATCCAGAACAGCAGCATCAGCAGGACCAGCAACGATCCTCCTGCGATAACAGCGCTACGTAGCCAGTGCTGCAAGGGGAAGTTTTTCACTTCGTCATGCAAGGATAAAAAACGCCCCTGGCGGACAACATGGCGATCGAGATAAATATCGATATCCGTTTGTTGCCCGAGATCTTGCGCAATGTAGGGCTGCCAGTGAGGCGGATAAATCAGATCGATAATACCCAGTGAGATATTATTAATATGTTCCTGGTCGTTTTCGCCAAACAGCCCCCAACGACGCGGGGTTCCGCGCAGGCAATGGATCTCCCGCAGGGCAGTTTTAGACGGCGGGGCGAACAGTCCCCACAGGCCCGCAGCCAGCAGCAATACGGCACCACCGGCCAGCCACGGTACAAAGCCATCCGGCACGATTAGGCAAAAGAAGAACAACAGGAAAGATGCGGCAATCAGCAACGCCTCGCGGAGTCCTGCCGGGCGGCTCAGCGCATACTCTTCATGTGTTTCCTGGCGAATATTTAGCAGCTCAATTTGCTCGCTTTCTTCACCACGAATAGAGGCCTGCGTCGATGCAGTATGCTGTAGCGCATAGCCACGCGCTTCCTGCATGTACTCTTGCAGCGTATGACCGTTTAACGAGATCACCAGCGGTAGCGTATTTGTGTGGATCAGCTCAACGCTATTTTCGTCATTGATGTATTGTTCCCAGAAGGGAGGCAAATGCACTTCGACGGAATCCAGATAATAACGCCACTTATTGGGATCGTCCGTGGTGATACCGTAGCGCGTAATCGAATGGGTCAGCACGATGACGCTATTACTTTGGGCATTCAGTGTGAGCGATACAGGGACGGCGCTGGCGCCTGTTGGGCCAGGTATCTGCTGATTTTGACTCAGGTTTTCCAGGTAGTTTTCGACTGCGCTGCGCTCTTCGGGCGTCAGTTTACGCTTATTGGCGTCTGAGAAAACGTTACTCCAGGGCAGTTTTTGCCGCCTGGATTTTGATCTGAGTCGCCACCCTGCAAGTAACGAGCAGGCCAGCAAAGCAGCTAAAAAAATCAGAATGGTGCTCATGCTTTCCCCATCTTACTTAGTCTGTCAGGCGTGGTCAGTCGCACCCTGGAAAATAATCGTGATTCTGTCGTTGGCTATCGGCAAGCGTGGAGTTGAACTTGAGCATCTTTAAAGTACAGCCCAGTAAATGCGAATCATAGCAAAATCACCAAAAACGGCATATCAGCAAATTCCTGGAGTTATTTCAACCTATTGACTTTTAATTTGAAATGGGAATTAACTTTTAGTACGTTACATAAATGTAAATAAACGGCAATTCACATTGCCGAAACCGTGCGGTATATCGCACAATGACCCCAGATTTCACGGCAAAGACTCTCACGATGAGCAAATCATTACAAAAACCCACGATTCTGAAAGTGGAAACCGTCGCACAATCCCGGCTGTTTAAAGTCGAAAGTGTTGACCTTGAGTTCAGCAACGGCGTACGCCGCGTCTACGAACGTATGCGTCCGTCCACGCGCGAAGCGGTAATGATTGTGCCGATTGTTGATGACCATCTGATTCTCATCCGCGAATACGCGGTCGGGACCGAATCTTATGAGCTTGGTTTTTCCAAAGGGTTAATCGATCCCGGTGAAAGCGTGTTTGAAGCGGCGAATCGGGAGCTGAAAGAAGAGGTCGGATTTGGGGCAAATGACCTGACGTTTTTGAAAAAACTCAGCATGGCACCGTCCTATTTCTCCAGCAAGATGAACATCGTCGTGGCCGAGGACCTGTATCCTGAATCGCTGGAAGGTGATGAACCCGAGCCGTTGCCGCAGGTGCGCTGGCCGTTGGCACATTTGATGGATTTGTTAGAAGACCCGGACTTTCACGAAGCGCGTAATGTGAGCGCGCTGTTTCTGGTGCGTGAATGGCTGAAAGGGCAGGGACGACTGTAGCGTATAGCGCCGGAAGGTGACGCCAGAGGCGTCTTATCCGGCCTACCATGTTGCGTTAAGTAGGCCGGATAAGCGAAGCGCCATCCGGCAATAGATCAGAACAGTTCGTGAGCCTCACCATTATCAATAATGGTGGTCCCCACTTCATGTACCGCCTGCTGTGTGGGCTGAGTCCCTTCAATAAAATACTCTTCGCGACTGTTGCCGCCGCTCGCCAGTTGACCGGTGCTGCGATCGATATTGACCGTTACGATACCTGGCGGTGGCGTCAGCGGCTGCTCTGGTACGCCCTCTAACACACTCTTCATATAGGCATCCCACGCTGGCTGGGCACTCTTCGCCCCCCCTTCATAGCCGGAGATCTGATCTTTGATCGCACCCGAGGCCGTAGAGTGTCCAAGGTTACGGCGATGGTCATCAAAACCAATCCATACCGAGGTCACGACCCCTGGGCCGTAGCCGGAGAACCAGGCATCTTTCGAGCTGTTGGTGGTCCCGGTTTTACCGCCGATATCTCGACGTTGTAAATCACGACCTGCACGCCAGCCGGTACCCATCCAGCCTGGCTCACCAAAGATATTGGTGTTCAGCGCGCTTTTAATCAGGAACGCCAGCGGCGTGTTGATCACATGCGGGGCGTATTCCTGGGTCCCGCTTTGCGCGACCAGCGCCTGATTCGCCTGCTCAAGTTGCGGCATTGGCACCGCGGCATTCTGCTGTTCCTGAGAAATGGCAACGTCTTCAACGTTACTGTTTTCCAGCACGTTAGATTTCTGGGTGTCGCCATAAATCACCGGAATATCACACTCCGGACAGGCAATTTTGGGCTTCGCTTCGAAGATAACACCGCCCTGATCGGTTTCAATCTTGCTGATGAAGTACGGATCAACCAGGAAACCACCGTTGGCCATCACCGCGTAGCCGCGGGCAACCTGCAGCGGGGTGAACGAGGCGGAACCCAGCGCCAGCGACTCGGTATGAACAATATTTTGCGCCGGGAAGCCAAAACGTTGCAGATACTCTGCTGCGTAATCTACGCCCATCGCGCGCATGGCGCGGACCATCACCACGTTCTTCGACTGACCCAGCCCCTGACGTAAGCGGATAGGGCCGGCATATTGCGGCGGTGAGTTTTTCGGCTGCCAGTCAGAGCCTGCACCCGCATCCCAGCGGGAAATTGGGACGTCATTCAGCATACTGGCCAGCGTCAGGCCTTTATCCATTGCCGCGGTGTAGAGGAACGGTTTGATATTCGAACCGACCTGACGTAACGCCTGGGTAGCACGGTTAAACTTGCTCTGGTTGAAATCAAAGCCACCAACCAGCGCCATTACCGCGCCGTTTTGCGGATTGATGGAGACCAGCGCGGAGTTGACGTCAGGAACCTGTGCCAGCCACCAGGCGTCACCGACCTGGCGGACCCAGATTTGCTGACCCGTCTGGACAACATCGGTCACTTTTCGCGGCGTCGGGCCCTGTTGGGTATCGGATCGGTAAGGACGCGCCCAGCGCATGCCTTCCATACGCAGCGCCACCGATGTGCCGTCCGCCAGCGTGGCGGTCGCTTCCTGTGGATTTGCGTTGGTGACCACCGCCGGCAGCAGCGGTCCGTAGGTCGGCAGCGCTTTTAGGGAGTCGGTGATTTTCTTGGTGTCCCAGGCGCTTTCGCCCACTTTCCATAGCACGTTTGACGGGCCACGGTAGCCGTGGCGCATGTCGTAATCCATGACGTTATTACGGACCGCCTGCTGGGCCGCCTGTTGGACTTTACGCGTAATGGTGGTGGTGATGCGATACCCGTCTTCATAGGCTTTTTCACCATAACGGCTATACATTTCCTGGCGCACCATTTCAGACAGATACGGCGCAGAGAAGGCAATTTCCGGCGCGTGATAGTTGGCGTCAATAGCTTCGCTGCGTGCCTGATCGTACTGGGCCTGCGTGATGTAGTTTTCGCTCAACATACGCGACAGCACAACGTTACGTCGCGCGGTAGCCCGGTCCATTGAATAGAGCGGGTTGAAGGTTGACGGTGCTTTTGGCAGACCGGCGATGACTGCCATCTCGCTTAAGCTGAGCTGGTCGACCGTCTTACCGAAATAGACTTGTGCTGCGGCACCAACGCCATAGGCGCGATACCCCAGGTAGATCTTATTCAGATAAAGCTCGAGGATCTCATCTTTACTCAGCAGTTGCTCGATGCGGATCGCGAGGAAGACCTCTTTGATCTTACGCATCAGCGTGCGTTCCGGGCTGAGGAAGAAGTTTCTCGCCAACTGTTGGGTGATGGTACTCGCCCCTTGCGACGCGTGCCCGGAGAACAGCGCAACGCTGGCCGCACGGAAGATCCCCACCGGGTCAACGCCGT
This sequence comes from Citrobacter sp. JUb117, assembly GCF_024809055.1. Lineage (NCBI taxonomy): Bacteria > Pseudomonadati > Pseudomonadota > Gammaproteobacteria > Enterobacterales > Enterobacteriaceae > Citrobacter > Citrobacter sp. JUb117. Next base: position 369,562 of record NZ_JANUFB010000006.1, read on the forward strand.
GGTGCTCATAAAAGCGGCTGTCTTCGGTGGCGATAAAGGCTTTGACCATTTCCGGCGGCATCTGATCCAGCGTGACCGGAATACGACGTTTCTCGCCATATTGCGCGATCAGTTCGCCGTCAGCGCTGTAAACCTGCATCGGGATCTGCAAACGCACATCTTTTAACGTCGCGACGTCAGGTAATTGCGGCTCAATATAGCGATAGAGGCCATAAATCGAGCCTGCTCCCAGCAGGATGCAACATACTGCAAGGATTAATAAATACTTTACGAACTTCACTGGAGATTTCCCATTTAGTGGCATTTGGGCAGTTTATAAACAAACGCGCGGTAGTATAAAGGCAAGCCAGACGCATTGATATACCCGTTAAAGCAACGGGTGATAAGGAGATCATCAGCAATGGCTTTCAATATCTGGCAAATTGGTCTGCATATTCAGCAACATGACGTGCTGGCTGTGGCCGTCGTTCGCGACGCCTCCGGTTGGTTTCTACAGCGCTGGTGGCGGTTGCCGCTGGCGAACCAGACGATTGTCGACGGGCACATTCGCGCACCTGAACAGCTCAGCAAGGTGTTATTGCCGTGGAGTCGTGAACTCCCTCGCAGACACCACATTCATCTGTCCTTTCCCGCCCACAGGACGTTACAAAAAAAGATCCCCCGCCCAGTCATGACGCTGCGTGAGCCAGAACAAACGGCATGGTTGTCTGGGTCGATGGCGCGTGAGCTGGATATGGACCCAGATGCGCTGCAATTCGATTATAGCGAAGACACCTTAAGTCCGGCCTTTAACGTGACCGCCGCGCAAAGCAAAGAGGTGTCGACCCTCCTGACGCTGATGCAAACGCTGAAAGTACAGATAACCGCCATTACGCCGGATGCCAGCGCGTTACAGCGCTTTATACCGTACTTATCGGCGCATCAGCAGTGTCTGGCCTGGCGCGATGACGCGCAGTGGTTGTGGGCGACTCGTTATGCATGGGGGCGTAAACCGGTGGGCGACAGTCACGCTATCGACGATCTTGCTGCAACATTATCGCTTTCCCCGGAAGAGATTGCGTTGTGCGGGCCAGGCCGTTTTGACCCCTTAAGCGTGGTGTCTGTTCGTCAGCCGCCCATTCCGCCTGAAAGTCATATCTTTACTATTGCGCTTGGGCTGGCAATGGGGGGAACAGACTGATGATAGCGACCATCAACCTTCTCCCCTGGCGTCAGTCACAGCGGCGCGCCTGCCTGCGGTTTTGGGCTGTTTTATTTAGCGGATCGCTGCTGTTGATCGTTGGCTGTGCACTGAGCTATTACGCTGTCGTCATCGAAGACAACCGGGCAAAAACGGTGAAGATAGCTGCGGAGAAAATGCGGGGCGAGACGCTTGTGGCCCAAAAACCGCATTTACTCCTGCGCCAGCAACAATGGCAACAGCGACAGATGCGTAAAACGCAGCGAGATCAGACGCGAAGCTGGCAACCGATGCTCGAAGGACTGGCAAATTTACTGCCCGAACAGGTGTGGCTGACAACCCTGACCTGGCAACATGAAGTGCTGGAACTGAGCGGAATGGCGCAGAACTTTAGCGCCCTCAATACGCTGGAAACGCAATTACGCAAACAGTCCTTTTTTCGCTTAGGCGACCCCGGCGAAACTCAGAAGGATGCGTTGGGACGTTGGCAATTTCACTATCGTCTGACGCGGAGCGTAATGCATGAACGTACTCTGTGATCGTTGGCTGGCCTTGTCGCCGCGTTGTCGAATCGTCTGCTGGGGGGGCTGGAGTGTCACCATGGCGCTGATGGTCATGTTGTGCCTGCTTTATCCGCTACGGCAAGAATGGAACGTACAACGGGAGGAACTGCGGCAGCAACATGCGGCGAACCAGGCGCAATGGCGGAATCTGTACCAACTGGTTACACCGGCTGACCCCACACTTTGGGCTAATGACGAGAATACGATGCCTTTTTCCGCTCTGGATTTTCAGACTCCGCTTTCACGCCTGACTCACTGGCAGCCTTCTGCACAGGGCGGGGAGATGACGCTGAATCCCGCCTGGGATGCTGTTCCAGCATTGTTTGTCCGGCTGGCGGAACGGGGGATGCAGGTCAACAGTTTTTCTCTTCGCCTGGAGGATGCCGAGCTGATGCTTACACTGCAGCTGGAGCGCCTGAATGACGGTTAAGCGTGGACTGTTGGTGGGGATTAGCCTGCTGATACTGACCGGGATGCGCGATCCTTTCCAGCCGCCGGAGGATCGTTGCCATACCACTGAGCTGTCGACGTGGCGTTATCAAGGCGCGGTAAGCCGGGGAGCGCGCCTGATTGGCCTGGTTCAGGATGGTAAAAATACATGGCGGCGGATCGAACTGCATGAGGCGCTGAAGGGGGGATGGACGGTTTCTCATATCTCGGCACAAAGCATAACTATTGAGATGGGTAAAGACTGTGAGCCGTCACGCTGGCAGTGGCAACGACAAGGAGAAGGGTATGAAGCGATGGATAGCCGTGGTGCTGATGGTCGTCATCCCCAGCGTGCTGGCGGGAAAAGCGCCAAACGTGACGCTGGTGGTGGATGATGTTCCCGTGGTTCAGGTATTGCAGGCGATGGCTGAGCAGGAAGGAAAAAATCTGGTGATTTCGCCCGATGTCAGCGGCGTGATGTCGTTGCATCTGACGGATGTCCCGTGGAAGCAGGCATTCCAGACGGTGGTGAAAAGCGCCGGACTGGTGTTGCGCCAGGAGGGGAGCATCCTGCATGTGCATTCGGTAGGCTGGCAGAATGAAAATGTGGCACGCCTGGAGAGCGAGCAGGCGCGGCGGCAGGCCAGTCTCCCGCTGGAACATCGCAGCATTGTTTTGCAGTACGCTGACGCCGCCGATCTGGCAAAAGCGGGTGAGAAACTGCTGAGCGCCAAAGGCAGTATGACGGTAGATAAACGCACGAACCGACTGCTGCTTCGCGATAACAAACCTGCGCTGATGGCGCTGGAAACGTGGGTGTCGCAGATGGACTTGCCGGTTGAACAGGTCGAACTGGCGGCACACATTGTGACGATTAACGAAAAAAGCCTACACGAGTTGGGCGTGAAATGGTCGCTGGCCGACGCCACGCAAGCGGGGACGGTGGGCAACGTCACTACAATGACCAGCGATCTCTCTGTGTCCGCAGCGACGTCGCGTGTGGGGTTTAACATTGGTCGTATCAATGGTCGTCTACTGGAACTGGAGCTGTCTGCACTGGAGCAAAAACAGCAGCTTGATATCATCGCCAGCCCACGATTACTGGCTTCTCACCTGCAACCTGCCAGTATTAAGCAGGGCAGCGAGATCCCTTATCAGGTATCCAGCGGGGAAAGCGGAGCCACGTCTGTTGAGTTCAAAGAAGCCGTACTGGGAATGGAGGTGACGCCAACCGTGCTGCAAAAAGGGCGAATTAGACTAAAGTTGCATATCAGCCAGAATGTCCCCGGGCAGGTGTTACAGCAGGCGGATGGCGAAGTACTGGCTATCGATAAGCAGGAAATTGAAACGCAGGTCGAGGTAAAAAACGGAGAGACAATCGCGCTGGGTGGGATTTTTTCGCATAAAAATAAATCTGCGGCGGACAGCGTGCCGTTGTTAGGCGATATCCCCTGGCTTGGATATTTATTTCGCCATGACGGTAAAGAGGATGAGCGGCGCGAGTTAGTGGTTTTTATCACGCCCAGACTGGTCTCGAGCGATTAATTTATGCATGAAAAGCCGTTGTTTTTGCACTGGACATGTTTCAGAAATTTGACGTGCGGGTGTATTTAGCATACAAGGAGTACCGATTTGAGCGTCGGTCGTTTTCTTTACTTGTGCACCGGTAATACGCTTTGCCTTTCTGGTGGTGTGTCATGGGTTGATTTGGCGTCATTTGGCCGTGCGATTCGTTGCCAGGCCTGATGTTTGCAGGGCAATACGCCTGCCACGACCAGAAATGCGAAAGGTTTGGTGATTTATTCAGTTGCCAAACCCGCTTGAGTATTGAGATAATTTTCAGTCTGACTCTCGCAATATCTTATGAGGTTTCAGTTCATGTCCTGCTGCGCTGAGTGTCTGCGAAGCGGGTTTACCATTAACGAATAGTCTTAGTAGTACCGAAAAAATGGCAGAGAAACGCAATATCTTTCTGGTTGGGCCTATGGGTGCCGGAAAAAGCACTATTGGGCGCCAGTTAGCTCAACAACTCAATATGGAATTTTACGATTCTGATCAAGAGATTGAGAAACGAACCGGAGCTGATGTGGGCTGGGTCTTCGATGTAGAAGGTGAAGACGGCTTCCGCGATCGCGAAGAAAAAGTCATCAACGAGTTGACGGAAAAACAGGGTATTGTGCTGGCAACTGGCGGTGGCTCTGTTAAATCACGTGAAACACGTAACCGTCTTTCCGCGCGTGGCGTCGTGGTCTATCTTGAAACGACAATTGAAAAACAACTTGCGCGAACTCAACGCGACAAGAAACGCCCACTGCTGCAGGTAGAATCACCGCCTCGCGAAGTTCTGGAAGCGTTGGCTGACGAACGCAATCCTCTGTATGAAGAGATTGCTGACGTGACCATTCGCACCGATGATCAGAGCGCTAAAGTCGTGGCAAACCAGATTATTCATATGTTGGAAAGCAACTGATTCTGGCTTAATACACTCGTCTGCGGGTACAAGTAACTAAGGTGGATGTCGCGTCATGGAGAGGATTACAGTCACTCTCGGGGAACGTAGTTACCCTATCACCATCGCGGCTGGTTTGTTTAATGAGCCGGCTTCATTCTTACCGCTGAAATCGGGCGATCAGGTTATGTTGGTGACCAACGAAACCCTGGCTCCCCTTTATCTTGATAAGATTCGCGGCGTACTTGAACAGGCGGGTGTTAATGTTGATAGCGTCATCCTTCCCGACGGCGAGCAGTATAAAAGCCTGACGGTGCTGGATACGGTATTCACAGCATTACTGCAAAAACCGCACGGTCGCGATACCACGCTGGTTGCTCTTGGCGGCGGCGTGATTGGCGATCTTACCGGTTTTGCAGCCGCCAGCTATCAGCGCGGCGTACGTTTTATTCAAGTTCCGACAACGCTGTTGTCGCAGGTTGATTCCTCCGTTGGCGGCAAAACCGCCGTAAACCATCCCCTCGGCAAGAACATGATTGGTGCTTTTTACCAACCCGCTTCCGTGGTGGTGGATCTCGACTGTCTGAAAACGCTTCCTGCGCGTGAACTGGCGTCGGGTCTGGCGGAAGTGATCAAATACGGCATCATCCTTGACGGTGAATTTTTCAGCTGGCTGGAAGACAATCTGGACGCATTACTGCATCTGGACGGTCCGGCAATGGCGTACTGTATCCGCCGTTGTTGTGAGCTGAAGGCAGAAGTTGTCGCAGCGGACGAGCGCGAAATGGGCTTACGTGCTTTACTGAATCTGGGACATACGTTTGGCCATGCAATCGAAGCTGAAATGGGTTATGGCAATTGGTTACATGGTGAAGCGGTGGCCGCAGGTATGGTAATGGCTGCTCGTACGTCAGAACGTCTGGGTCAGTTTTGCTCCGCGGACACGCAGCGCATCATTACGCTGCTGAAGCGGGCAGGCTTACCGGTTGATGGACCACGTGAGATGTCCACTCAGGCCTATTTACCGCACATGCTGCGAGATAAAAAAGTGTTGGCGGGGGAGATGCGTTTAGTTCTTCCGTTGGCAATAGGGAAGAGTGAAGTGCGCGGCGGAGTGTCGCACGAGGTGGTTCTTAACGCTATTGCTGATTGCCAGCAGGCGTAACAACAAGAAAGGTCCGGCTTGCGTTGTAAGGCGTAAGTCTTTTAGCTTCAGGTTATGTGCAACGTCGTAAGCATTAACCTTTGAGTGGGGTGTTAAATGGATGAATTCAAACCAGAAGACGAGCTGAAACCCGATCCCAGCGATCGTCGTACTGGTCGTTCTCGTCAATCGTCTGAACGCGATAATGAGCCGCAAATCAATTTTGATGATGTTGATCTGGATACTGACGATCGTCGTCCAGCGCGCGCGCGTAAAGAACGTGACGAAGAGCAAGACATTGAAGAAGACTATGAATCTGATGACGATACCGTGGATGAAGAGCGTGTAGAACGCCGTCCGCGTAAGCGTAAGAAGGCCGCCAGCAAACCTGCCTCTCGTCAATATATGATGATGGGTGTGGGGGTTCTGGTGCTGCTGCTGTTGATAGTCGGCATCGGTTCAGCGTTGAAAGCCCCCTCATCTCCCTCTTCCAGCGATCAGACGGCGTCTGGCGAGAAGAGTATCGATCTTTCTGGCAATAGCGCGACCGATCAGGCGAGTACCACTCAGCCTGCAACGACTGCTGAGCAACCGGCTGGCAATGCGCAGCAGGATGTTTCTCTGCCGCCAATTTCTTCTACGCCAACTCAGGGGCAAGCACCTGTTGCCGCTGAAGGTCAACAGCGTGTTGAAGTTCAGGGCGATCTGAATAATGCCCTGACGCAACCGCAAGGTCAGGAACAGGTGAACAACGTGGTTGTGAACTCCACGCTGCCAACCGAACCTGCTACCGTTGCACCTGTTCGTAATGGTACTACGGCGCGTCCTGCAACAACGGAGCCTGCTGAGCGTCACGCGACTGCGCGTCCGGAACGCAAACAGGCCGTTATTGAGCCGAAGAGCAAACCGCAGACGACCGTGAAAGCAACGCCGACAGAGCCAAAACCTGTTGCCCAGGCGAAGCGCACTGAACCGACTGCGCCAGTGACTGCACCGGTTACTACGACCAAAGCACCTGCGGCAACGACTGCGCCAAAAGCGACAGCTGAGCCTAAAGCAACCGTCAGTACCACCACACCTGCGCAGACTGCTACTCCTGCGCCAACTACGGCAACGCCTGTAGCGGGCGGAGCAAAAACGGCAGGTAATGTTGGGGCGTTAAAATCAGCGCCGTCCAGTCATTACACTCTGCAGCTCAGCAGTTCTTCTAACTACGACAACCTGAACGGTTGGGCGAAGAAAGAGAACCTGAAGAACTACGTGGTGTATCAGACGACGCGTAACGGTCAACCGTGGTATGTTCTGGTGACGGGTGTATATGCATCTAAAGACGATGCAAAACGTGCGGTGTCTACGTTGCCAGCCGACATTCAGGCGAAAAACCCGTGGGCGAAACCGCTGCATCAGGTTCAGGCCGATCTGAAGTAAGATAGGATATGTTCTGCAATGGTTTGATGTTTCGCCCAATTGCGGGACAAAGACTAAAGCGCAGGATGCTGTCGGAGCTTTCTCCACAGCCGGAGAAGGTGTAATTAGTTAGTCAGCATGAAAAAAAATCGCGCTTTTCTGAAGTGGGCAGGGGGAAAATACCCCCTGCTTGATGATATCAAACGGCATTTGCCTCAGGGCGAATGTCTTGTCGAACCCTTCGTGGGTGCAGGGTCGGTGTTCCTCAACACCGACTTTTCTCGTTATATTCTTGCCGATATCAACAGCGACCTCATCAGTCTCTATAACATCGTGAAGTCGCGTACCGATGAGTATGTGCAGGCTTCGCGCGAGCTGTTTGTCCCTGAGACCAATCAGTCTGAGGTGTACTATCAGTTCCGGACAGAATTTAACGCCAGCCAGGATCCATTCCGACGTGCGGTACTGTTCTTATACCTCAACCGTTTTGGTTACAACGGCCTGTGTCGGTACAACCTGCGTGGCGAATTTAACGTGCCGTTTGGCCGTTATAAAAAACCCTACTTTCCGGAAGCTGAGTTGTATCATTTTGCCGAAAAAGCGCAGAATGCAGAGTTTCATTGCCTCTCCTATGAAGAGTGCATGGAGCGTGCTGATATCAACTCTGTGGTTTATTGCGACCCGCCTTATGCGCCGCTGTCGGCGACGGCGAATTTCACCGCGTATCACACCAATAGCTTTAGCCCGAAAGAGCAGGCGCATCTGGCCGAAATGGCAGAAAAGCTGGTCAGTAAGCAGATCCCGGTGTTAATTTCGAACCATGACACGCCCGATACGCGCGAGTGGTACCGAGCGGCGAAGCATTTTCAGGTAAAAGTGCGGCGCAGTATAAGCAGCAACGGCGGCACACGTAAAAAGGTGAATGAACTGCTGGCTCTGTACAAACCAGGAGTCGTAACGCCTGCGAAAAAATAATTCTCAAGGAGAAGCGGATGAAACAGTATTTGATTGCCCCCTCAATTCTGTCGGCTGATTTTGCCCGCCTGGGTGAGGACACCGCGAGCGTTCTGGCCGCCGGTGCCGATGTCGTGCACTTCGACGTCATGGACAACCATTATGTACCGAACCTGACTATCGGGCCGATGGTACTGAAATCGCTACGCAAATATGGGATTACCGCCCCTATTGATGTGCATCTGATGGTGAAGCCGGTTGACCGTATTGTCCCGGACTTCGCTGCCGCTGGCGCCAGCATCATTACTTTTCACCCGGAAGCCTCCGAACACGTCGATCGCACCTTACAGCTGATCAAAGAGAATGGCTGTAAAGCGGGCCTGGTGTTCAACCCGGCCACGCCGCTGAGCTACCTGGACTACGTTATGGATAAGCTGGATGTGATCCTGCTGATGTCCGTTAACCCCGGTTTTGGCGGGCAATCTTTCATTCCGCAAACGCTGGAAAAACTGCGTGAAGTCCGCCGTCGTATTGATGAGTCTGGCTATGACATTCGCCTGGAAGTTGATGGCGGCGTTAAGGTGAACAATATCGGCGAAATCGCCGCAGCGGGTGCGGATATGTTTGTCGCAGGTTCCGCGATTTTCGACCAACCTGACTACAAAAAAGTCATTGATGAAATGCGCCATGAACTGGCGAAGGTAAGTCATGGATAAATTTCAGGATATTCGGGGCGTAGCTTTTGACCTCGACGGTACGCTGGTTGATAGCGCGCCGGGATTAGCCGCCGCAGTGGATATGGCGCTGTACGCGCTGGAATTACCCACTGCAGGCGAAGAACGTGTGATTACCTGGATTGGTAATGGCGCAGATGTATTGATGGAGCGTGCACTCACCTGGGCTCGCCTTGAGCGCGCTACGCTGCGTAAAACGACGGGCAAACCGCCCATCGATGACGACATTCCTGCCGTTGAGCAGGTGCGTATTTTACGTAAGCTGTTTGACCGCTATTACGGTGATGTTGCCGAAGAAGGGACGTTCTTATTTCCCCACGTTGCCGATACGCTGGGCGCGCTGCATGCGAAAGGCCTGCCGTTAGGTCTGGTAACCAACAAGCCGACACCGTTTGTGGCACCGCTGCTTAACGCACTGGATATCGCCAAGTATTTTAGTGTGGTCATCGGCGGTGACGACGTGAAAAATAAAAAACCGCATCCCGATCCGCTGCTGCTAGTGGCCTCACGTATGGGGATTGCGCCTGAAAAATTGCTCTTTGTGGGTGATTCGCGCAATGATATTCAGGCGGCAAAAGCCGCTGGCTGTCCTTCGGTTGGTCTTACGTATGGGTATAACTACGGTGAAGGGATCGACCTCAGCCAGCCGGATGTAATATATGACAGCATTAATGACCTTCTGCCCGCACTCGGGCTTCCGAATAGCGAAAATCAGGAATTGAAAAATGACTAAGCCCATCGTTTTTAGTGGCGCACAGCCCTCAGGTGAATTGACCATTGGCAACTATATGGGTGCGCTGCGTCAATGGGTAAACATGCAGGATGATTACCACTGCATCTACTGTATCGTGGACCAGCATGCTATCACCGTCCGCCAGGACGCGCAGAAGCTGCGTAATGCTACGCTGAATACGCTGGCGCTGTATCTGGCGTGTGGTATCGATCCTGAGAAAAGCACCATTTTCGTTCAGTCCCACGTGCCGGAACATGCACAGTTAGGCTGGGCGCTGAACTGCTACACCTATTTTGGTGAACTGAGCCGCATGACCCAGTTCAAAGATAAATCTTCCCGTTACGCTGAAAACATCAATGCCGGTCTGTTCGACTACCCGGTACTGATGGCAGCCGATATTCTGCTGTACCAGACCAATCTGGTACCGGTAGGGGAAGATCAGAAACAGCACCTGGAACTGAGCCGTGACATCGCCCAGCGTTTTAACGCACTGTATGGTGACATCTTCAAAGTGCCTGAGCCGTTTATTCCGAAATCTGGTGCGCGTGTGATGTCCCTGCTGGAGCCGACGAAGAAAATGTCTAAGTCGGATGACAACCGCAACAACGTGATCGGCCTGTTGGAAGATCCGAAATCTGTGGTGAAGAAAATCAAACGCGCCATGACGGATTCCGATGAGCCGCCTGTTGTTCGTTACGATGTGCAGAATAAAGCGGGTGTTGCCAACTTGCTGGATATTCTCTCTGCCGTAACGGGTAAGAGCATCCCGGAACTGGAGCAGCACTTTGAAGGCAAGATGTATGGCCACCTGAAGGGTGAAGTTGCCGATGCCGTTTCCGGTATGTTGACTGAGCTTCAGGAACGTTACCACCGTTTCCGTAACGATGAAGCCTTCTTGCAGCAAGTGATGAAAGATGGTGCAGAAAAAGCCAGTGCGCGCGCAGCAGAAACACTGAAAGCGGTGTATGAAGCAATTGGATTTGTTGCGAAGCCGTAATGTAACGTACGGCTAAAATAAAAGCCGGATTATCTCCCATACTGTTTAATATTATAACGGCATGGGAGATAACCCGGCTTTATATATTTATACGAAATATAAATAATTACAGTGCAGTGTCACCGCAGCCGCCAATGATTTTAGAAATAGAAATGGCTGGGTGCAGAAAATAATCGTAATCACAGGTCTTGTTTTTGTTCTGAACGCTACCGGTGCAGGCAGTCAATGTGGAGAGAGCCAGCAGTACTGCAGCAGCTTTAAGCATGTTTTTCATTTAATAATCCCTATCAATCAATAAAATATCAGTATGCCAATTCCATATGCTTCGAAAAACACGTAGTGAATTAAGCTTGCTATATATAACGTGACCAGGAAGTTATTACTTGTTCTTTTAACTTAATAGTAGATTTAAGAATTTTTAAAAAATAATAATTGATGATGATTAAAGATGAAGGATAATGACTGGAAGGGTAATCAAAAAACGGCGCTATGCAGAAAACATAGCGCCTGAATATTAATGGTTTGAGAACCAGTTCAGCTTATCGCGCAGGCCAACCACGCGACCAACAATGATCAGCGCCGGGCTTTCCACCTGTAGCGCCAGTTCACCGAGTTGCGTCAGTACACCATTGACAACGCGCTGTTTCACGGAGGTCCCGTTTTCGACCAGCGCAACCGGCATGTCTGCTGGCATCCCAAACGCGATCAATTTTTCCTGGATAGTGGCCGCCTGATTCAGCCCCATATAGAACACCAGCGTCTGTTTTTCTGCTGCCAGGTTTTCCCAGTCCAGCTCGCCGCCGGTCTTCAGGTGTCCGGTGACCAGGCGTACGCTCTGGGCGTAATCTCGATGCGTCAGCGGAATGCCGGAATAGGCAGAACAGCCGGACGCCGCGGTAATACCGGGAACAACAGAGAACGGGATACCTTCGTGGCACAGGGTTTCCAGCTCTTCGCCACCGCGACCAAAGATGAACGGGTCGCCGCCTTTCAGGCGCACTACGCGTTTGCCCTGTTTCGCTTGGTTCAGCAGGATCTGGTTGATCTCTTCCTGCGGTACGCAGTGATAACCCGCACGCTTGCCGACGAAAATACGATCGGCATCGCGACGAACAAGGTTCATGATGTCATCGGAAACCAGGCGGTCATACACCACGACATCGGCCTGCTGGATCTGTTGTAGCCCTTTCAGCGTCAGCAGCCCGGCATCGCCTGGACCGGCACCGACCAGGACTACTTCGCCACGATGGTCCAGCGGTTCGCTGAGCATCTGCTCGGTCGTTTCTTCTATTGCCTGCCGATCGTCGTTTGCCAGAGACTGCGCCAGCCTGTCGTTAACAAACAGCTTTTCCCAGAAGCGGCGACGTTCACCCATACTGGCGAACTGCTTTTTCACCCGGGAACGCAGCTGTCCTGCATACTGCGCGACCTGGCCCAGATGCTGTGGCAACACGGATTCGAGCCTTTCACGCAGCAGTCGTGCCAGAACAGGAGAGGTGCCGCCAGAGGAGACCGCCACCATCAGTGGTGAACGGTCAATAATGGAGGGCATGATGAAACTGGCCGCTTTTGGGGCGTCGACCACGTTACAGAAGATGCGACGTGATTCAGCGGCGTTGCTGACGCGAAGGTTGACGGCATCGTCATCGGTGGCGGCGATCGCCAGCCAGCAGGAGTCGAGCAGGGCTTCGTCAAACGGCCCCTCAACCAGCGTCAGCATGCCTTCATTTGCCCATACGGTGAACTGTGGAATAAACGCTAGCGCATTAACCGTTAAACGGGCGCCTGCTTCCAGCAGTAACCGCGCTTTGCGTTCTGCGACATCACCACCGCCGACGATCAAGCAGTCGCGGTCACGTAGTTGACAAAATATAGGCAAATGATCCACGACATTACCCCTTAATTATTGGCAGCAGCCTCAGTTTGGTTGATTTTTGCCGGAACGGGACGCTCCGATTTTGGCGTAGCATACCAATAACCCAACCCCATGAATACGACACCGGACAAAGTATTACCGAGTGTCACCCACAGCAGGTTATGGCCAATTCCGGACAAGGTATAGGCATCGCTGTGATGACCGAACCAGGAGAGCGCAAATAGCGTCATGTTGGCAACGGAGTGTTCATAGCCAGAAGCGATAAACGCCAGCAGGCACCACCAGATGGCGAGGAACTTCGCCGCACCTTCAGTACGGATCGCCATCCAGATTGCCAGGCAAACCAACCAGTTACACAACGCACCTTTAAAGAAGAGTACGCTGGCAGGGGCTGTAGTTTTCGCCAGGGCAACGCTATGTACGATGCTGGTATCGACCGGCAGCAGGCTACCGCCACCCCAGCTGTACAGCAGGGCGACGAACACGGAACCGAGCAGATTTCCCAGCCAGGTTTGCGGCAGAATGGCCCACATCTGACCGTGGCTGATGGTGCCCGCTTTGACGCCAAGCGTCAGGAACATGGTGTGCCCGGTAAACAGCTCTGAACCGGCAATAATCACCAGCGTTAAGGCAATACCAAAGGTTGCACCCATCACCAGAGGGCGTACGGATGGATCAAGCAGATTGCCGAGAGTGAAAATAAGAATGATGCCGAGACCGACATAAGCGCCAGCCATAGCGGAACTGACCCAGAAACCGATTGGGTTGTTGGCCGACAGGCGTGCAATGCGCGCAGCGTTAGCCGCACACTTATTGATAGTGTCTGTAAACATGTGTTTGATTATCCTTTTCTCACTTCATCCTTTGCACTGCCTCTTTGTTGGCAGCCCTTGCTCACCCCAGTCACATAGTGAACTATGCTCCAGGGGATTTGCGCGGTTGCCGCCGCGATGCAGCACAAATGATTTTGTGATAATGATTAAAAGTGGAACAAAAATAAAAATCTAAAAAGGGAGGCATTGCGCCTCCCAATAATTTACTAACCGCGCAACTGTACCATGCCGTCTTTCACCCGGGCTTCGTAGTGCGCCACGGAATGACTTTCGTCCTCCATGCACAGACCGTCGCTGAGGCGGAAGCGCTGTTTTTTCAGCGGGCTGGCAACCCATAGCTCGCCCTGGTGCTCAGCAATAATCCCGCGTGAAAGTACGCTGGACTGGAAGAACGGGTCGATGTTGCTGATCGCAAACACCTGGTCGCTGTGATAAGGACGGAAAATCGCGACTTGCTCTTTACCTAACAGGGCGCAGACGCCTGTTGCAGGCAGAATGTCATCGATTTTGCAGATGTTTTTCCACTGGCTCATGCGTTTTCCTCCACCAGAGTGACCGGGATACGCTCATACGGCGTGGCCGGGCGATGTTGTTCACGTTCAGGCACAACCTGGACATTCGGATCGCGTTTATCGCTGTTGATAAAGTGCTTGAAGCGAACCTGCGCGGACGGCGTGTTGACGGTTTCTGTCCACTCGCATACGACGGCTTCACGCAGACGCGCCATCTCTTCTTCCAGATGCTCGTTCAGGCCCAGTTTGTCGTCGATGATGACAGACTTCAGATACTCGATGCCGCCTTCCAGGTTATCTAACCACGGTGCGGTACGGGTCAGTTTGTCCGCAGTACGGATGTAGAACATCATGAAGCGGTCAAGGTATTTCATCAGCGTTTCACGGTCGAGATCCGCTGCCAGTAGATCCGCATGGCGTGGTTTCATCCCGCCGTTACCACAGACGTAAAGGTTCCAGCCTTTTTCAGTGGCGATGATACCCACGTCTTTACCTTGGGCTTCTGCGCACTCACGGGTACAGCCAGAGACGCCAAACTTCATTTTGTGCGGGGTACGAATGCCCTTGTAGCGGTTTTCAAGCTCAACGCCGAAGCCTACGCTATCGCCGACACCATAACGGCACCAGGTGCTACCCACGCAGGTTTTCGCCATACGCAGCGCTTTAGCATACGCATGACCGGTTTCGAAGCCCGCTTCAATCAACTGACGCCAGATTTCCGGCAGGTCATCTTTTTGCGCGCCGAACAGACCAATACGCTGAGAACCGGTGATCTTGGTGTACAGATTGAACTCACGAGCGATACGGCCCACGGCAACCAGACCTTCCGGGGTAATTTCGCCACCGGCAGAGCGTGGGATAACGGAGTAGGTACCGTCTTTCTGGATGTTGGCCAGGAAGTTGTCGTTGGTATCCTGCAGCGGCGTGTGCTGCGGCTTGAGGATGTATTCATTCCAGCAGGAGGCCAGCAGGGAACCGACGGTTGGTTTACATACTTCGCAGCCGTAACCTTTACCGTGTTTCGCCAGCAATTCCTCGAAGGTTTTAATGCCTTCCACGCGGATGAGATGGAACAGTTCCTGACGTGAGTACGGGAAGTGATCGCACAGGTTGTTGTTGACTTCGATGCCCTGTTTCGCCAGTTCGGCATTCAGCACCTGGGTAACCAGCGGAATACAACCACCGCAGCCAGTACCGGCTTTGGTTTCGGCTTTCAGTGCTGCAACGGTGTGGCAGCCTTTGTTAATGGCGGCAACCAGCATGCCTTTGGTGACGTCGAAGCAGGAACAAATCTGCGCGCTGTCCGGCAGTTTATCCACGCCGATGGACGGCTTACCGCTGCCTGAGTGTGCTGGCAGGATCAGTGAGTCCGGGTTTTCCGGCAGTTCGATGGCGTTCAGCACCAGCTGCAGCAGGTTGCCGTAATCGCTGGTGTCACCCACCAGAACCGCGCCCAGCAGCGTTTTGTTATCTTCGCTGACGATCAGGCGTTTGTAGACTTCTTTGCTTTCGTCGAGGTAAACGTAGCTACGGGCGCCCGGTGTACGCGCATGTGCGTCGCCGATACCGCCGACATCTACGCCCAGCAGTTTCAGCTTGGCGCTCAGGTCTGCGCCTTCGAACGCGTTTTTGCTACCGAGAATATGGTCAACGGCGACCTGCGCCATTTTGTACCCCGGTGCGACCAGGCCATAAACGCGGTCGTTCCAGCTGGCGCATTCGCCGATAGCGTAGATATCCGGGTCAGAGGTCTGGCAGGCGTCGTTGATCACGATACCGCCACGCTGTGCCACATCAAGGCCGCACTGGGTTGCCAGTTTGTCGCGAGGGCGAATACCGGTGGAGAAGACAATGAAGTCGACTTCCAGTTCGCTGCCGTCGGCAAAGCGCATAGTTTTACGCGCTTCAGTGCCTTGCTGGACGATCTCTTTGGTATTTTTGCTGGTGTGCACACGCACGCCCATGCTTTCAATTTTGCGACGTAACTGCTCGCCACCCATCTGATCCAGCTGTTCAGCCATCAGCATCGGGGCGAATTCAATCACGTGGGTTTCAACGCCTAAGCTTTTCAGGGCACCTGCGGCTTCCAGACCCAGCAGGCCACCACCGACAACGGCGCCGCGTT
Organism: Citrobacter sp. JUb117; assembly: GCF_024809055.1. Lineage (NCBI taxonomy): Bacteria > Pseudomonadati > Pseudomonadota > Gammaproteobacteria > Enterobacterales > Enterobacteriaceae > Citrobacter > Citrobacter sp. JUb117. Next base: position 385,498 of record NZ_JANUFB010000006.1, read on the forward strand.
TACTGCGACGAGCGCAAGACTCAATGGCGTTGAGGTCTTCAATGGTACGGTAAACGAAACAGTCCTGCGTTTCCGAACCTTTAATTGGCGGGATCCACGGGTAGGAGCCGGTTGCCATGATCAGTTTATCGTAATAAACCGTACGACCAGCGCTGGAGTGGATCACCTTCTCCTGGCGGTTGATGGTAATCGCGCGTTCGCCGACTAATACCTTCACGCCGTGCTTCTCGTAGAAGCCTTCACGCACCAGAGACAGCTCTTCAGCAGTGTGGTGAGAGAAGTAAGAAGACAGGTGTACGCGGTCGTATGCTTTGCGGGGTTCTTCACAGAAGACGGTAATATCAAACTTGTCCGCATCGGATTTATCAAGAAGATCCTCAATAAAGCGATGGCCGACCATACCATTACCGATAATAGCGAGTCTGACTTTGCTCATTTTTGCCTCGATTTCTTTTCTATTACTGCCTACCTTAACGATTCAGCAACCCCGCTTATTGATACAAATCAATTTCGCCCTTATATACTCCTTAAGAGGTATATAACTGATTTGTCAGCGTTTTTATAAGTCACGGAATTGACAGGCTTTTCATGTTTGTATGATTAGCGTACAAATTAAGGGGTTTTAGTGTGAATAGGTCAGGATCCTAAGGGTTAGAAAGGGGAGTGATAAATGCCGGATAATCAGAGCCGCTATCCGGCATTCAGGTTTACTGCACAGCCGGTGCGTTATGCTGGCGATGACGCGTGACAAACCCAAGGATAAAGCACATCACGAATACCACGGCATACAGGCCATTCGCGGTTTGTAGTGCGGCCAGAGGACCGCTGTGGGCAACGATCGGACCGGTCACCACGAAGGTTAACATGGTCCCAATGGTGCCGCAGGTCAGGACGAAGTTAACCAGCTTCGGTGAGGCCACTTTAGTCTGCTGGGAGCCGAGGGTGATAATGGTGGTATAGATGGCGCTGGAGAAGAAGCCCAGCGTCAGGATGAACCACGGCATGTGCTCTGGCGTACCGGTGATGAAGAGATACATCAATACGGTTGCCAGTCCTGCCAGCACGGTCAGGATACGCTGCAAATCAAAGAAGCGCAGGATAAAGCTAAACGCCCACATACCCACCATGTAGGACATCCAGAAATCGCTGACCAGTTTACCTGCATCGTTCAGGCTCATGCCGAGGCTTTTGGCGTATTCCGGTACCCAGGAGATAAAACCCAACTGACCGAGGATGTAGCACAGCGCGGCGATGGACAAAAACAGCACACCAATGCCCCACTTCTCTTTCGCCACCGGTGTTTCCGGTTGCTGCGCGTGTTTACCCAGCGCCGGGAACTCACAGCCAAAGGTCAGCAGGAAAATGGCGACGTACACCAGGCCGATACAGGCGTAGACCCAGTACCATTCGATGCTACGTGCCAGCAGGTACGCGGCAACCATCGGGAAAATCATGCCCGCCATGCTGAAGAAGGAATCTGTAAACAGCAGGCGAGATCCACGCTGGCGACCTTCATACATCTGGGTGACCAGGAAAGTACCAATCGACATGGTGATCCCGCTGACGACCCCCAGCACAAACATGGCGGCGGAGAACAGCGCCAGGCTATGCGTGAGCATCAGTCCGGCGACAGCCAGCAGCATCAGAATAAAGCCAAAACGTAGTTGCGTTTTCAACGGGACAATTTCCATCAGCCACGCATTCAGAAAAATAGAGATCAGAATACCGGCATTCAGAAAGGTGAAGGTGTTACTCATACTGGAAACGGGCAAATGGAAATAGTCTGCGATGTTTCCCATCACCATCCCGGTGACAATAACCAACGCGCCTGTCAGGGCGTAGGAGAGAAAGCTGATCCATGTGAGCTTGATACGATTGCTGTTAGTCATGACTGGCCTGTATAGAAGTGTAAGGCGCATTGAAGGCGCCGTGAGCGGGCGGATTTTAGGCGTTTTGTTGATGTATTTAAATATTTTTTAGCAACTGCTGTTTCTATTACATATTTCAATGTGATCATGATCACATTGATGCGCGTTGCAAAGCATTTACATTTGTTTCAGGTTCGTAAAATTAAGTAAAGGGATGGCCTTGTCATGGAAGGCTCTTTAGAATCAATTCACTTGCTTCATTTCTGCTCTTGTAAAGGAATTCTCATGCTCAAATCGACTCTGGCGGCTGTTGCAGCTGTTCTCGCTCTTTCTGCCCTCTCTCCCGCAGCACTGGCAGCGAAAGGTGACCCTCGTGTACTGCTGACGACCTCTGCTGGTAACATTGAGCTGGAGCTGAACAGCCAAAAGGCCCCGGTTTCAGTGCAAAACTTTGTCGATTATGTAAATAGTGGTTTCTATAACAACACCACGTTTCACCGTGTGATCCCTGGGTTTATGGTACAGGGCGGCGGTTTTACCGAGCAGATGCAGCAGAAGAAACCTAACCCGCCTATCAAAAATGAAGCCGATAACGGGCTGCGCAATACCCGTGGCACCATTGCCATGGCGCGGACCGCAGACAAAGACAGCGCGACCAGCCAGTTCTTTATCAACATTGCGGACAACGCTTTCCTCGATCACGGCCAGCGTGACTTCGGCTATGCCGTTTTTGGTAAAGTGGTGAAGGGGATGGATGTCGCGGATAAGATAGCTCAGGTACCGACCCACGACGTCGGCCCTTACCAGAACGTTCCGTCCAAACCGATTGTTATCCTGTCTGCGAAAGTCCTGCCGTAATCGTATTTTTGCGCGGGCGGTTCCTGCCCGCGTTCTCTCCCTTCTCTGCGTAACCCGAAATTGCTGCTTATACTTGTGGCAAGTGCTGGCTCATTCAGGGAGGTCACGTGAAAAAACTCACCGATAAACAAAAGTCCTGTCTTTGGGAGCAACTGCGAAACGGCAATTTCCAGGCTAGCCGACGTCTGGAAGGCGTGGAGATTCCACGGGTTACGCTGAGCGCTGAAGATGCCCTGGCGCGCCTTGAAGAATTGAGGAGGCACTATGAGCGATAAATTCGGTGATGGGCGCGATCCCTATTTGTATCCGGGCCTGAACGTGATGCGTAATCGTCTCGGGGTCCATCAGGCCCAGCGTCTGGCGCAGGCGGCCTACGAATTGACGGCGCTGCGGGCGGCGACGATTGGGCTGGGCCCGCTAAAACGCGGTCTGCCGCATCTGTGCGCTATTCATCGCCAGCTCTATCAGGATATTTTTGACTGGGCGGGCCATCTGCGCGAGGTCGATATTTACCAGGGCGATACCCGCTTCTGCCACTTTGCTTACATTGAGAAAGAGGGCAACGCGCTGATGCAGGACCTGGAAGACGAGTCCTGGCTGGTGGGGCTGTCGGCGGATAAGTTTATCGACCGACTTGCGCATTATTATTGCGAAATTAATGTGCTACACCCATTTCGTATTGGCAGCGGTCTGGCCCAACGTATTTTCTTCGAACAGTTAGCGGTTCATGCCGGGTATATGCTCAGTTGGGAGGGTATCCCGGTCGAAGAGTGGAATCAGGCCAACCAGAGTGGTGCGATGGGCGACCTGTCGGCGCTGCGGGCGATATTTCGTAAAGTGGTAAGCGAAGCCCGAGAAACTGGGTAGAATAGCGCGGTTTTTCTGTACCGGAGCCGCCATGATCCTGCTTATCGATAACTACGATTCTTTTACCTGGAACCTGTATCAATATTTCTGCGAACTGGGCGCAGAGGTCCTTGTCAGGCGCAACGACGAGCTGACGCTGGCGCAAATTGATGCGTTAAGTCCGCAAAAAATCGTTATTTCCCCCGGTCCCTGCACGCCGGATGATGCCGGGATTTCGCTGGATGTCATCCGTCACTATGCGGGAAAAACTCCAATACTGGGCGTCTGTCTGGGCCACCAGGCGATGGCGCAGGCGTTTGGTGCCAGCGTCGTGCGGGCGGCGAAAGTCATGCACGGTAAGACCTCCCCGATTACGCATACCGGGCAGGGCGTTTTTCAGGGGCTGGCGAACCCGCTAACGGTGACGCGCTACCACTCTCTGGTGGTTGCACCTGAGACGCTGCCGGCCTGCTTTGAGGTAACGGCCTGGAGTGAAACGCAGGAGATTATGGGCATTCGCCACCGCGAGTGGGATTTGGAAGGCGTGCAGTTTCACCCGGAGAGTATCCTCAGTGAGCAGGGGCATCAGCTGCTGGCTAATTTCCTCAATCGGTGATTTGTAGTTGCTATTCAGTGATTTTTTATTCATATTTTGTGATTATAATTTCACTAGCATTTCTGCTTAACTGGGTGGTAATGACATGGCAACAGAACAAACTGCAATTACGCGCGCGACATTCGATGAAGTGATTCTGCCGATTTATGCACCGGCAGAGTTTATTCCGGTCAAAGGGAAAGGAAGTCGAGTCTGGGATCAACAGGGTAAAGAGTATGTTGATTTCGCGGGTGGTATTGCAGTTACCGCGTTAGGGCATTGCCATCCGGCCCTGGTCGAAACGTTAAAAACGCAGGGCGAAACCCTGTGGCACACCAGTAACGTTTTCACCAATGAGCCTGCACTGCGCTTAGGCCGCAAAATCATTGATGCGACCTTTGCCGAACGCGTGCTGTTCATGAACTCTGGCACTGAAGCCAACGAAACCGCCTTTAAGCTGGCGCGCCACTATGCCTGCGTCCGGCATAGTCCGTTCAAAACCAAAATTATCGCCTTCCATAATGCGTTTCATGGCCGCTCGCTGTTTACCGTTTCCGTCGGTGGGCAGCCAAAATATTCTGACGGCTTTGGGCCAAAACCGGCGGACATTATCCATGTACCGTTTAACGACCTGCATGCGGTAAAAGCGGTGATGGACGATCACACCTGTGCGGTGGTGGTCGAGCCAATTCAGGGCGAAGGGGGTGTTATGGCCGCCACGCCGGAATTCCTGCAGGGCCTGCGCGAACTGTGCGATCAGCATCAGGCATTGCTGGTGTTTGATGAAGTGCAGTGTGGTATGGGGCGTACCGGCGACCTGTTTGCCTATATGCACTACGGCGTGACGCCGGATATCCTGACCAGCGCCAAAGCCCTCGGCGGCGGTTTCCCGGTGAGCGCGATGTTGACCACTCAGGAAATCGCTTCTGCGTTCCATGTCGGTTCGCACGGTTCAACCTACGGCGGTAACCCGCTGGCCTGTGCGGTTGCAGAGACGGCGTTCGATATTATCAACACGCCGGACGTGCTGGACGGTGTTCAGGTCAAACGTCAGGCATTTGTTGCGCATTTACAGAAAATAGATGCTCAGTATGACATTTTTAGCGATATTCGCGGTATGGGGCTGCTGATTGGCGCGGAGCTGAAGCCGCAGTTCAAAGGTCGGGCGCGTGATTTCCTCTACGCCGCTGCTCATGAAGGCGTTATGGTACTGAACGCGGGGCCGGATGTGATGCGTTTTGCGCCATCGCTGGTGGTGGAAGAGGCGGATATCGATGAAGGGATGCAGCGCTTTGCGCAGGCGGTAGCGAAGGTTATTGGTTGATGGATTGCCGGATAGCGCTACGCTTATCCGGCCTACGAATCACACCTTACTCCGTAGGCCGGATAAGGCGTTTACGCCGCCATCCGGCAAATCTCTTAACCTTTCATATCCCGCAACCGGCGGCTCAGCCAGATACCGTGGTGCGGGCGTTGACGCCATGCCACCGACGAAATGGTGTGCATGGTATTCAGATGCCCCAGTATACGTTGCAGATGCTGCTCCAGGGTACTTAATGGACCGTGGGACAGCATCTCCGACGACTCGAGAATATTCACATCACCGGAGCTCCCCGGCCCGTCATATTCCAGCCGCTGCTGACAACGCTGAATCGCAATTTCACAGGACTGCAGATACCGCTGCGCCAAATCCGGCGTCAACATGGTGTGTTCCCGGGCCAGCGTGGTCATCGCATTAATATGTTCGACGATGAACTGGCTGTGCGTGACCCACAGTTTCATATCGGCCAGGTAATGTGAGTTAAATCCTGGCTCCTGCATCGCCTGGTTCAGTGAGTTAAACAGCGTGTTATGCGCCTGGTTGACCCGCATACGCTGATACGCCAGCGGTGTGGCCTGTGGATCGTTGCTGAGGATCAGGCGAATGGCTTCCTGGTCGGCTTCCAGCGCATCGTGGGCGTTTTTGCGCAGCAGGCCGCTTTGCCACTGTGGCCACAGCCAGAGCGTGCCGCCAAAGGCAATCAAACAGCCCAGCACCGTATCGACAAAGCGCGGCACAATAAACTGTTCTCCGTTCAGCGTCAGCAACTGCAGGGTATACACTGCCGTAACCGTAAACCCGACGGTGGCCCAGCCGTAGTTTTTGCGCATGATCAGATAGCTGACGAGGGTGATGACCAGCATGGCCGCCAGCGTAAACCCTTCCGGAATATGAAAGTGCAGCGTGACGCCGGCAATCACCAGCCCGACAAGCGTACCCAGCGAACGATGCAGAATGCGTACCCGCGTGGCACCGTAGCCATTTTGCGTGACGAACAGGACCGTCATCAGGATCCAATAAGGTTTGGGCAGGTGTAAGGCGCTGCCCATCAGGCTGGCGATGCTCAGCATGACGCTGATACGCCCGGCATTACGCAACGCGGGAGATTTCAGCGACAGATAGTTTTTCAGGGCCGGGAGTAACGGCAGGCGGCGCTGTTTGTCGGCCATTAAATCTCGGGCATACAGCGGACGCTGGGTGCGTAGCACGCGGGCAATGCGGCTAAAGTGCCAGTAGCAAAACTGCCCGACCGGGTTTTCCGGGTGCTGGTTGGCAATTTTCTCCAGCGTGCCAATCTGTTTTTCCATCGAAAAGCGTGTTGGTAAGCGGTGATACAGAATGTCATCTGCCAGTACGCGTAACCGGTCGGCGACGGTGCGCGCATTCCAGCGAATCACCTGTTCTGCATGACTGCGTTCGACCAGCTTCTGCACCTCTTCTGGTTGATGCAGGCTGACGGAAATATGCTCCTGCAAATCCAGCGCCTCCTGAAAGGCCCGTAGCAGGCGTTTGTACTCGTTGTTGTGATGCGCCGACAGCATATGCATTTGCTGATAGCACTGGGTGATCAGATCCACCGCTTTTTGCTGGCGAACCAGCAGCGGGGGCAGCGCTTTTTCGGGATCGACGTGCTGGGTTAGCAGGCTGTATTTCGCTTCACAGTAATCGGCCAGTTCGCGATATAACAAGCTGAGCGATTCGCGCAGCGGCTGCTCACGCCACAGCCAGAACCAGAACCAGTTGAACGCGCCGTACCATAATGTACCTAGCGCATAGATCAGTAGCGGTTCCCAGACCGGCATGTTTCCGGCCAGGCTTAGCGTGAAAATAGCGGCAATCAGCGAGGCGGGCAGCAGTCGTGCATGCAGCGGGCTTAACTCGGCGGTCACGCCGAGAACCAGCGTCAGGCCGGTAAGGATCAGCGGGAGCGCAATGTTTTCTGCCAGCAATAGCTGCATGATCAGGCTACATCCGGCAAACAGTGACGCGCCAATAACTAAGCGTTTAAAAAATCGCTTATGCGGGGTATCAAGACCGGCAATGTTGCAGCAGGCGGGGACGAGGGAGAACAGCAGCCCCAGATGAAGCTGACCGATGATAAGACCGACAGCCACGGGTAAACACAGCACCAGCGTTTGTCGTAGTGCGTAGTTGATCTCGGGGTGATAAATCAGTCTTCGCCACATCGGTGCAAACAAAAATGGCGCATTACCAGGTAACGCGCCATTTCGATGAGGTTAACGCGTGCCGTAGACGACGATGGTCTTACCGTGTGCGGAGATCAGGTTCTGATCTTCCAGCATTTTCAGGATACGACCAACGGTTTCACGGGAGCAGCCAACGATCTGGCCAATTTCCTGACGGGTGATTTTGATCTGCATGCCGTCCGGGTGGGTCATCGCATCAGGTTGTTTCGCCAGGTTCAACAGGGTCTGGGCGATACGACCGGTGACATCCAGGAAGGCCAGGTTGCCCACTTTTTCGGACGTTACCTGCAGGCGACGAGCCATCTGAGAAGACAGGCGCATCAGAATATCCGGGTTAACCTGGATTAATTGACGAAATTTTTTGTATGAAATTTCAGCAACTTCACATGCGGTTTTGGCACGTACCCAGGCGCTACGTTCCTGGCCTTCTTCAAACAGGCCTAATTCACCAATGAAATCGCCCTGATTCAGATAAGAGAGGATCATTTCTTTCCCTTCTTCATCTTTGATCAGCACTGCCACTGAGCCTTTAACGATGTAATACAACGTTTCCGCTTTTTCACCCTGGTGAATCAGCGTGCTCTTCGATGGGTACTTATGAATATGGCAATGAGACAAGAACCATTCGAGAGTCGGGTCTGTTTGCGGTTTGCCAAGCACCATGCGCGGTTATCCTCTGTTATAAGCTGTCTCCAGAGTCAGAACACGACGCTGCCTCTGGGGTTGCAAAAATATGCTTCCCGCTACCTGGGAAAGGGGCTGCTAAAAAGTGAACTGCAGCCTGTAATGTGATGTCCTCTGCATACATGCAGTACGTCAATGTATTACTGTAGCATCCTGACTGTTTTAGCATAGCTTTCGCCGTGTGTCTCCTGGTGTCTCGCTTCAGCATGACTCAGGTCGCCTTCCGTTGCGAGAATTGTTATGTACGCGTAATCTGTCAGGAAAATTGAAACATTGGAGTTACGAAATATGCAAGCGCGTGTAAAGTGGGTTGAGGGGTTAACCTTCCTCGGTGAGTCCGCCTCAGGCCACCAAATCTTGATGGACGGTAACTCCGGTGATAAAGCGCCGAGCCCGATGGAAATGGTACTCATGGCTGCGGGTGGCTGTAGCGCCATTGATGTGGTGTCGATCCTGCAAAAGGGTCGTCAGGATGTGACCAACTGCGAAGTGAAGCTCACTTCCGAGCGTCGTGAAGAAGCGCCGCGTCTGTTTACCCATATTAATCTGCATTTCATCGTTACCGGCAACGATCTGAAAGACGCTTCGGTGTCTCGCGCCGTCGATCTCTCCGCGGAAAAATACTGCTCCGTGGCGCTGATGCTGGAAAAAGCGGTGAATATTACCCATTCCTATGAAGTGATTGCCGCGTAATCCCTGATGCCGGATGGATGATGTTGATTTGTAGGCCCGATAAGCGTAACGCCATCGGGCACTTCCCACGCTTCACTCGATTTTTTTGCCTTCCATCAGTCGCTGGACCAGCGGCAGCATAATTAATTCCATCGCCAGCCCCATCTTGCCGCCCGGTACCACTAATGTATTGATATGGGAAATGAATGAGCCCTGCAGCATCGCCAGCAGCCACGGGAAGTCGATGCCTTCCAGGTTACGAAAATGAATCACTACAAAGCTTTCATCCAGTGACGGAATGCTTTTGGCGGCAAAAGGATTGGAGGTGTCGACGGTCGGTACACGCTGGAAGTTAATATGCGTACGGGAAAACTGTGGGGTGATGTAATTAATGTAGTCGTCCATTGAACGTACCACCGAATCCATTACCGCCTCGCGGGAGTGACCGCGCTCGCTGGTGTCGCGGGTCAGCTTCTGGATCCACTCCAGATTGACGATCGGTACCACGCCGACCAGCAGATCAACATGCCGCGCCACGTTTTGCTGCGGCGTCACCACACCACCGTGCAGGCCTTCATAGAATAAGACGTCTGTGGGTTCAGGCAGCGGCTGCCACGGGGTAAACGTTCCCGGAACCTGATTCCACGGTACGGCTTCATCGTAGGTGTGCAGATATTTTCGTGACTGGCCTTTGCCGGTCTGGCCGTACTCGCTGAAGGTTTGTTCCAGCAGGCCGAAGTCGTTGGCTTCGGGGCCGAAGTAACTGATGTGTCGCCCGGCGTCGCGCGCTTTGCGGATCGCCATGTCCATCTCCGGACGGGTATAGCGGTGAAAACTGTCGCCTTCCACCTCGGCGGCGCGCAGATTTAACTGGGCGAAAATTTTACGAAACGCGAGGCTGGTGGTGGTGGTCCCCGCGCCGCTGGATCCTGTTACCGCAATCACCGGATGTTTGGCAGACATAATAACTCCATGGATAGGTTAGTTTTTATTATAGTCAGCCGCCGGCTGCGGGTTATTCGCGAAACTGTTTTCGCGGCATAATGTTGACCGTTTCATGCAGTTCTGACCATACCAGTACAGCTTCGCCAGATTGTAACTGGCGTCGGACGTCGGCGACTTTTTGTTCGAGCGAACGTTCATGTTCACCATAATCGGTGCCTTCGCGCAAGACAAAGCTTTCAATCAGATTGTCCAGCGCTTCAGGGGATAAGTCCTGCCAGGGGATCTGCATGATTATGCCTCCAGATACGTTGTCAGCCAGTCGGGGATACGGGATTCCAGCCACATCTCAGGATGGCGCAGCGTGCCGCTAATAAACCCGACGTGTCCACCGTGCTCGGTTAACTGATATTCCACCTGTGAGGGCAGATTTTCCGGTTTGGGGATCACGTGGTGATCCATAAAAGGATCGTCCTTGGCGTGAATAATCAGCGTCGGTTTGGCGATCAGGTTGAGTAGTGGCATGGCGCTACACTGACGATAATAGTCTATCGCATCGGCAAAACCGTGGATTTTGGCGGTGATCAGATCGTCAAAGTCACGAATGCGGCGCAGGGACTTCAGCTGTGCCAGGCTTACCGGCAGCGAGCCAGGATAAGCTTCGAGCTTACGCGAGGCATTGGCTTTTAACAGATTAAGCAGATAGCGCTGGTAAACGCGGGAGAACCCTTTTTCCATATGATAGCTACAGGCCTCCAGCACGAAGGGGGCGGAGACAATAACCGCGGCATCAATCGGGATAGCGTTCCCTTCTTTGGCCAACAGGCAGGCCAGCATGTTGCCACCGAGCGAGTAGCCGACCGCTGCGGTTGGCACGCGGCCGAACTCGCGCTCCAGCCAGCGTAAAAACCAGGTACCGTCCTCGGTCTCGCCGGAGTGATAAATGCGGTTCAGGCGATTCGGCTCGCCGCTGCAGCCGCGAAAATGCATCACCACGCCTAACCAACCGCGCTTTTGCGCCGCCTCAATCAGACCGTGGGCGTACGGGCTGTTCAGGCTACCTTCCAGACCGTGAAAAACCACCAGACGCGGTTTGTGCTTCGCCTGATGCGGATCTTCACTCCATGCCAGATCGACAAAGTCGCCGTCGGGTAATTCCAGACGCTGCCAGTGGGCGTCGAACTTCACCTTACGGCGAATTAAACGCGGCAGCATGGTCTGCAGATGGCGATTACTGATCCCGCGCATCGGGCGGAATTCTCGCGAATCATCGGCAGGGAGATTCATTTCTGTTGGAGTGATTTCAACCATAACACCAGAGCAATTAATCATCGAAAACAGCAACTATACCGCGCACAGAGCCTGCGGGTTAGCCAATATGTGATTTTGTACTTATTCAGCCAGCAGGTTACGTGAGAAAAGATGAAAATCCACACCCGGTTTACGTCGCCACAGGCGGGCTTTCCGCGTGCCGGTGGCCATGCTTTCACCGGTATCTTCAAACATATCTGAGGCCTCAAAGCGGCGGATCAGGCTTTTGCGCTGAATCGGCTGGCCGAGGATAACCTCTGTGGCTTCCTGTAGCTGACCATGGGTAAAGGTATCCGGCAAACAATAAACGGGCAGTAAAGAATACTTCGTTTTTTGCCGCAGCCGGTTCAGGGCGGCATCAATGATCGCCTGGTGGTCAAAGGCCAGCGGATAGTCGGCAAGCTTATCAACCGGGACCCAGCGGGCATCGCTGACGCTGGCAATATGCGGTTCGCAGTCCACCCAGGCGATAAGCGCAAACCAGGTGACCGTCAGGCTCCAGCCACGCGGGTCACGATCTGGCCCGGAAAATGTGTCCAGCTGTTCCAGCCACGAAGGCGAAACGCCTGTTTTTTCAGTGAGTTTACGCAGCGCTGTGGCGCGAGTGGAATCATCGTGTGCCATATCAATAAAGCCGCCGGGTAATCCCCAACGTCCTTTCTGCGGCTGGTTTGCCCGTTCGACCAGCAGCACGCACAGCGCCTGTTGATGCACGGTAAACAACACGCTATCCACCGTTACCAGCGGGGAGGGAAAGCGGCGGGCATCGTACTGATTCAGGTAGTCGGCTTCGGTGGTCATAAGGTACTCACGATGATGTGCAACGCTGCCAAGTGTACCAGCCCGGTATCGGTGGGCAAGGTACGTTTTTTTTCCATTGATTATCAGTTGATTAGCGCACGTTCAAAAATACTTTATTTTATGCTTGCTTAATAATTGTCTTAGGGACATTATTAATTGTGTCGAAGGGACCCAATTTAAAGGGGAAGCGAGATGAGCGTAAAATTAACCTTAACGCTGGATGACCAGGCTTACGCTATTGCCAGCGGTATTTTTCCTGATGGGGCCGTCTGGTTGAAAGTCACCGACGCGTTGCCATCCTTCGCTCACCAGATGCGCATTCGTGCTACGGCGATGCGCGATATGAACGACTTTATGCTATTGGCGCAGTTGGTCGACGCGGTGCGCCATCAGACCGATGTACGGGTCAGCCATCTTGAACTTCCCTGGCTGCCGTGGGCGCGCCAGGACCGACATATGGTTGCGGGCGACAGCTTTGCGCTGAAGGTTTTTGCCCGTCAGCTCAATACGTTGCAGTTCGACAAGGTGAAGGTACTTGATCCACACAGCGACGCGGCGGCAGCGGCTATCGATAATTTCATCACTCTTCCCCAGGAGGTCTGTCTGCTGCAAAGCGCGACCTTGCAGCGCCAGTTCCAGCAAAATGCGCTGATGCTGGTGGCTCCTGATGCCGGAGCATTAAAGAAAATTGATGCTGTCGCCAGAGCCGCAGGGACTGCTGAGTACGCCATTTTGAGCAAAAAACGCGATGTCGCCAGCGGCAACCTGACGGGTTTCGCGTTGGTTGCCGGGGATGTTAAAGACCGGGATGTGCTGATTGTCGACGACCTGTGCGACGCTGGCGGCACCTTCATTGGCTCTGCCCAGGTTTTACGCGATGCCGGCGCGCGCAGCGTCAGCCTGTACGTTACCCACGGGATCTTTTCTAAGGGCGTTGAGCACCTGTTTGCCAACGGCATTGACGCCGTTTACACCACCACATCGTTAGCGTCCTCTACGCTGGCCCATCCGCAGCTTGAACTTATCGACATTGACGCGATTTACCGCGCCTGAGGGAGACACCTGTTATGAAAATGAATCCAATCTTGGCTATTGATGGCTACAAAGTGTCTCACCGCGTGCAGTATCCGCAGGGCACCAGCCGGGTCTATTCCAACTTTACCCCGCGCAGCGATCGCTTTTTCTCGTCGCCGTTGCCGGATGGCAAGCTGGTGTTCTTCGGTCTGCAGGGCTTTTTGCAGTGGTTTTTGGTTGATTTGTTTAACGAGGCGTTCTTTGCCCGACCGCAGGAAGAGGTGGTCAGTGAATACAAACAGGTGATGGACGGGTATCTGGGAAAAGATGCCGTGCCGGTTGATCACATCCGTGCGCTGCATCAGCTGGGCTATCTGCCGTTGCACATTAAAGCACTGGATGAAGGCAGCAAAGTCCCGATGGCGATGCCGGTATTAACCATCATCAATACTCAACCTGAGTTTTTCTGGCTGGTGAATTACCTCGAGACGGTACTGTCGGCTGAGCTGTGGAAAGCGTCAACCAATGCCACCATCGCGCATCACTACCGCAAAATCTGTGCGCATTGGGCAGAAAAAACCTGTAGCGATATGACGCACCTTGACTTCCAGTGCCATGACTTTTCGTTTCGCGGTATGTCCGGATTGCAGGACACCATGCAGGCGGGCGGCGGGCATCTGCTGAGTTTTAAAGGCACCGACAGTATTCCGTCACTGCTGTACGCCCGTGATTACTACACCAACGGCGAGGCGTATTTCATCGGCGCCAGCATTCCAGCCACCGAGCACAGCGTGATGTGCATGGGCGAGCGTGAACATGAGATCGAAACCTTCCGTCGTCTGATTGCCGATCTGTACCCGCAGGGATTTGTGTCGATAGTCTCCGATACCTGGGACTACTGGCAGGTGCTGACGGAGTATACCCGGGAACTGAAGCACATCATTCTGGCGCGTGAGGGGCGGGTTGTGTTCCGCCCGGACAGCGGTAACCCGGTCGATATTCTGTGTGGCACTGGGTTAGATGACGATAACCGTGCCGAACGTACGCCAGAGGAAAAAGGTTCCGTGGAGGTGCTGTGGGAGATTTTTGGCGGTACGGTAAACGCCAAAGGGTATAAGGTGCTCGACCCGCATGTAGGGCTGATTTATGGCGACTCCATTACGCTGGAGCGGGCGAATGAAATCTTGCGTCGCCTCGAGGCTAAAGGCTTTGCCAGCTCAAACGTGGTGTTCGGGGTGGGATCGTTTACCTATCAGTACAACACGCGAGATACCTTTGGCTTTGCGATGAAAGCGACGTGGGGAGAAGTGAACGGTAAAGGCCGAACCATCTTTAAGGAGCCGAAAACCGACAATGGTCTGAAACGCTCTGCCCGCGGGCTGCTGCGCGTTGCACGTGATGAGCAGGGCGAGTTACGACTGCATGATGAACAACGTTGGCAACAGGAGCAGGAAGGCGAGCTGAAAACCCGCTTCCTCGACGGTAAGCTTTATCACCGTCAACATTTCGACGATATCCGCCAGCGCCTGGCGGCGCAAAAATAATTTCCTACAAGCGGGTAGCGATACCCGCTTTACTTACCCCGCTTAAATTGATCCTCATCACAAATCGTTACTTCAATTATTACTCTCAAGCTAATGATTCACGCCTACGCTTAATTGATGACTTTCTCACCAGAGCGCACACTCTTTCCAGTGTTAAGCAATCAAAAATGATTCGCTGAATCAGGAGGTTAATAATGTTATCTGGGCAAACGCCAGCTCGAGTCTGGAACACCCGCCGCACAGAAAAACAGCGGCGTCTGGCTTCCGTTCCGGTGCAGGGCAAGGTTCTGCCGACTGCAGACCTGACCGCGATGCTGGAATTACTTATCGCGCCGGGTGACCGCGTGGTATTAGAAGGGAATAACCAAAAGCAGGCAGATTTCTTATCTCGCATGCTGGCTGAAGTTAACCCGCAAAAAGTGCACGACCTGCACATGATTATGCCCAGCGTCGGACGCAGCGAGCATCTGGATATCTTCGAAAAAGGTATCGCTCGCAAGCTGGACTTCTCTTTCTCCGGTACCCAAAGCCTGCGTATTTCGCAGCTACTGGAAGATGGTCAGCTGGAAATTGGCGCCATCCACACCTACATCGAACTTTACTCCCGTCTGTATGTTGACCTGTCACCAAACGTGGCGCTGATTGCCGGTTTTAAAGCCGACCGCAAAGGTAACCTCTACACCGGGGCGAGTACCGAAGATACCCCGGCGCTGGTTGAAGCCGCCGCATTCCATGACGGTATCGTCATCGCGCAGGTTAACGAACTGGTCGACGATGAATGCGACCTGCCGCGCGTTGATATTCCGGGCTCATGGATTGATTACGTGGTCGTCGCCGATAAGCCGTTCTTCATTGAACCGCTGTTCACCCGTGACCCGCGCCTGATCAAACAAGAACATATCCTGATGGCGATGATGGCCATTAAAGGTATCTACGCAGAACATCAGGTCCAGTCCCTCAACCACGGTATCGGCTTTAACACTGCGGCAATCGAGCTGCTGTTGCCGACCTACGGCGAACAGCTGGGTCTGAAAGGCAAAATCTGTAAACACTGGACGCTGAACCCGCATCCAACGCTGATTCCTGCTATCGAAAGCGGCTGGGTTGAAAGCGTGCACTGCTTCGGCGGTGAATTAGGGATGGAAGAGTACATCCGTGCCCGCCCAGACGTGTTCTTCACCGGTGCCGATGGTTCAATGCGTTCTAACCGTGCTTTCTGTCAGTTGGCGGGTCAGTACGCGGTCGATATGTTTATCGGTTCCACTTTGCAGGTTGATGGCTATGCCAACTCCTCAACGGTGACCCGTGGACGCCTGTCTGGTTTCGGCGGCGCACCAAACATGGGCCATGACCCGCACGGCCGTCGTCATGCAACACCTGCCTGGCTGAACATGATTACCGAACCTGACCCAATGCAGCGCGGTAAAAAACTGGTTGTTCAGATGGTTGAAACCTTCCAGGCCGGTGTGAAACCGACCTTCGTCGAGAAACTTGATGCGGTTGAAGTCGCCAAAACCTCCGGGATGCCGCTGGCACCGGTGATGATTTATGGCGATGACGTCACCCACGTCCTGACCGAAGAAGGGATCGCTTACCTCTACCGGGCAAAAGATCTTGAAGAGCGCCGGGCGATGGTGGCTGCGGTTGCCGGGATCACCGACATCGGTCTGGGCGTTGATGCGAAACGCGTCGCTGAACTGCGTCAGAGTGGCAAGGTGGTGTATCCAGAAGATATGGGCATTCGTCGTACCGACGCGACCCGTTCTCTGCTGGCCGCCGGTAGCGTGTCCGATCTCGTTGAATGGTCTGGCGGTCTTTACAACCCACCTGCGAAATTCCGGAGCTGGTAATGAAACTTCTGTCCCCGATTCAGGTTGAAGGCGGTGCCGAATGGCTGGCGCAAACTGCCACGCAGTGTCTGATTGACGAAGCGCGACTCAGCCCGAAACCCGGTCTGGTGGACAGTCGGGGGAATGGCGCGCATCACGACTTGTCGCTTGCGTTAATGGAGCGTTCTGCGCACAGCCTGACCTCTACATTTCAGTCGTTGGCGCAACAAAGCTGGCAGCGTCCAGCGGATATTGCGCTCAGACAAACCATAGGGCGACTCGGTCGCGAAGGCGAGCAACAGATGATGGCGGCCACGGACGGTGTGAACACCCACCGTGGCGCGATTTGGGCACTGGGATTGTTGGTGAGCGCGGTGGCAATGCACGGTGGTACCGCGAGTGCACAGCAGGTCGCGGCGACTGCCGCCGAGCTGGCAAAACTGCCGGATGCCGCCGCACCCAAAGTGTTCAGCAAAGGGCTGCGTGCGACGCACCGTTATCAGGTGCCGGGTGCACGTGAAGAGGCACAGCAGGCTTTTCCGCATGTGATGCAGCGTGCGTTGCCGCAACTGCGTTTAAGCCGGTTTAACGGCAGCAGTGAAACGCACGCCAGGCTCGACGCGCTGATGGCGATCATGACCTCGCTGACCGATACCTGCGTGCTGTCTCGCGCAGGTATGGAAGGGCTGGATGCCATGCAGGACGGTGCCCGTGCGGTGCTGAATGCTGGCGGCAGCGCTCATCCAGCAGGTCAGGCGGCATTGGCCGCACTCGATAGCCATATGCTGGCGCTGAACGCCTCGCCGGGCGGGGCAGCAGATTTACTCGCCGCCACCTTGTTCATCGACCGCATCGATTCGCCCTATACACAAAGTAATTCGCGTTGCAGGAAGGCGGTAAGGGAGTGAATCCCCAGGAGCGTACATAAGTACGTGACTGGGGTGAACGAGCGTAGCCAACGCAACTGTAACGTGAAGTACGACGTGTATATTTAAAGCATTAAGAGGATGTTATGGAACACATTACGTTAACCGTACCGGCCAGCCGCACCTTAAGCGGTAAAGCGCTGGCAGGCGTTGTGGGCTCCGGGGATATGGAGGTGTTATTCACCGCCGACCAGAGCCAGACGTTAACCATTGATATCACCACTTCTGTCGATAACAGCCGTAGTCGCTGGGAAGCGTTGTTGAACCGTCTGCAAACGGTCAGCAGCCTGCCTGCAGGAAAACTGACGATCCACGACTTTGGCGCAACCCCAGGTGTTGCACGTATTCGTATCGAACAGGTATTTGAAGAGGTGAGCCATGCGTGATGACAGCAGTTTTATCGAATTAAAAGCACGTCAGCGTGCCCACGCGCTGCTTGATGAAGGCAGCTACCGCGAACTGCTCGACCCGTTTGACGGCGTGATGTCGCCTTGGCTTGGCGCGCAGGGCATCGTTCCGCAGTCGGATGACGGCATGGTCGTTGCTAAAGGCACCATCAACGGCAAACCGGCCGTGGTGGTGGCGATTGAAGGCGCATTCCAGGGTGGCAGCATGGGTGAAGTGTCCGGTGCCAAAATGGCAGCGGCGCTGGAGCTGGCGGCGGAAGATAACCGCAACGGCATCCCAACTCAGGCTGTTTTAAGCCTGGAAACCGGCGGCGTGCGTTTGCAGGAGGCCAACCTTGGCCTGGCGGCGATTGCCGATATTCATGCGGCGATTGTTGACCTGCGTCGTTACACCCCGGTAGTCGGCATTGTCGCCGGTACCGTGGGCTGCTTTGGCGGGATGTCTATCGCTGCGGCACTGTGTAGCTACCTGATTGTGACCCGTGAAGCGCGTCTGGGGCTAAATGGCCCGCAGGTTATCGAGCAGGAAGCGGGGATTGAAGAGTATGACTCCCGTGACCGTCCGTTTATCTGGAGCATGACCGGTGGTGAAATTCGCTACCAAAGCGGGCTGGTGGAAGCGCTGGTCGGCGATGGCGTGAACGCCGTGAAAGCGGCAATGAACGACGCGCTGGCAAAAGGCGTACCGGCAAAACACCGCACTGATAACTACGACTGGTATCTCGACCGTTTAACGAATTTCGACACCCGTAAACAGGCCGATACCGAACAGATTCATGCGCTTTTCGCCCGGGAGGTGAAATGATGAGTAACTCAATAAGCCGTGGCGAATTATGGCTGGAAACCCTCGTACCGAACGCTAAACGTATTGCCGGGCTGTGCCCGTCCGTACAGGCCGCTGATGGTGAACTGAACGGTGAAACGGTGCGCTTTATTGCCGTTGTCCCGGATGCCAATAACCATTACCCACGCGCCGCTGGCGGTGAAGTCGGTCTGCTGGAAGGCTGGACACTGGCGAAAGTGGTGAGCGAAACCATCGCAGCCGACGCCAATAACGCGGTAAAACGTCCGATTGTGGCGGTGATTGATGTGCCAAGCCAGGCATACGGTCGTCGTGAAGAAGGCTTCGGTATTCACCAGGCGCTGGCCGGTGCGGCGGCGGCGTATGCCAATGCGCGTCTGGCGGGCCACCCGGTCATTGGCCTGATTGTCGGTAAAGCCATGTCCGGTGCCTTCCTGGCACACGGTTACCAGGCAAACCGTCTGATTGCGTTCAACGACAAAGGTGTGCTGATTCATGCGATGGGTAAAGAATCTGCCGCGCGTATCACGCTGCGTTCCGTTGAGGCGCTGGAAAAACTGGCGGCAACCATTCCGCCAATGGCGTACGACATCAGCAACTACGCCACGCTGGGGTTGCTGGAAAATCTGCTGGATATCAGCAACCCAGATGCGCCATCTGCAAACGATCTGATGCAGGTTAAAAACACCCTGCAGCAGGCCATCAATGACGCTCGTCAGGATCCAACGCTGAAAAGCCGTCTGGGCGCTGACAATCGCCGCAGCTCTGCCCTCGTACGCGAACGTATGCGAGCAAGCTGGTAAGTAAAAAGAGACCTGCCAGATGTAAGACTCCGCGGGCGCAGACGTTGCGCCCGCGTGGGCCACTGCATCTGAAAAATAATAATCATCGCGACATTGCTAACTTTTTAAATTACAGGTGAAATATGACTTACGTAATTGTTCATGCTCTTGCTCCGATTTTCGTCATCATGCTACTAGGATTCTGGGCCGGGAAGGCCAAAATGGTGGACAACAAAAACGTCTCCCTGCTCAATATCTTCGTGATGGACTTTGCATTACCCGCTGCGCTGTTTAGCGCGACGGTACAAACCCCATGGGCCGGTATTGTTGCGCAGTCGCCGCTGATTGTGGTGCTGACGTTGGCAATGTGGATTACCTATGCTGTCATCTACTTTATGGCGACCAAAGTCTTCAAAAAATCTCCGCAGGATGCCGCCGTGCTGACGTTGACCGTCGCGCTGCCAAACTACGCGGCGCTTGGCTTGCCGATTCTTGGTAGCGTCCTCGGTGAAGCGTCATCAACGTCGCTTTCGGTTGCCGTGTCTATTGCCTGCGGTTCCGTGCTGATGACGCCGTTCTGCCTGCTGATTCTGGAGCGTGAAAAAGCGCTGGCAGCAGGTGGAAATACCGGCTCCACACTGTCAATGCTGCCGGTATTGATGTGGCGCTCTATCAAGAAACCTATCGTGATGGGCCCGCTGTTGGGGGTTATTCTCTCGGCGATCGGCATCAAAATGCCGGAACTGGTACTGGCGGCCATTAAACCGCTGGGCCTGTCTGCAACCGCCGCCGCGCTGTTCCTGACCGGGGTTATCTTGTCTGCCCGTAAACTGCAGATCAATACCGTGGTCATTACGTCGACTATTACCAAGCTGCTGATTCAGCCTGCAATTGCCTGGGGCATCGTGCTTATCTTCGGTCTGCATGGCTCCGTAGCCATTACCGCTATTCTGATGATTGCGCTGTCTGCCGGTTTCTTCGGTGTGGTGTTCGGTAACCGCTTTGGCGTGCAGTCACCGGATGCAGAAGCCGTGCTGCTGTTGAGCTCAGTCCTGTGTATCCTGTCGCTGCCGCTGTTTATCTCGCTGACTTCAGGAATGTAAATCATGACCTCAACATTACGCCCACACGATCTTATCTGGCTGAATGCGCGTGACGCGCTGGAAGAGACCACGGAATCCTGGGTGGATGACGTTTGGCATACCGGCCTGCCGGTGGTTGTGCGGCGTGATGTTGACGAGGCGGGGCGTATCCCCGTCGGTGTGCGCGGCATGAAGCGCTGTCAGCGGGCGGCGGGTTGGGTGAATCCTGATGCCCTCACCCGCGTCTGTACCCCGGAGTCGCTGGTTGACCCGCAGGCGATGCTGCGTTCACCGTTTATCTCTCAGCCACCGGTTCAGGTGGCTTTGTTGCTGTCACAGCAAGCGTGGCCGTGGACATGGGGTATTACCGGTAGCACCGGTTATGCGCTGGCGACCGGGATCCCGGTGATTCATGCCAGTAGCGATCTGGATTTGCTGATCCGTGCCCCGCAGGCGCTATCACGCGAGGTGCTGGAAAAATGGCAGCAACAGCTCACGGACGGTCTGTGCCGCGCGGACACTCAGGTAGAAACGCCGTATGGCGCGTTTGCCCTAAACGAATGGCTGCGCGACGGCAGGGCACTGTTAAAAACATCGCAGGGGCCGCGGTTGGTGAGCGACCCGTGGAGCAGGGAGGAGTAAATGAAAATTCTGTTCACCTTTCCGGGACAGGGAATCCAGCATCCAGAGATGCTGCATAACCTGCCGGGAACGGAATTGGCGCTGGCACGTGAAGTGCTGGGTGCAGAAGCGGATACGCTGGATTCCCCTGACGCATTGCAACACACCCGAGCGGTACAGTTAGCGCTGTTGATTGCCGGGGTTGCCTGGGCGCGCGAGCTGGAACGTCGCGGCGTTTCACCAGACATTGTGAGCGGGCTGTCGATTGGTGCATATCCGGCAGCGGTGGTGGCCGGGGCGCTCGACTTTACCGACGCGCTTAAACTGGTGGCGTTGCGCGGTGATTTGATGGAGCAGGCCTATCCACATGGCTACGGCCTGACGGCGATCATGGGGCTGACGTTATCGCAGGTGGAATCGCTGGTGGTGGGTAGCGGAACGTATATCGCCAACCTCAATGCCGAAACGCAGATTGTGATTGCCGGGACTGATGAGGCAATGGCTGGAGTGGCAAAACGGGCGTTGGAGAAAGGGGCGAGCAAAGCACATCGTCTGGCGGTTAGCGTACCGTCACACTGCGAACTCCTGGCAGAACCTGCGCAAAAATTGGCAGAGGCGTTTAGCCTGGTGACACTTTCTCGTCCTCGCTACGCTTATCTCAGCGGCAGCACTGGACGCGTGCTGTGGCAGCCGGAGCGCATTGCTGACGATTTGGCGATGAATATGGCGCGCACCGTGCGCTGGCAGGAGGCGGTGGTCTCCGCCAATGAGCGTGAAGCCCGGCTGGCGATTGAAATGCCACCCGGCGGTGTGTTGACCTGCCTAACGCGTCAGGCGGCGTGGGAAGGAGAGTCAATTTCGCTCGAACGCAGCGGCGTGGACGTTGCTGTACATCTGGCGAAACGGCTGCGTGCATAGTGGTATTGCCCGATGGCGCTGCGCTTATCGGGCCTACAAAATCGGTAGGTCGGATAAAACGCGTTAGCGTTGCCATCCGGCAATCAGGCTCCGCTCTTCAAACTCCGCGCATACATCCGCCCTTCGGCAGCTAACGCCAGCAAACTCGGGTCGCGCTCGCGGTTGCGGGCAAAGACAATCGCGATAAGCTGCTGCATTTGATAGGGCTCGGACAGCTTTTGCAGCTTCACGGTATTCTCATACATCTTCTTCATTCGCCCTGGCATCAAACAGAATCCAACCCCTGCCTGCACCAGACTGAGCATCGAGAAAATATCGTTCACGCGAGTGACGATTGAAGGCTCAAACCCGGCGACATGAAACGCTTCCTGGAAGCCCGCATAGGTGGCAAAGCCTTCCGCCAACGAAACGAACTTCTCATTGCGATAATTGCGAAGATCCGCTGTTTTGCTGGGATCCAGCGCTGCCGTGATCGGTGCAGCAAGGTAGATGTCATCGTGGAACAGCGGCAACACTTCCAGACTGTTACGGTCGATCTCGCTTTCAGAGATCGAGATCAGAATCGCATCCAGGGTAGCGCTCTCCAGCATATTCAGCAGGGCTTCGTTTGATCCCATCGTTAGATCCATTTCCAGATCCGGACGACGTAGCTTCATACCCATAATCAGGCGTGGCACCGTTTCCAGCGTTAACGAGTAGAGCGTGCCGACACGCAGACGGCCCTGACCGACGCCCGCCGTTTTGCGCGTCTCTTCCAGCCCACGTTCCATCAGCTGGGTCACTTCCTGACAGTACTCCAGCAGCGTCCACGCCGCCGGTTGCGCAATCAGGTTACGCCCTTTGTGTACAAACAGCGGACAACGAACGTTCTCTTCCAGCGTATGCAGCGCCCGATGCACGCTCACGCCGCTGATATCCAGCGCCTCGGCGGTACGGGCGATGTTGCCCTTCTCCATAAAGGTCATGAAGATGGTCAGTTTGCGGAAGGTAATATCATCGGTGATTGATAAGTTCATCGTCCGCCTTTCGTGGTTAGTCGTTCTGCAGCATCTGCTCAAGTTGCTCTTGCGCGTCCAGCCAGGCCATTTCACACTCTTCCAGCCCTGATTTAGCGCTGGCTTGCTGTTGTAAACATGCGGTCAGTTCGGCCTTGCGGCTTTGGTCGTACAGCTCGCTGTCACCGAGTTTTTCTTCCGCTTGTGCCAGCTGTGCCTGCAGCTTCTCCATCTCTTTTTCAAGACGGGTAATCTCTTTACGCAGCGGCTGGGTTAGGGTGCGCAGTTCGGCTTCACGGCGCTTCTGGTCTTTACGCGCCTGGGCGCTGTTGACGCTCTCTTTTGCCGGTTCATCGCTCTGACTTTCCTGCTTTTGTACGTCGCTCAGCCACTGTTGATAATCTTCCAGATCACCGTCGAACGGCTCAACTTTTTTATCATGAACCAGATAGAGATCGTCGGTGGTGGAGCGAATCAGGTGACGGTCGTGCGACACCACCACCAGTGCGCCTTCAAAATCGATCAACGCTTCGGTCAGTGCCTGGCGCATGTCGAGATCCAGGTGGTTAGTCGGTTCATCGAGCAGCAGCAGGTTCGGACGCTGCCAAACGATAAGCGCCAGTACCAGTCGTGCCTTTTCACCCCCCGAGAAGCGAGCGGTCTGTTCGGTGACTTTATCGCCCTGGAAGCCGAAGCCGCCGAGGTAATCACGCAGCTTCTGTTCTAACTCCTGTGGCGCCATGCGGGCCAGATGCTGAATGGGCGATTCATCCGCGCGTAAAAACTCCAGCTGATGCTGGGCGAAGTAACCGAGCTTAATACCTTTCGCCAGACCGATTTCACCGCTAATCGGCGCCAGTTCTCCTGCCAGCAGTTTAATCAGTGTGGATTTACCCGCGCCGTTACGGCCTAACAGGCCGATGCGTGACCCTGGTACCAGGTTCAGCTTGATGGAGTCGAGAATAATGTTCTCGCCATAACCTGCGCTGACCTTCTCCATTTTCAGCAGTGGGTTAGGCAGGCTTTCGGGTATGCGGAAGCTGAAGTGAAACGGGTTATCAACATGGGCCGGGGCAATCAGCTCCATGCGTTCCAGCATCTTGATACGGCTCTGCGCCTGTTTGGCTTTGGTGGCCTGCGCCCGGAAGCGGTCGATATAGCTTTGCAGATGCGCCACGCGCTCCTGCTGGCTTTCGTACATCGCCTGTTGCTGTGCGAGGCGAGTGGAACGCTGTACTTCAAACGCGCTGTAGTTCCCGGTGTACTCGAACAGGGTTTGCTGTTCGATATGAATAATCTTATCCACCACCGGATCGAGGAAGTCACGGTCGTGGGAGATCAGGATCAGCGTACCCTGATAGCTTTTCAGCCATCTTTCCAGCCAGATTACGGCGTCGAGATCGAGGTGGTTGGTCGGTTCATCAAGCAGCAGCAAGTCAGAACGGCAAATCAGCGCCTGAGCCAGGTTGAGACGCATACGCCAGCCACCGGAGAAATCGCTGACCGGGCGTTCAAGTTGTTCGTTAGAAAAACCGAGGCCGTGCAGCAGGCTGGCGGCACGCGAGCGCACGGTCCAGGCGTCGATGGCGTCCAGTTTGCCGTGCACGGTGGCAATCGCATGCCCGTCGTTACGTTCGTTGGCCTCGTTCAACTGTGCTTCCAGTTGACGATACTCGCGGTCGCCGTCAATGACGTATTCCAGCGCAGGCTGAGCAAGCGCGGGCGTTTCCTGATTTACCCAGGCGAGCTGCCAGTTACCTGGGTATGTAAACCCGCCAGCGTCGGCGCTGATTTCATTTTTCAGCAATGCCAGCAGGGTAGATTTACCGCAGCCATTCTTACCCACCAGGCCCACTTTCTGACCTGGATTAATGGTGGCCGTGGCATTTTCCAGCAGGACGCGCACGCCGCGACGAATTTGTAACGAGGAGAAAACAATCATAAGGCGCCGTATGTTCAGACTATGTTAATTTATCATTATGATAATGTAATGTGTGGGCGGTTTGCCGCACCGAGGCGCAATGGTAGCCCAAAACGCCGAAAATAGACAAAGACATAACCGGGAGGGGGATGATGTTCCAGCCAGCGAAAGTTTTGCTGCTGTATGCCCATCCGGAATCTCAGGACTCGGTCGCGAACCGGGTGCTGCTTAAACCGGCCATGCAGCTCAGTAATGTTACCGTGCACGATCTTTATGCGCACTATCCTGATTTTTTTATCGACATCCCGCATGAGCAGACGCTGCTGCGTGACCATGATGTGATTGTTTTTCAGCATCCGCTGTATACCTATAGCTGTCCAGCGCTGCTCAAAGAGTGGTTTGACCGTGTGCTGAGTCGTGGGTTTGCCAGTGGGCTGGGAGGAAATCAGCTGGCGGGAAAGTACTGGCGGAGCGTCATCACCACCGGTGAACCCGAAAGCGCGTACCGCTATGACGCGCTGAACCGCTATCCAATGAGCGATGTGCTGCGCCCCTTTGAGCTGACAGCCGGTATGTGTCGAATGCACTGGATGAGCCCCATCATCGTTTACTGGGCCAGACGGCAAACGAAGCAGGAACTGGACAGCCATGCCAAAGCGTATGGTGAATGGCTGGCAAATCCAATCCCTGCGGGAGGCCGCTGATGGAAGGTTCTGATTTATTGACTGCGGGAGTGCTGTTCCTCTTCGCGGCGGTAGCGGCGGTGCCGCTGGCGTCAAAACTGGGTATCGGCCCGGTGTTAGGGTATTTGCTGGCAGGGATGGCGATTGGGCCGTGGGGATTAGGATTCATCAGCGATGTGGATGAAATTCTCCATTTCTCCGAGCTGGGTGTGGTCTTTCTGATGTTCATTATTGGGCTGGAGCTTAACCCGGCCAAACTGTGGCAACTGCGGCGCTCTATCTTTGGCGTCGGAGCCGCGCAGGTGATGCTCAGCGCGGTGATTTTGGCCGGGCTGCTGATGCTAACCCACTTCTCCTGGCAAGCAGCCGTGGTGGGGGGGATTGGTCTGGCGATGTCGTCCACTGCGATGGCGCTCCAGTTGATGCGGGAAAAGGGGATGAACCGCAGCGAATCCGGACAGCTGGGCTTTTCGGTACTGCTGTTTCAGGATCTGGCGGTGATCCCGGCATTGGCGCTGGTGCCGTTATTGGCGGGCTCTGCCGATGAGCATTTTGACTGGATCAAAGTGGGCATGAAGGTGCTGGCTTTTGCTGGCATGTTGATTGGTGGACGCTATTTGCTGCGCCCCGTTTTCCGCTTTATTGCGGATTCCGGCGTGCGGGAAGTGTTTACTGCCGCCACGCTGTTGTTGGTGCTCGGTTCTGCTTTATTCATGGACGCGCTGGGGCTGTCGATGGCGCTGGGGACGTTTATCGCCGGCGTGTTGCTGGCGGAAAGCGAATACCGACACGAGCTGGAAACGGCTATCGATCCCTTCAAGGGGCTGCTGTTGGGGCTGTTCTTTATTTCTGTGGGGATGTCGCTCAATCTTGGCGTGCTGTATACCCATATCCTGTGGGTGGCGGTAAGCGTTATTGTGCTGGTGGTGGTTAAAGCGCTGGTACTGTATGTGCTGGCGCGCCTGAATGGCATGAGAAGTTCGGAACGGATGCAGTTTGCCGGGGTATTAAGCCAGGGGGGCGAGTTCGCGTTCGTACTGTTTTCAACCGCGTCCTCGCAACGACTGTTTCAGGGCGATCAAATGGCGCTGCTGCTGGTGGCCGTCACGCTATCAATGATGACCACGCCGCTATTGATGAAGCTGATTGATAAATGGCTCTCCCGCCAGATTAACGGCCCGGATGAAGAAGATGAAAAACCCTGGGTGGAAGACGATAAGCCGCAGGTGATTGTGGTGGGATTTGGCCGCTTTGGTCAGGTAATTGGGCGTTTGCTGATGGCGAACAAAATGCGTATTACCGTGCTGGAGCGGGATATCAGCGCGGTGAACCTGATGCGTAAATACGGTTATAAGGTGTATTACGGCGATGCCACGCAGGTGGAACTGTTACGTTCTGCCGGTGCAGAAGCGGCACAATCGATCGTCATTACCTGTAACGAACCCGAAGATACGATGAAGTTAGTGGAATTGTGCCAACAGCATTTTCCACATTTGCATATTCTTGCGCGCGCGCGCGGACGAGTAGAGGCGCATGAGTTAATACAGGCTGGTGTGACACAGTTTTCCCGCGAAACCTTCTCCAGCGCACTGGAGTTGGGGCGAAAAACGCTGGTGTCATTGGGGATGCACCCGCATCAGGCGCAGCGTGCCCAGCTGCATTTTCGTCGGCTGGACATGAGCATGTTGCGGGAGCTGATCCCTATCCACACAGATACGGTACAAATCTCTCGAGCCCGAGAAGCCAGGCGCGAACTGGAAGAGATTTTCCAGCGTGAAATGCAGCGAGAGCGACGTCAGCCGGACGGCTGGGATGAATTTGAGTAGAGGATAACCATGGCAATTCGTAAACGTTTTATTGCAGGTGCAAAATGCCCATCCTGCCAGGCGCAGGATTCACTGGCGATGTGGCGCGAAAATAATATCGATATTGTTGAGTGTGTTAAGTGTGGTCACCAGATGCGGGAAGCGGATAAAGAAGCCCGCGAGCACGTTCGCAAAGAAGAGCAAGTAATAGGGATTTTTCATCCGGACTAGCGATATGCCGCAGCTTTTTTTAAGCTAGAGGGTACACAGGTGCAGAATTCCGCTACAATCTGCGCCACTATTCTTTCCATGCTCAGGAGATATCATGAAAGTAGCAAAGGACCTGGTGGTCAGCCTGGCCTATCAGGTACGTACAGAAGACGGTGTGTTGGTTGATGAGTCTCCGGTGAGTGCACCGCTGGACTACCTGCATGGTCACGGTTCCCTGATTTCTGGCCTGGAAACAGCGCTGGACGGTCACGAAGTTGGCGATAAATTCGATGTTGCTGTTGGCGCAAACGACGCTTACGGTCAGTATGATGAAAACCTGGTGCAGCGCGTGCCGAAAGACGTCTTCATGGGCGTTGACGAACTGCAGGTTGGCATGCGTTTCCTGGCGGAAACCGACCAGGGTCCAGTACCGGTAGAAATTACCGAAGTGGAAGATGACCACGTCGTGGTTGACGGTAACCACATGCTGGCTGGCCAGAATCTGAAATTCAACGTAGAAGTTATCGCTATCCGTGAAGCAACCGAAGAAGAACTGGCTCACGGCCACGTTCACGGTGCAAACGGCCATGACCACGATCACGAACATGGTCACGATGGTTGCTGCGGCGGTCACGGCCATGACCACGATCATGGTCATGAACACGGCGGCGAAGGCTGCTGTGGCGGCGGTAAAGGCAAAGGTAACGGCGGCGGCTGCGGTTGCCACTAATCGGTATGATTGCCTGATGGCGCTACGCTTATCAGGCCTACCGTAGGACGGATAAGACGTTTACGTCGTCATCCGGCACAAAAAAAGCGGGGAAACCCCGCTTTTTTTACGTCTTAATAATGCGGTGGTGGCGTCTCTTCAGACTGCGACGCAATATGGGATGGCTGCGTTGCTTTAAGCTTCTCCGTCAATAGACGCAGATGATCGCGCAGTTTAGCCATTTCCAGTTCGTGAGCGGTGACCGTCACGTTGAGTTCTTCAATGGTGATTTCCTGAAATGCCAGGCGACTTTCCAGCTCAGCCAGGCGGGTTTCCATCGTTGTATCCTGCATGATTCACCTCTTCTGTTATTTCCGGCAGATCGCGGACTGCGGCGAATTTTACTCAACTTTGTCTGTTTGCACAGCACTCATTCCTTCGCAACGAAACTAATTTAAACAAAAAGAGTCTGAAAAGTGGTGATAATAGGGCGTGCCCGTATGTTGATTTGTTCTGCAACGCTTTATAGTACATTTTTGTGTTAGTTAACCCTGGGGTGAGATGCCCCGGCCCTGGAGAGATGGATGAAATCACTGTTTAAAGTAACGCTGCTGGCGACCACGATGGCCGTAGCTCTACATGCCCCGATCACCTTCGCCGCCGATGCTGCGAAACCAGCCGCTACTGCTGACAGCAAAGCCGCATTCAAAAATGACGACCAAAAATCTGCTTACGCGCTGGGCGCGTCTCTGGGTCGTTACATGGAAAATTCCCTGAAAGAACAGGAAAAACTGGGCATCAAACTGGATAAAGACCAGCTGATCGCTGGTGTTCAGGACGCGTTTGCTGATAAGAGCAAGCTGTCCGACCAGGAAATCGAGCAAACCCTGCAGGCGTTCGAAGCGCGCGTGAAGTCTTCCGCTCAGGCGAAAATGGAAAAAGACGCGGCTGATAACGAAGCCAAAGGTAAAGTGTACCGCGAGAAGTTTGCTAAAGAGAAAGGCGTTAAAACCTCTTCAACTGGCCTGGTCTACAAAGTAGAGAAAGCAGGTACTGGCGAAGCACCGAAAGACAGCGATACCGTTGTAGTGAACTACAAAGGCACACTGATCGATGGTAAAGAGTTTGATAACTCTTACACGCGTGGTGAGCCGCTCTCTTTCCGTCTTGACGGTGTTATCCCAGGCTGGACCGAAGGTCTGAAAAACATCAAGAAAGGCGGTAAAATCCAGCTGGTTATTCCACCGGATCTGGCATATGGCAAAACCGGCGTTCCGGGTATCCCGGCAAACTCCACGTTGGTGTTTGATGTTGAGCTGCTGGACATCAAACCGGCCCCGAAAGCCGACGCTAAACCAGATGCTGCCCCGGCTGAAAAAGCTGCAGACAGCAGCAAAAAATAAGTTACCTAAAACCGCCGCCCACAGGGCGGCGGTTTTTTATTATCGACAGGATATAATTAATACTGGAAAGCGCCTCGTGCGCTGTATTACTTTAGATGCCCCTAATAGTGATGAGCCTGCCCTGACAACATAACGACAGGCTCCTGAAAAGGAGTGCTTTTTTTCATGTCCAGGTCGCTTTTAACCAACGAAACCAGTGAGCTAGATTTGCTGGATCAACGTCCTTTCGATCAAACCGACTTCGATATCCTTAAATCCTACGAAGCGGTAGTGGACGGGTTGGCGATGCTCATTGGTTCCCATTGTGAAATCGTATTGCACTCTTTGCAGGATTTGAAATGCTCGGCTATTCGCATTGCTAACGGTGAACATACGGGTCGTAAAATTGGCTCACCGATTACCGATCTGGCGTTGCGCATGCTGCATGATATGACGGGTGCGGATAGCAGCGTGTCGAAGTGTTACTTCACACGTGCGAAAAGCGGTGTCTTGATGAAGTCGGTGACGATTGCCATTCGCAACCGTGAGCATCGCGTAATTGGTCTGCTGTGTATCAATATGAACCTTGATGTTCCTTTCTCGCAGATAATGAATACCTTTATTCCACCGGAAACCCCAGAAGTGGGTTCTGCCGTGAACTTCGCCTCATCAGTGGAAGATCTGGTTACCCAGACGCTGGAGTTCACGATTGAAGAAGTGAATGCCGATCGTAACGTCTCCAACAATGCGAAGAATCGTCAGATTGTCCTGAACTTGTATGAGAAAGGTATCTTCGATATCAAAGATGCTATTAACCAAGTTGCTGACCGCCTGAACATCTCCAAGCACACGGTTTATCTTTATATTCGCCAGTTCAAGAGCGGTGATTTCCAGGGGCAAGACAAGTAATGCGCTTTGCTATCGTCGTGACTGGACCTGCTTATGGTACGCAGCAGGCGAGCAGCGCATTGCAATTTGCTCACGCATTGATTGAAGAAGGTCATGAGTTAAGCCGTGTCTTTTTCTATCGTGAAGGCGTGTATAACGCCAATCTGCTGACGTCGCCCGCCAGTGATGAATTTGATCTGGTTCGCGCCTGGCAACAGCTTAATCAACAGCATGGCGTAGAGCTAAATATCTGCGTGGCAGCGGCGCTACGCCGCGGCGTTGTTGATGAAACTGAAGCAGAGAGGTTGGCGTTGGCTGGGGCTAATTTACAAGCGGGTTTTAACCTTAGTGGGCTGGGTTCGCTCGCTGAGGCATCCCTGACGTGCGATCGCGTGGTGCAGTTCTAATGAATCGAATCGCTTTTGTATTTTCCACCGTGCCTCACGGGAGCGCATCGGGCCGTGAAGGTCTGGATGCACTACTGGCGACATCAGCACTAACAGAAGATCTCGGCGTCTTTTTTATCGGGGACGGCGTCTTCCAAATCCTGCCAGAGCAAAAACCTGATCTCATTCTGGCACGGGACTATATTGCGACCTTCAAATTGTTGGGGCTGTACGATATAGAACAATGTTGGCTGTGCGCTGCCTCATTGCGCGAACGTGGCCTTGATACGGACATGAAATTCGTTGTCGATGCGACGGTACTTGAACCTGAAGAACTGCGCCGTGAACTGGGCAACTATGACGTCATTATGAGGTTCTAAACGCGCATGCTGCATACTCTACATCGCTCAGCGTGGCTGACTGACTTCTCCTCCCTGCTGCGTCTTGTTGGCGCAGACGATGAGCTTTTATTGCTTCAGGACGGCGTGACTGCAGCCATAGAAGGCAGCCGTTTCCTTGAAACGCTGCAAAATGCCTCCATTAAGGTTTATGTACTGGAAGAAGACATTAAGGCTCGCGGGTTGGGTGGTCAAATTTCAGACAGTGTCGTCAGGGTTAGCTATACTGACTTCGTCAGACTTACGGTGAAGCATCCCAACCAGATTGCCTGGTAATTGCGGGATCGTTGTATATTTCTTGACACCTTTTCGACACCGACCTAAAATTCTGCGTCCTCATATTGTATGAGGTCGTTTTATTACGTGTTTACGAAGCAAAAGCTAAAACCAGGAGCTATTTAATGGCAACAGTTAACCAGCTGGTACGCAAACCACGCGCACGCAAAGTTGCAAAGAGCAACGTGCCTGCGCTGGAAGCCTGCCCGCAGAAACGTGGTGTATGTACCCGTGTATATACCACCACTCCTAAAAAACCAAACTCCGCACTGCGTAAAGTATGCCGTGTGCGTTTGACTAACGGTTTTGAAGTGACTTCCTACATCGGTGGTGAAGGTCACAACCTGCAGGAACACTCCGTGATCCTGATCCGTGGCGGTCGTGTAAAAGACCTTCCGGGTGTTCGTTACCACACCGTTCGTGGTGCGCTTGACTGCTCCGGCGTTAAAGACCGTAAGCAATCACGTTCCAAGTATGGCGTGAAACGTCCTAAGGCTTAATGGTTCTCCGTTAAGTAAGGCCAAACGTTTTATATTAATGTCAAACTAAACTCTTAGAGTTTTGGACAATCCTGAATTAACAACGGAGTATTCCCATGCCACGTCGTCGCGTCATTGGTCAGCGTAAAATTCTGCCGGATCCTAAGTTCGGATCAGAGCTGCTGGCTAAATTTGTAAACATCCTGATGGTAGATGGTAAAAAATCTACTGCAGAAACCATCGTATACAGCGCCCTGGAGACCCTGGCTCAGCGCTCTGGTAAAGATGGCCTGGAAGCCTTTGAAGTAGCCCTCGAAAACGTGCGCCCGACTGTCGAAGTTAAGTCTCGCCGCGTTGGTGGTTCTACTTATCAGGTACCAGTTGAAGTCCGTCCGGTTCGTCGTAATGCTCTGGCAATGCGTTGGATCGTTGAAGCTGCTCGTAAACGCGGTGATAAATCCATGGCTCTGCGCCTGGCGAACGAACTTTCTGATGCTGCAGAAAACAAAGGTACTGCAGTTAAGAAACGTGAAGACGTTCACCGTATGGCAGAAGCCAACAAGGCGTTCGCACACTACCGTTGGTAATCCCTTCGGAGTAATAGTCACCAGGCGGGCGCTTCCTGTAAGCAGCCCGCTTTGGGCTACTTAAATTGAACGCCTAAAAGATAAACGAGGAATCAAATGGCTCGTACAACACCCATCGCGCGCTACCGTAACATCGGTATCAGTGCGCACATCGACGCCGGTAAAACCACTACTACCGAACGTATTCTGTTCTACACCGGTGTAAACCATAAAATCGGTGAAGTTCATGACGGCGCAGCCACCATGGACTGGATGGAACAGGAGCAGGAGCGTGGTATTACTATCACCTCCGCAGCGACTACTGCATTCTGGTCTGGTATGGCCAAGCAGTATGAACCGCATCGCGTAAACATCATCGACACCCCGGGGCACGTTGACTTCACAATCGAAGTAGAACGTTCCATGCGTGTGCTTGATGGTGCAGTAATGGTTTACTGCGCAGTTGGTGGTGTTCAGCCGCAGTCTGAAACCGTATGGCGTCAGGCTAACAAATATAAAGTTCCACGCATTGCGTTCGTTAACAAAATGGACCGTATGGGTGCGAACTTCCTGAAAGTTGTTGGTCAGATCAAAACCCGTCTGGGCGCGAACCCTGTTCCGCTGCAGTTGGCTATTGGTGCTGAAGAACATTTCACCGGTGTTGTTGACCTGGTGAAAATGAAAGCCATCAACTGGAACGAAGAAGACGCAGGCGTAACCTTCACTTATGAAGATATTCCGGCAGACATGCAGGAACTGGCTGAAGAATGGCACCAGAACCTGATCGAGTCCGCTGCAGAAGCTTCAGAAGAGCTGATGGAGAAATACCTCGGTGGTGAAGAACTGACTGAAGAAGAGATCAAGACTGCTCTGCGTCAGCGCGTTCTGAACAACGAAATCATCCTGGTAACCTGTGGTTCTGCGTTCAAGAACAAAGGTGTTCAGGCGATGCTGGATGCGGTAATTGATTACCTGCCATCCCCAATCGACGTACCTGCGATCAACGGTATTCTGGACGACGGTAAAGATACTCCGGCTGAGCGTCACGCTAGCGATGAAGAGCCGTTTGCTGCTCTGGCATTCAAAATCGCTACCGACCCGTTCGTGGGTAACCTGACCTTCTTCCGCGTGTACTCTGGCGTGGTTAACTCCGGTGATACTGTTTACAACCCAGTGAAATCGGCTCGTGAACGTTTTGGTCGTATCGTACAGATGCACGCCAACAAGCGTGAAGAGATCAAAGAAGTTCGCGCGGGCGATATCGCGGCTGCGATCGGTCTGAAAGATGTGACAACTGGTGACACCATTTGTGATCCAGACCAC
This sequence comes from Citrobacter sp. JUb117, assembly GCF_024809055.1. Taxonomy (NCBI): domain Bacteria; kingdom Pseudomonadati; phylum Pseudomonadota; class Gammaproteobacteria; order Enterobacterales; family Enterobacteriaceae; genus Citrobacter; species Citrobacter sp. JUb117. The sequence goes on from NZ_JANUFB010000006.1 coordinate 419,549, forward strand.
GTGATCATTCTGGAGCGTATGGAATTCCCTGAGCCGGTAATCTCCATCGCGGTAGAACCGAAAACCAAAGCTGACCAGGAAAAAATGGGTCTGGCTCTGGGCCGTCTGGCTAAAGAAGACCCGTCTTTCCGCGTATGGACTGACGAAGAATCTAACCAGACCATTATCGCCGGTATGGGTGAGCTGCACCTCGACATCATCGTTGACCGCATGAAGCGTGAATTCAACGTTGAAGCGAACGTCGGTAAACCTCAGGTTGCTTACCGTGAAGCGATTCGCGCGAAAGTTACCGATATCGAAGGTAAACACGCTAAGCAGTCTGGTGGTCGCGGTCAGTACGGTCATGTTGTTATCGACATGTACCCGCTGGAGCCGGGTTCAAACCCGAAAGGCTACGAGTTCATCAACGACATCAAAGGTGGTGTAATTCCTGGCGAATACATCCCGGCCGTTGATAAAGGCATCCAGGAACAGCTGAAATCTGGCCCGCTGGCTGGCTATCCGGTTGTTGATCTGGGCGTGCGTCTGCACTTCGGTTCTTACCATGACGTTGACTCCTCTGAGCTGGCGTTTAAACTGGCTGCTTCTATCGCCTTCAAAGATGGCTTTAAGAAAGCGAAACCTGTTCTGCTTGAGCCGATCATGAAGGTTGAAGTAGAAACGCCGGAAGAGAACACTGGTGACGTCATCGGTGACCTTAGCCGTCGTCGTGGTCAGTTGAAAGGTCAGGAATCTAACGCTACTGGTGTTCAGATTCATGCTGAAGTTCCGCTGTCTGAAATGTTCGGATATGCAACTCAGCTGCGTTCTCTGACCAAAGGTCGTGCATCTTACTCTATGGAATTCCTGAAGTATGATGATGCGCCGAACAACGTTGCTCAGGCCGTAATCGAAGCCCGCGGTAAATAAGCCGCAGGTTAAAAACCAAAATCCCGTGCTCTCTCTATAAAGGGAGAGCACTATAGTAAGGAATATAGCCGTGTCTAAAGAAAAATTTGAACGTACAAAACCGCACGTTAACGTCGGCACCATCGGCCACGTTGACCACGGTAAAACTACTCTGACCGCTGCAATCACCACCGTACTGGCTAAAACCTACGGCGGTTCTGCTCGTGCATTCGATCAGATCGATAACGCACCGGAAGAAAAAGCACGTGGTATCACCATCAACAC